>NZ_JAENHX010000005.1:0-274036 GCF_016757845.1 Lysinibacillus sp. HST-98
GAGAGCAACTATGCTCGAAGAGTATGTTGGATTTGGTAATCTATTACCAAATATCAAGCCGACATAGGAAGAAAAATGATAAAAGCCCTCGAGAGTGAACTTCTCGAGGGCTTTTGTCTACAGTCTGTAGCTATCCAATGTATTGGATAGCTTTTTTGGTATTTACAAGTAAAAATAGGCTGTTTATGGAACCAATTGCGGAAAATAACGTATAGAAAGAAGAAGGACTTGCAGGAGGAAGGAGGATATAGATGTCCGAACAACATAGCAAATACAATGATTCAAGGCTTGTTACCATAGATGAGCAAATATGTGCACTTTTGCAGCAACGAAAAGAGCAAGCTGCTCATAATCCAGGCTTGCCTTCGGATGATACCATTTCGAAATGGGCACAGAAATATGGTTTCGATGATACTTTTTTAGCGTTGTTCTTCCAGTTGATTAAATCAGAAAAATACTATACTTCAAAGGTAGAACCATCAGGCTTCCGTCACTATATCCCTGTATTGAAAACGGTAGCAAAGGGAGAACGTTTGTATACGGTTTCTTATGTTCGTCAATATGACAATGCAAGTGTGGTGCAATTATTAATCGATTGGGATGAGCAGCAAGAACCTCAGCTAACGATTCAGCAAAAATTACAACGAAAACATTTTGGTCTATACATTGATGCGTCCTATGAATGCCGAAGTAAAGGTACAGGTGGCTCAAATGGACATGAAAGCAGTACGTATGTGGTGACACCACCCTTGCCAGATGATTTAAGGGGGCTTCATTTTGTTTTTACAGAATACGAGGATGCCTTTGAAGAAAAGCCGACAGGGTGGGCTATCACCATACAAGGTTAGGGGGATATTTAATGAAAAAATGGATGTTTCCACTTGCCCTCATCATCCTATTGACAGCTTGTCAAAGCCCCAAGCAGGAGATACATTATATCGCCAAAAGTGAGCATTGGAAAGCCATCTATCATAGTAATGGTGAGGTGGGCTTACGCTTATTTTATCTGGGAGATGATGATGATTTGGGGCCATTAGAAATTACGATTGAGGGGACAAAAGAATTCCAAAATTTAAGTGATGTTCAGTTAAATAAAGATGGCTATTATTCCTTCACCAAAAAAGAAAGTGAGAAAATCTTTAAACGAGAAACAAAGCCAATAATCCATGTAGAATGGCAATCTGAAGATGAGACCTTAGAAGTGAAAAATCATTAGGAGGTAATAATAAAATGCGAATTGAACAGCGCGAAGATATAGTGATTATTGATGGGCTAGAAATCAGCGGTACGATTCAAAAAAATCAACAATGCCCGAGTTGTCAAAATTCCATCATCTATGATGACACGTTTGATAGTTATTTTTGTGCGATGTGTAATGAGTGGCAAGAGGAGGCATGTGATGACCCGCATTGTCACTATTGTGTACAACGTCCAGAACGCCCATTGCAAGTCCGTCGCTAAATTTTTTTCTTTTTTAGGGTTTGACAAAGAATTTACTATTCGTTATAGTAATTAACAATTTCATACAAAATGAAATGGGCAATGATAAGGACAAGAGATGCGATTAACCATTTTTAGAGAGGGAGGCCTTGGCTGCAAGCTTCCTAATGTCGTACTCCCATCTTACTACCTTGGAGCCGTGCTTGGAAACTTGCACCGTTTTTTGCGGCGTTACTGCAAAATCAATGAGCCACTAGCTTATAAACTAGTGGGAATTTGGGTGGAACCACGGGTAAAAAACACATACTCGTCCCTTAGTAGGGACGGATATGTGTTTTTTTTATCTACACAATTATGCCAAGGTGTAATTGATTTTATTACTAAAAGGAGTAGAGAAACATGTCAAATCAACGTATTCACATTCAATTTCCAGATGGTCAACAACAAGCATTTACAAAAGGTGTGACACTAACCGATATTGCACAAGCGATTCGTCCAGAGCTTCGCAAAAAGGCAGTCGCCGGGAGTGTTAACGGAACCATCATTGATTTGACGCGCCCGATTATGGAAGATGCACAAATTACATTGTACGATGCAAGCTCAAAGGAAGGGATCGAGGTCATTCGCCATTCTACGGCCCATTTATTCGCTCAGGCAATTAAACGACTTTACCCACATGCACAATTTGGGGTAGGACCAGTCATTGAAAATGGCTTTTATTATGATATAGATATTGCCGATACACTGACACCGAGTGATTTGCAGCAAATTGAAAAGAAAATGAAACAAATTGTTCAGGAAAATATACCTGTTCATAGACGCGAGGTGTCACGTGAAGAAGCGAAGCAATTATTCGCCCATGATGTGTTAAAGCTCGAACTGTTGGAGGCAATTCCTGCAGATGAGCTAGTTACGATTTATGAGCAGGGAGAGTTTTATGATTTATGTCGTGGTCCACATGTCCCGTCTACAGGCAAATTACAGCATTTTAAATTAATGCATGTGTCGGGCGCTTACTGGCGAGGCGATAGCAAGAATCAAATGCTTCAGCGTATTTATGGCGTTGCCTTTGCGACAAAGGAAGAACTTCACGATCATTTTGTCTTTTTGGAGGAAGCAGAAAAGCGGAATCATCGTAAGCTAGGAAAAGAGCTATCGTTATTTATGTTTTCAGAGCAAGCACCTGGCATGCCCTTCTATTTAGCCAATGGTCAAATTTTACGCAATGAACTAGAATCGTATTTGCGACATTTACAAGCAAAATATGATTATAGGGAAGTACGAACACCGCTGATGATGAACCAACGCTTATGGGAGCAGTCAGGTCACTGGGATCATTATAAGGACAATATGTATTTTACGCAGGTGGATGACCAAAGCTTTGCCTTAAAGCCGATGAACTGTCCTGGGCATATGCTGATTTTCAAAAATGCCTTACATTCCTATCGGGATTTACCTATACGTATGGCAGAATTTGGGCAAGTGCACCGACATGAGTTTAGTGGCGCCTTGAATGGTCTGTTACGTGTACGAACTTTTTGTCAGGATGATGCCCATATTTTTGCCACACCACAGCAAATTGAGGATGAAATTGCACTGGCCTTAAAGATTATAGATGAAGTGTACAACGTCTTTGGATTTGCGTATACGATTGAATTATCGACACGTCCAGATGATTATATGGGTGATTTGGCACTGTGGGATCAAGCAGAAGCAGCACTTGAAAATGTCCTAAACAATTTAGGCATTGCCTATACAATTAATGCAGGGGACGGGGCTTTCTATGGACCGAAAATTGACATCCATATTAAAGATGCAATTCAACGCAGTCATCAATGTGCAACGGTTCAGCTTGATTTCCAGCTACCAGAGAAATTTGATTTAACATATATTAATGAACACAACGAAAGGGTGAGACCTGTTGTTATCCATCGTGCAGTGTTTGGCTCAATTGATCGCTTCTTAGGTATTTTAATCGAGCATTTTGGCGGAGCATTCCCAACTTGGCTGGCACCACAGCAAGTGCAAGTTATTGGGGTGGCAGAGGCACATCAAGGCTATGCCAAGCAAGTTGTTGAAGCTTTACAACAGGCAGAAATCCGTGTGCAATTAGATGATCGCCAAGAAAAGCTCGGCAAAAAGATACGAGAAGCCCAATTGCAAAAAATACCATATATTGTGGTTATCGGCGATCGTGAGGTTGCTAACCAAACTGTAGCTGTTCGCAGACATGGTCAGCAAAATGCCAATGATAAGTCACTACAGCAATTAATAGAAGAAGTCACAGCAGCCATTCAACAAAAAAGTTTAGCTTAATTCAAGTTAAGAAAGCTTGCGATGCATGTTCGTCACTCATCGCAAGCTTTTCAATTGTTAAGAAATTTTTACTTCTATTTTTTTGAAATGACTACTAGAATCTACATGGTGTGCATACAATGAATTAAAGGTGCTTGGAACTTTCTTGAAAATGCGAATGTCCCAGTATTACTTCTTGTGTTTCAGCGTCGATGACAAGAAATTTGCGATAGGATTCATCGGTATTGTGCTGAAAGGATGCTAAAAAATAAACTTGTCGATTGGGATGAATAAAAGTATGTTGAGAGAGGTCTATTGTTTCCTGTTTACCATCTGTTTGTAAATAAAAACGTTTTGTCGCATTTGCTACATCTTTAAAAGCCATCTTTTGACGAATATTCAATGAAGCATTGGTATATTCCTCATAAATCGCACGATTAAGCTGCTGATAAAATTTGTCCTCATCACGAAACGATTGAAATTGGTTGTTTGGGTATTGATATAGTGTATTTATTTCAGTTGGTGTGCAAAGTGTGGGTGATGTATTGTCTACTGAATGTTGAGGTGGCAATAATATTTTGGAAACAACCATAAAAGTTAAGATGAATACGTGCATCATTCAACCTCCAAATGTTTTCTTATCAAAAACATCGCCTACTTTTTCATTCTCTATACATTCTGAGAAATGGCTAGGTGAATGCATGTATCATCCCCGATAAAACCAGCCAATAAAACATGGCCTGGCTTTATCATATCTATACTTTCTTCTATTATATGCCTCGTTATGATTAGGAAGCTTGTGCTTGTTTTAAATATCTATTAAGTAAGACATCCAATTCTTGACTGTAATCTACTACAATAGGGTGGGTGAAACCAAGATCCTTTGCTTTTTTATACATAATTCTTCGTTTAATCTCAATTTCCGCCTTCAAGAATTGTTTAAGTAATAAGTTAACCAAGATATTTTCCTCCTAATTTTTTATCCATATTCTTGAAATAAATTTCTATGACCTCGATTCAACTTTTTCATTGTATATCACTTATATTAAAAAAAATGTCACATTGTGTATCGTTTCTCAAATTCGTAATTTAGTCATAGATAAGGTACATCATCCTATTTAGATTGATTGAAAATTTTTATATATTATAGATAAAAATTACTGTAAAATCCCCCTTTTATAGAATTTAATACATGACTTAAAACCCTATTCATGCGCTGGATAGGGTTATTCACGTTCTTTGTTTTAGAAAATATTAAGCGGGAAACAGAGCAGTCTTAAGTCTTTTATACTAAGAAAAAAGTTGTGATTAGAGATTGAATTTTCCGATAATTAAGCGCAGAATTCATATCTTGTCACATTTTAGCAAATTCCCTTTTTTGTTGTTTAGAAATGGGGACATTTCATTGTCTATGGTGAAATGTTGAGAATTTTTGAAATTAATGGAATAATAGATGGAAGATGAGGTGATGAAGCACATGATGAAAAAACTGGTTTCAATCATTGCTTTTTTAAGTTTACTAACGGCATGTGAAAGGGGGAGCCCTTACAGGAACCGACCATTGTGTATGACATGGATACGACATCGACATCCACTGAATTTAGCTATGTAGCGGATTTATCTTTGGAAAAAAGAGAGGCCTATCAAGCATTTTTAAACGATGGAGAAATTCGTCATTTGCAGACCTTTTCGCCAGAGGAAATGCTGCTAATTATGTTTGATTTAGTGGAGGAACCTCGTATGGATGCATTGTATGCGATTACTTACAGCAATGATGCATTCCCCACAAAAGAATTGTTTGAGCAATACTATACGGATTCACTTGCAGGTGATTTGCTTGTTACCTAATTCATGTATAGATTTTATGATCGAATAGCGGTTAATGAATCGAGCACCCCTGATTTACAGGTCGTTCAACTGGAAATTTCCGTTGGGAGTCAGCGCTGCATCAAAACATATACCCTGCAACAGCAAGAGGGGCTTTGGAAAGATGAAAGAGGAGAAACAGATGACTGAAATTTATTTTGTTAGACACGCACATGCTCATTATTCAGAGGATGAATATCATCGTCCACTATCTGCTCAGGGACAAAGGGATGCAGAGCGTGTCACAAATCTTTTGAAGCATTATCGAATCAATGCCGTTTATGCTAGTCCCTATCGAAGAGCCATTCAAACAGTGGAGGGGATTGCACATGCTCGTCACTTACCCGTCCAAACGATAGATGCTTTAAAAGAAAGACAGCTTTCTACTGGGAAGCTGGAGGATTTTCATGCAGCAGTGCAACGGGTGTGGGAGGAGCCAAGCTTTGCATGGGCAGGTGGAGAGTCCAATCAACAGGCGATGGCTCGTGCCATTCCAAGTTTGCAGCGCATCCTTCTTACTCATCAAGAGGAGTCTGTCGTTATCGGTACACATGGTAATATCATGGCATTGATGATGCAATATTTTGATGCCCAGTACGATTATGCATTTTGGCAAGCGTTAAGTATGCCAGATATCTATCGATTAGCCTTTCAAGGTCTATCCTTACAGGAAGTAACACGCGTGTGGCAAGAGGACTGAACAAAAAGAGATACTACAGCGATCATAGTATCTCTGTTGTGCTATTTAGTTAATTCCTCTCCCATTCGGAGCGTAAGAGGCCAAATAAAACTACGTCATGGAATGTACCGAAGCGGAAGATTTCTTGGCGTAAAATGCCTTCTTTTGTGAAGCCACATTTTTCATAGGAGCGAATCGCTGCTGGGTTAAAGCTAAAAACCTGAAGCTTGATTTTCTGAACAGCTATATATTGGAAGATAAAATCAATGAGCGTGTTCATTGCATCCGTGCCATAGCCCTTGCCGTGCCACTCTTTTCCGATTGAAATGCCCACAGAGCAAGTACTATTTTGCCAATTCACTGCATAAGCGCCACAGGAGCCGATCAGCTGATGGGACGCTTTTTCATAGATGCCGAAAAAGTATTCCTCCTTCTTCCCACTGATACTGTTAAAGAAAGCGGTGTGATCCTCTACAGTTTGTGGAAAGGGAATCTCATCATTAGCAAGTAGCAAAGAGGTGATTTCGCTTTCAATTGCTATAAAAGCCTCTAGGTCAGCAGCAGTCATTTGCTGTAAAGTGATCGATTGCCCTGTTAAAAATGTTGTCAAATAGTTTTCCATTATTATATTCTCCCTTGTATAAGGGCTGCAAGTAGCGTTACAACCCTACGATTGTTCGAAATACTTTCACGTCTACTGCATCTTTCACACTCATAAACCCACCCCTTTTTTGTGAATACTTACATAGTAGCATGAGGGACTAAGAGAATGGAAGAAATTATGCTAAAATATGTCCTAGTTAAAGAGAGAGAGGGATTAAGATGCGCACAACATATTTTACGAATTTATTACAATACTTACCACAAGAAGAGCAGCAACAATTACAACAGGCTTTTGGTGCTTCAGATGCACAAATTCAGGCCCTGTTAGAAGTATTTCCGAACTGCCCGCAAGCTTTGATGGAGCTATTACGGGATGTCAATGGTACATATTATTGTCAGCATGGGCAAGAAACTATTTGTGTTCTAGTGCTTGGCTCTGATTTAGGGGATTATCCGTATTATTTAAAATCGGTAGAGCAAATCGTGAAAGATTATCATGACAAGCGTGAAACAATTTATGAGCGCTACCAGGAATTTTTAGCGTATGTGGAAGTAGATGAAAAGATTAATATGCATGTCCCGTTAAATGAACGGCTCTGCTTTGCTGATTGTATGAATAATGGGGGCACATCAAGCCTATATATTGATTTTACGCCAAATGAAGCGGGACAAGTTGGCCAGGTGGTTCGTTATGTCCATGATCCTGATAGCTTTGAGGTGATTGCAGCTTCCTTTGAGGAGTATTTACAGCAACTTATAGAGGGAGACTATGAATTCACCGCTATTTATGAGGAGGAATTCGAGTGACTATGCAGCTCATGTTCTATGATGACAAAGTACAAAATTTAGTAGAACAATACACGCTAACTGAAGAGCAGCTACGCTATACAAAGTCTCCAAAAGAAAGTATTGCACTTGCTAAGCAGGATACTAGTCGACATGCTGTATTAGCAATGGATGGTAACAAGCTAGTTACGTTCTTTGTCTTACATGAAAAAGAGGGGGTGACGTCTTACTCCTCCAATGAACAGGCGCTATTAATCCGATCCTTTTCCACTGATTTTTATGAGCAGGGCAAAGGCTATGCCAAGACAGCACTTCAATTATTGCCTGACTTTGTTCGCAAGCATTTCCCACACATCAATGAGCTGGTGCTTGGGGTCAATGTGCCAAATAGAGCTGCTCAAGAACTTTATAAGCGATGTGGCTTTGTCGATGAAGGCAGACAGGCAATGGGAATTCGAGATGAGCTAAAGGTGATGAGCTATTATATGAAGGAGGCTGAAAATTGAGCCACAATATAATTGAAGCAAGAATGGAGCATTTACAGGCACTTTGTACAATCGATCAAGAAGTAATTGGAGATTCATCCAGAGCGGAAGAAATTCAGCAAGCCATCAAAGAGAAACGCTGTTTGCTATACCAATCCGCCGATACCATTGGAGGGTTTTTGCTATTTAGCAATGAATTTTTTGGCTATAGCTTTATTTCCTTAGTTATTGTCAAGCCGTCCGAGCGCAGACAGGGGATCGCATCTGCCTTAATGACCGCTTATATCCAAATGGCTAAAACAGCAAAGGTTTTCTCCTCTACAAATCAGTCCAATAGGCGTATGCACCAGCTTTTTCATAACCTAGGCTTTGTCAAAAGCGGTTTTATCGACAACTTGGATGAGGGAGACCCGGAAATTATTTATATGAAACAAGCCTCACCACAAACATAGGGTGAGGCTTTCGTTTATTTTTTTGCTTTGATGAATAAAAAGGATGGCCTGCGTAGTTCCTTTTCAATAGAAGGAAGCTGTTGAATGGCTGCTGTGTTTGGAATTGGTTCTACGATTTTATCAATGGTTAACCCATGGATAATCAATGTATTAACCAGCGTCGCTATGGTGCGATGATATTTGACAACACCATCCACCAACCATGTTTGCTCACGCATGCCTTCTTCCTGGTAATGATCCACAGCATAGTGTGAACGTTGATGATTGTCATCATATACCCAATTATCATCTGTTGTATGACGAGCTGTAGCAATAGGATGCTCCACCGAGAAGATAAATACACCGTTAGGACGTAGCATGTGAGCAATTTGACCAATGACCGCATTGAAATCTTTGACATAATGAAGAGATAGGGAGCTGGTTATACAATCAAAGCTAGCCGAAGGAGCTTCATAATCCTCTATTGCCTGTAGCTGATAGTCAATTTGTGGGTGGGCATGCTCCTGTTTAGCGACGGACAGCATATTGCTCGAAACATCTAATGCGGTTACGTGCTTGGCTTGATGGTCGATACAATACTTGGCGAAATCCCCCATACCACAGCCAATATCGAGTACCTGTAAATTTGTCAAAGGTGGAAGTAAAGCCTTCATCGTGGGCTGCTCCAAAAGACGGTTATAATTAGATGCTTTTTGTCTCAATGTCTTGTAGTGATGAAAAAATATCGGATTATCATAAATATTTTGTTTCATTAAAAGCCTCCAGTTTATGAAACATAACGTTATGTTATTTGTGCGCATCCTTATTGTCCCATGTAGATAGAAAAAGAAATAGACTTTTATTACAATTTTTTGTGAGATGTAGATAGAGGCATACCATTTTTTGATACAGTTATCTTCCATTTAATGGGGTATTTTATCGTTCCCTCTACATAATGATTGATCCTACCAAGCACATCCCCATTTCCATGTCATAAAAATGTAACAATTTGAAAAAATAAAAATATTTAAAGGGAAAACATGGCACTTCTTACACGCTATAACGTTCTTACTATTTGGAAGCATATTCCGAAAAAGAGACGTTGGAGGGATTCTATTGAATCAAGAAAGTTTATTATCCATTAGTAGCAATGCCTTATTTATTGCCTTTATTCTACTACTCATTGCTATTGTGCCATTAGGGCTAGCAGTCAAATCAAAGAGAAAAACATTCGGTAAGCTAGGCCTATTGCTCACTTATATAGCCTTTGCCCTACAGCTCGTGTACTTTGTTGTCAGATGGGTGGCGGTTGACCATGCACCTGTCAGTAATATGTATGAATTTATGACGTTCTTTGGCATCATGCTTACAGGAAGTTACTTAATTATCCATTTCTTATATAAGCAAATCGTGGTAGGCTTATTCACGATTCCTGTATCCTTAATCATCCTTGGTTATGGAAGCGTTTTCGCAAAGGAAGTATCGCCGCTTGTTCCATCATTACAAAGTCACTGGTTAACGATTCATGTCATGACTGTGGCCTTTTCTAGTGCCATCTTATCTGTATCCTTTGCTACAGGTTTAATTTACTTATTAAGAACGCTAGATGTTTCCAAAAAATCTATCAGTACATACGGTCTTGAGTTTGTGCTGTATTGTTTGGTGGTTGTCATTGGCTTTATTGGCGTATCGACGTTTTTCAGCCTTGCCTCAGAAGAGGTGCAGGTACAATTTGAAAATGCACAGGGACAGCAAGAAAAAGCCACTTACTCCATGATGCCCCTGATTGTAAGTAAAGGAGCCGTCACCGAAAAGGGCGAAGCAATCGGTGGTGTCGAAATCACAAATAAAATAGATGCCAAGAAATTAAACTCGATTGTCTGGGCATTTATCGTAGGGACTATTTTATATGGTGTCATTCGATTCATCACAAGAAAATCAGTGAGTGCCTTGCTAAAGCCATGGACAAGCCGCGTACAGCCACAATTAATGGATGAAATTTCCTATCGGGCTGTTGTTATCGGCTTCCCATTATTTGCATTAGGTGGCCTGCTATTCGCCATGATTTGGGCGCAAATTGCCTGGAGTCGCTATTGGGGCTGGGACCCGAAAGAGGTATGGGCATTAATTACCTTTTTATTCTACGCAGCCTTCCTCCATTTCCGCCTATCCAAAGGCTGGGAAGGAGAAAAAACAGCCTGGTTGGCCATTATCGGCTTCGGCATTATTGTGTTCAACCAAGTATTTGTCAATCTAGTCATTGCCGGCTTACATTCCTATGCCTAGCTGGAGGTAGGGGGCTTGACCCAAAGTGAGAGGAAAGCGCTCAATCCATCAAGGAAAGTGCTCCTAAATAAGTAAAAAGCGCTCAAACGGAAGAGTGAACCTCTTAGCTTTGGCCATCCTTTTCTTCTTATTAAAATATTCAACCGAAAAAAGCATTACGAAATGCATTGAGCACTTCGTAATGCTTTTTATTAATTATTTTTTGCGAAGTAGTCTAGCGTTGCTTGACCTAAAACGTTGGCGGCAATTCGTAATGAGCGCTCGTCGATATCGAATTTCGGATGATGGTGTGGATAGACTTCCTCCCAATCAGGGTTTTTCGCCCCTGTGAAGAAAAACGCACCAGGGATTTCCTCTAAGAAATAGGCAAAGTCCTCACCACCCATATTCGGATCAACTATTTCAACCGTCTCTACATCTGCAATTTTCTCTGCGGAGGCCATTATATGCTCAGTCTCTGCTTCATGGTTCACAACAGGTGGATAGCCTCGCACATACTCATACTCGTAATCGGCTTTTGTTAAATAACAAGTTGCCTTTAGTAGCTCTTCGATTTCATGCTCTAACAAACTACGCTCCTCCTCGTGAAAAGTGCGCACCGTACCCTTCATGTACACTTGATCGGCAATGACGTTGAATGGATTTAATGCCTCAATATGCCCAATTGATACTACTGCTGGACGTAATGGGTTGATGCGACGTGCCACAAGCTGCTGTAAATTTGTAATAAACTGAGCTGCAAGGACAATGGAATCCTTGGTGTCACTTGGGTTTGAACCATGGCCGCCCTTGCCTTTTATCGTTATATAAATACCATCTGCTGCAGCCATTAATGGTCCTTTAGCTGTTTGCACTTTGCCAAGATCAGTTGGTGCCCATAAATGTGTCCCAAAAATAACATCTACACCTTCTAAGCAGCCATCTCTAATCATCGAAATAGCTCCACCTGGCGCAAGCTCCTCAGCATGTTGATGAATAAAGACGATTGTGCCTTCTAAATCATTCTTCATTTGGTTAAACGCCTTCGCTAAGATTAAAAGGGAAGCTGTGTGTCCATCATGGCCACAAGCATGCATACGCCCTTTAATTTTTGATTGGAAAGGTAAGCCGGTTTCTTCCGTAATGGCTAAAGCATCAAAGTCTGCACGCAACGCAACTGTTTTCCCTGGTTTCCCACCAATTAGCTTTGCCACAACTCCATTGCCACCTACACCTTCACGAACCTCATGACCTAACGCGCGATGAAAGGCAGCAATGGTTTTCGGTGTTTCTACTTCCTCAAAGGAAAGCTCAGGATTTTCATGAAAATGACGACGAAGCTGTATTGTCTCTTCTTCATAATGTTTTAATAAATCTGCTAACTGTTGTTGTAAAGTTGTCATTCACTAACACTCCTTATTTTAAGTAAATATAATCTCCAGGACCAAGCGGTAAACCGAATAGGAACCAAATGGCGAAGAGGATAATCCAACCGATTGCGAAAAACACCGAGAACGGCAATAAAGAAGAGATAAGCGTACCAATTCCGATATTTTTATCATAGCGCTTTGCAAATGATAGTAAAATCGCGAAATACGGTAACATAGGGGTAATTGGATTTGTAATCGAATCACCTACACGATAGGCCATTTGTGTAACCGCTGGAGAATAGCCTAAGTATAAGAACATTGGTACGAAAATTGGTGCAAGTAAAGCCCATTTTGCAGAAGCACTGGCGATTAATAAGTTGACAAAGGCACAAATTAAAACAAAACCTATCATCATTGGTAAACCTGTAAAATTCAATGCCTGTAAAAGCTCTGCACCTTTAATGGCTAAAATAGAACCAATATTGCTCCAATTGAAAAAGGCAATCATTTGTGAAGCGGCAAATGCCAATACTATAAATGGCGCCATATCTGCAATGGATTTAAAGATTTTCTCTGCAACTTCCTTATCGTTTTTAACCTCCTTCGCTGCAATCCCATAGGCAAGGCCAGGTAATAGGAAGAAGAATAACATGATAGGGACAATGCCTGCCATGAAAGGTGAGTTTAAAAAGCCACCTGTTGCAGGATCACGTAAAAGTCCATTCGATGGGATGACTGTAAAAGCAATGACTAAAATATAAACTAGCGTGACGATTCCAGCCCATTTCAAACCTCTCTTTTCTAAAGCTGTCAATGGCTCTAGCTTTTCAATATCACCATGGAACGAACCAAAGCGAGGCTCTGTAAACTTCTTTGCAACCCACGTACCAATAATGACTAATAAAAACGTCGAAGCAATTAAGAAATAGTAGTTCATCGTTGCGCGACCAGTGTACGCGGGGTCTGCTATTTGTGCTGCTGATTCTGATATCCCTAATAATAATACATCTAGAGAGCTAATTAATATGTTCGCACTAAATCCTCCAGCTACAGCCGCATATGTAATAATTAAGCCTGCTAATGGATTTCGACCAATACTCATAAAAATCATGGCAGCAATTGGTGGTAAAATGATAAATGCCGCGTCAGCCGCTAAATTACCAACTAAACCTGTAAAAATGATAAAAGGTACTATTAATTTTGTAGGTGCTGACATCACAATTTTCTTCATGACAGCTGAAATCAAGCCTGTTTGCTCAGCTAAACCAATACCAATCATTGTCACGATTACTAGCCCTAATGGAGCGAAGCCTGTAAATGTTGAAACCATCTGCGTTAAAATTAAGATAAGCCCTTCTTGACTTAGCAGATTTTTTACTTGAATGACATCTTCGGTCCCAGGTTGAATTGCTGAAATACCGAGCATGGATAAAACCCATGATAAAACTAGTACTACACCTGCTAGAATAATAAATAATGTGATCGGGTCTGGTAGCTTATTACCTGCACGCTCGATTTTATCTAACATATTGTCAATCCAAGATTTTTTCTTAATTGTTTGTGAATTCCCTTGCATAAATTTCATCTCCTTTTATACTTTATTAGACTTAACCTTTAAGAATCCAATGTCTCTATTTTAAGACATTGAAAATCTATGTCCTTTATACAAAGAAACCATATTTTCTGACTATTTTCAATATTTATTTTTTATTAAGGAGCTATATGTATGTATAAAATTAATGTTTTTACCGCAAAACGCTCACTTTCATGGGTTCAACAGCTTGAAAAAATTAAACCCTCTTTTTGTGAATTTCATTACTATGCTTATACTGATTTTGAACATTTGAATGAGCTTTTAGAAAAGTATTTGGAAGGGGGAGATGGAGCGCTTTTTAGCGGACAAAT
This sequence comes from Lysinibacillus sp. HST-98, assembly GCF_016757845.1. Taxonomy (NCBI): domain Bacteria; kingdom Bacillati; phylum Bacillota; class Bacilli; order Caryophanales; family Bacillaceae; genus Lysinibacillus; species Lysinibacillus sp. HST-98. The sequence goes on from NZ_JAENHX010000005.1 coordinate 14,126, forward strand.
TCCATATTTTTATGCTCAAACGCATTTTCAAGAAGCAACGGTACCCATGCATTATTTTGATATTTCAGAGCGTGATTTTTACCGTACCGTTACGGAGCTTTTTTATGAGAAAAAGATTGCTATGAATCGCATTGCCATCGACTTTTGCTATGAGGAAAACGGCTATTTGGGCATTCATGAATGGTCGATAGGAAAAAAACCTTATCTTTTTAGCCAAACGATGAGCGAGTACGCAAGTAGCGATATTGTCGATAAAGCTGCTGAATGGCATCTACAATTGCATAAGGAAAACAAGGTTGATTTGAGCTTTACCCGCATTGCAGAAATACGTGAGCGCTTAGCTGATCAAAATATACCATTTATCGCTTTTTACCCGTCTCAATATGCAATGCAATTAACATTAGATCATTTTCTCAATCAACTGCGAATTCGACAGCTTAACCAAAATAAAGTAGTGGTAGTGCATATTTTAATTCCGATTGATAAATCGAATATAGAAGACCTAGAATATCGGCAAATTGCCCTATATAAAACGATATTAGATTTCAAACAACTGTATGCTAGCTCATTTATCGTCCATCGTGAGGCATCCTTTATTGCAATTATCACGACGTATAAGCAATTTCTAAGTACAACGAATCGTTATTCACATTGTCATCTAGTTGATTTTTTAAATGAGAAGCTATCGTTTCCTGTTAGAATCGGGTGGGGTATTGGTGACTCTCTAATTGAAAGTCAGGAGTTTGCTAAAAAAGCCGCAACCCTATGCTCCTCAAAGGAAACGCAGGGATACATTATTGAAAATACACGAGAAATCGGGCCTTTACTATATGGAACGATGCTACAGTTTGACGATGAAAAACAACAGCATCTAAAAAATTTAAGTACGACATATGATATTCCCTTATTACAATTACAAAAAATAGAAGCGATGCTGGAAAAACTAACGACAACGATCGTCAGTGGGGAACTCCTCAGCACTCATCTCGGCATTACGGTACGCTCTGCCAACCGCATTTTAAAGCAGCTCCATGAAAAAAAATTAGCACACGAATTACCAAGCAACATATCCACCACGCGTGGACGACCAAAAAAGTATTATCAAATTCATTTATATTAGTCAGGATGGAATGGCTACCTTCGCAAGTTGATAAGATGATCGTAAAGGTATAGCGGGGGAGTAACTCGGATTTATAAATCCTGAAAGGGAAAAAGAGACATCCATTTACGAATGTCTCTTTTTATATGCACGTCTATGTTAAGTGAAGATTATAGTTTCACTACATTCGTTGCTTGAGGTCCGCGGCTGCCTTCTTCTACGCCGAATTCAACTTTTTGGCCCTCTTCTAAAGTTTTGAAGCCATCAGATTGGATAGCTGAGAAATGTACGAATACATCGTTGCCACCTTCAACTGCGATGAAGCCAAAACCTTTTTCTGCGTTAAACCATTTTACTGTACCTTGTGTCATGTAAACACCCTCCCAAAAAAATTCAACAATCAATTGCTTCTATCACATATAAAAAACCTATTCAAAAGCTCATATTACTTTTGAATACGTGTTTTTAATCATCGCAATGAAGTAATGTAATTATTACCCTTATTATAGTACAGAATTGTTTGTATATCCAGTAAATTCCGTTTTTAGTAAGGGAAAATTTACATTTGTAATCTTATAGTAAAGAAACGCTATTTCCTCATTATTTAATCCATGCTTTTTCCTTCGCAACGATGACAGCCTCTGCCCGCGACTCTACATTCAGCTTGACGAATAGCTTGGATAAATAGTTCTCCACTGTACGCTGGGTGACACCTATTGCAGAGGCGATGGCTTTATTTGTACAGCCCTGGGCCACGAGCTGAAGTATTTCCTGTTCTTTGTCGCTCAGTAGAACCTCCTGCTGCAAATTCGGCAGGTTGGTGCGTTGTTGAACAAAGTCTAAGAAATCGGCTGCAAGTAAAATCTCACCTCTTATGGCTGCTTGAATAGTTTGAATCACTTGCTCCTTTGTCGCCAGCTTTGATAATAGACCATCAATTTTTTTCTCAATCAATAGCTCATAATAATCGGAAAGTTCGTAGCCTGTGTAAAGTATAATCAAAGCATCAGCTTGTTTTTTCTTAATCATCTCTGATAATTGAATACCGTTGATTGGCTTCATATTGATATCAATGAGAAACAACTGAAAGGTATCTGTATCCATTCTTGATAAAACGGCTGCGCAATCCTGTTCTGTTTCGATTTGAACATTGGCTAAATCCTGCAACAATGTTTTCGTACCATCTAAAACGACAGGATGGTCATCTATAATAAGTATGTTCATCATATGAATCCCCTTCCTCTTGTATTTGTATATAAATATGCATGCCCTCGTTAAGGCTCGATTGAATCGTAATGTCACCATTAAAAGCACGGACACGTTCACGAATGCCATTAATGCCCATTGATGCAGAGGACTGTATTAAATCGTCAATGTCGCAGCCTATACCATTATCATCGTATCGAAGGATAAAGCCTTGAGGAATAGCTTGTAATTGAAGCGAAACCTCTGTTGCTTCGGCATGCTTGATTGCATTATTTAACAGCTCCTGCACGAGACGATAGACTACGAGATGCAGGGTGACATCCTGAAATTCTACACGATCAATCTGTGCGCTTAATAAAAAATCAGCCCTTATTTTTACCTTTTGAATGAGTTTTTTTAATGCCATTTGTAAACCAAAGGTATCCAATAGTGGAGGACTCAAGTTCTCGCAATATTCTCGTAAGTCCTTCGTTGCATTTAATAGCTGCTCGCGTATAGCTAGCACGGTCTCCTTTTGAATAGTAGGGGAGCCAGCTAGGACATCAAGCTCTCTGGCTAAATGAAGCTGCTCCTGCAAAATGGTGTCATGTAATTCCTGTGCTAAAATACTCTTTTCCTTCTCAATAATATTCCATAGCAATTTATCGAGCCAAGGAAGCGGTGTATCACTGGTATTTTTTATATGCTGAATTTCACGCACTAAATCCTCAATTTGCTGTAAGTTATTGATAAACATCGACACATACAGTGCAAGCAATTCTAACCAAAGCAGCTCTTCCTTTTGCAGAGCATGGCGTATTTCTAACATAATCTTTTCCTCACCAGCATCATGTAACAGTAATTGCGGATAGTAGCTTACATGCTGTGGAGAATCGTCTGTTATGGTACAGATATGAAACGCTGTTGTTCCAAGCTTCTCGGTGATTTCATATTTAAAACGATCCAATAATTCTTGTTGATTTTTTGCTTTGCCCATGCGCTGAACGGCTGCATATAAATTATGTACATAATTTCCAGTAGAAGAGAAGATAATTTTCCGATACTTAAAATCAATGCGTTCTTTTATATAAAAGCTCGCAATGATCACCATAAAGACAAGTAAAAAAATACTTGTGACATGCACGATGGATAGCTCCCCCATAAATAACAGGGCAATCCCTGCTGTCAACAGAAGCGCGCTGAAAAAGGCTAGCGTTGAATAATAGCGTAATCGTGATAATTGGTATTCAATATCGAATAATCGTTCGTTCACCTGAATGAACAGAAAAGAGAACGGAATAAATAATAAAAACAATGCGGCAATTTCAGCGTGTAATATCGGCTTATGTCCTAATATTTCAGGTGTAACGAAGAATAATAAAAAGGGTAAAAACGGCACGATAAAGGCAAGCGCAATTAAACGAATTTTGGCCAATTTTGTACGTAAGTAACTCGTTACTAAAATAAAAATTGCATAGAGCACTAGGACAGCAAATAAGCTCAAGTTCAAGATAGGTGTGATCGCACGTAATGTTGGCACCACTTCCTCCAGTAAAATGATAAGTATTAAAACGTACAGCCATTTGCTGTGAGGATAGGTCCACTTGATTTGCAGGTATTTGAAAAAGTGTTGTAAAAAGTGAATAAAGAGAACCATGCATAAAATAATACAGCTACTAATGACAAACATCCCAATCATATTTCCTCTAGCTGATGCGCCAGTACTGATATAGGCGGTCGAACAAGTTAATAAAAATAGGATCAATAAAAACGTAGAAAGATTATTTTGATTGCGTCGCCAAACATAAAGAGCGACTCCAAAAGCTAGGAAAAAATAAAAGATGGGGAACAAAATTTGTAAATATAATTCTTCTGGTATGTCTCGATGTTTGACAGCAATGGTTTGAATACTCTTATCAGCCTTTTGGATCGTTAATGCATTGGCGCTTCTAACGATCATTTGCTGTTGAACGTAGCGATTCTCCATGGCTGGCTGCCCATCGATAGCCACAATAATATCCCCTTTTTCAATATTTTTTTGCGCTGCCCATAGAGGGTAATAGCTATCCACAAAAACAGGCTGACCGTTTGTCGTATCGAGAGTGAGACTTACAAAGGGTGTTTTGATGGTAATACCTAACACATAAATACCGAGTATTAAGTATGTAAGAAAAATACAATAAGTACATTTTTTCATTGTTAAACCTCTAATTTGCTTATGATCATAATCTCCTATATATTATCGCTAATTATTGATAAATTTGGAATACCGAAATAACGAGTTTCGGAAAACCACTATTGTTTTTTCGGAATAACGAAATAGTGTTTTCGGACATGGCTATGATAGGGTAAATTTAATCATTAGTGACGAATAGGGGGACTTCTGCGTGAAAAAAGGCATTTTAACACTTTTACTTTTTTTTCTCATCGCTATGATCACCATTCCATTGACCACGAAGGCCAAAACGGTGAATCAGGATAAAGTCGAGGTAGAAATTGGTCTCATAGGTAGTGATCATCATTTTGTCTATAAGATTCCGAAGCATTTACATAAGGATATGCCCTATGCAGAAATGAAAAATGGCATTCAAGCTTCCTTAGCTAATCATTGGAAAATTGGAGAGACTCGTTATGAGGCCAACAAATCCGATGTTGCCTATACCTTTTATATTCAGGATTTATTTCAAGAAAAGCAGGATGGTCAGCTAAAAGTAGCCATACCCTATCGTCATCTAGTAGGGATGTTTGGCGAGCAAGATCCTATTCAATTGCGTATTTTAGCAAGTAAATTATCCAAGTGGACTGTCAATACAAAGGATTGGACAGCGCTTGGCTTTATGGAGCCCTTTACTTTTTTGAGTGAACGTGAATATGTCTATGAGGGAGCAGTCCAAGAGTTATTAAACCAAAGAGTAGGCCATTTTGATGGCACCATTCAAAAAAGTCAGTTGCTTGTATACAGTGTCATTTATTTTTGCTTTATGGCCATCCAACTGCTTGCTTGTCTTATTTTATCCAGACGGTTAAAAAGGAAAATCATTGAAAATCCAGACAATATGCATCAGTTCCGTAAACTCAATTACCTGTATCAATTGGTGCCGATCTTGATTATTGTCGCACAAATCGTGTTCCTTGTATTATCGGGTCTGATTACAGCATTTGGATTATACTTTAGTCCTGGCATTGATTTATTAGTGATTGTTGGACCTGTTTTATTAAATATCATCCTGCTGCCCACTTTTTTCGTCACAACAGAGAGTGAAATTTCAAGGGAGCTCAACAATAATTCGTTGTGAAATGGTATAATGATCAACAGCAAACTTGAAGGAGCTGTTGAAGAAAAATGACGCATCCAGAATTCGCGTACTTAAATTTACTACAACATATATTAGAAAATGGCACAAAGAAAGAGGATCGAACGGGGACAGGTACATATAGTGTCTTTGGGTATCAAATGCGTTTTGATTTAAGCAAAGGTTTTCCTCTTCTAACGACAAAGCGTGTGCCCTTTAAGCTTGTAGCAAGTGAATTATTATGGTTCATTAAAGGGGATACCAATATCCGTTACCTATTGCAGCATAACAACCACATCTGGGATGAATGGGCATTTAAAAAATGGGTGGAATCTGATGAGTATACAGGCCCTGATATGACAGATTTTGGTCGACGCTGTTTAGTAGACGAGTCATTTAACGCATTGTATCAAAAGGAGCTTGCCTCATTTTGTGAACGTGTCTTAACAGATGATGACTTTGCACAGCAATATGGAGATCTCGGAAATGTCTATGGCAAACAATGGCGCCATTGGACAACCTCTGATGGCGAAAGCCTTGATCAGCTACAGGATGTTATTCATCAGATTAAGCATCAACCTGATTCACGCCGTATCATTGTCAATGCATGGAATCCTGAGGATGTCATTAATGCGGGCGCAAAGGGCAGTAAAGCTGCATTACCACCGTGCCATGTGATGTTCCAATTTTATGTAGCAAATGGTAAATTAAGCTGTCAGTTAATGCAAAGAAGCCTTGATACATTATTAGGCTGTCCATTCAATATTGCGTCTTACGCCTTATTAACACATTTGATCGCACATGAGTGTGGCCTAGAGGTTGGCGAATTTATTCATAGCATTGGAGATGCGCATATTTATGCGAATCATGTGGAGCAAGTGAAAGAACAGCTATCACGTGAGCCAAGAAACCTACCAACATTGCACATCAATCCAAAAAAAGCATCCATCTTTGATATAGAGCTTGAGGATTTATCGATTGAAGGATATGATCCACATCCTGCGATTAAAGCACCGATTGCCGTATAATGCTAACAGCAGCCATTTTGGTTGCTGTTTTTTCAAACGAATAGCTAGGTCAAACTATTTGTTTTACGAAATAGGCAAGTAGTTGGATGACTGGATGAAAAGAAATTGATTATAGTTATTATGGTATAATTAGCATTATTTGGTATGATGGGAATAGTCCATTATATTGTAGGGGTGATAGTTGTGAAAAATACAATGGTACTTCTAGTAGATGAATATGATCGACAGCAAAGTGAGCCAGAACAAAGCATGGATTTTGTGCAACATGCTTATTCTTGTAACAAGATCGAATTGTCACAGCAGCAAATTCAAGAAATGATGCAAATCATTGAAGAGATTCGCTTGAAAGGCTATAAAGATACACTATAAATGTAAGCGCCTCCTAAGCTATAATGACTATGGAGGTGTTTTTTATGAACGTTATTTTTATCGATTCTTTATCTGGGGAAGAGCTGCTACATATGGTGTCACAAGATGTAGCAGGCATTTTGGCAGCAGCACAAGGAGAAAGTGTGACATTTCCTGTAGGTCATTTTAAATATGAATTTCATAATTTAGATTTTTATGAGGAAAACGGTCAAATACGACAGGAATTAGTCATTTACGTAAAAAAAATATAAGCGATACATTAGCAACAGCATATCGGGGAACAATATATACAGGTGACAGTACTTGACTTTTTTCTGCACCTGTAACTATAATAGTTACAACAGGTGGTGATACATATGGTGAACAGTCGATTTTCGGTGGCGATCCATATTCTTTCGCTCATTGCTACAACATCTGATAAAAGTCTCCTTACGTCCGATTTTATAGCTGGAAGTGTGAATACCAATCCAGTAGTCGTAAGAAGAATGATTGGTGTACTAAAAAAAGCAGGCTTACTTTCTTCTCATTCTGGCATGGCTGGCTATGAGTTATTAGTAGAGCCTAAGGATTTAACACTCTTAGCTATTTATCAGGCAATTGATGGGCCAGAGCAGCTATTTGCCATTCATGATGAGCCAAATCCAGCGTGTGCAGTAGGTCAAAAAATCCAGCATACATTGGAGGGGGTTTATACATCTGTTTGGCTGGCAATGAAAGAGCAATTACAAGCACAGACGCTACAGGATGTGCTAGATCAGCTTCGTACTTAGACGGAGATGGTCTTCTTGTATCTAACCTGTAACTAAAATAGTTACAACTAAATCTTAGGAGGAATAAGTCATGAAAATTGCCGTAATTGGTGCAACAGGGAAAGCAGGACAAAAAATAGTAGAGGAAGCTGTACAACGTGGTCATGAGGTCACAGCCATCGTTCGTTCAGCAGCAAAAGTGACAGCTGCTATTCCAGTAATTGAAAAAGATGTGTTTGATGTGACGCAAGGTGATGTAAAAGGCTTCGATGTCGTTGTCAATGCATTCGGTGCTCCAGCTGGACAAGAAGATTTACATGTCAAAGCGGGTCGTCATTTGATCTCTATTTTCCAAGGTATTCCTACAAAATTAGTGGTTGTAGGGGGAGCGGGCAGTCTATTTGTGGACACAGAGAAAAAAGTGCGTGTGATGGATACACCGGATTTCCCAGCTATGTATTTAGCAACAGCGCAAAATCAAGGACAAAACCTACAGGATTTACAACAATCATCCATTACTTGGACATTTATTAGTCCATCTGCATTTTTTGATCCAGAAGGACCACGTACAGGTCACTATACAGCAGGAGTCGACCACTTATTAGTAAATGACGCGGGGGAAAGCTATGTCAGCTATGCCGATTACGCAGTGGCTGTCGTCGATGAATTAGAAAACCCACAGCACGTTAATAGCCGTTTCACAGTAACGTCAAATAAATAATAAATGCAACCGAGCGTAGGAAATGCGCTCGGTTTTTTGTGATTTTTTTGCTTTTTTGAAGGATTTTTTTCGTTTACAGAAAAATGACTGTTTACAATACGACTTTTATTAGCTACTATCAAGTGTGAGTATTACATAAAAGGAGACGACAATAATGTCAACACAACGAATAGAAAAAGATTTTTTAGGTGAGCGCGTATTACCAGCAGAGGCGTATTACGGAATTCAAACACTACGTGCTACGGAAAACTTCCCGATTACAGGCTACACAATTCACTCTTCACTTATTAAAGCAATGGGGATTGTGAAGAAGGCAGCTGCATTAAGTAATATGGAAGTACACCTATTATCAAAAGAAATTGGTGAGGCAATTGTCGAAGCAGCACAAGAAGTGATTGATGGCAAATGGGATGCTGAATTTATCGTAGACCCAATTCAAGGTGGAGCAGGTACTTCCATTAATATGAATGCCAATGAAGTCATCGCTAACCGTGCCCTAGAAATTTTAGGGAAAGAAAAAGGTGACTATCACACAGTAAGCCCAAACAGTCATGTCAATATGTCACAATCAACAAATGATGCTTTCCCAACAGCTATTCATATCGCTGTGTTAAATTTAATAGATGAATTATTAGTTACGATGGATTATATGCAATCCGTTTTCCATCAAAAAGCAGAGCAATTTGCTCATGTCATTAAAATGGGTCGTACGCATTTACAGGATGCCGTGCCAATCCGCTTAGGACAAGAGTTTGAAGCTTATTGCCGCGTGATCAATCGTGACATCGTACGCATTCGTCAAACACGTCCAAATTTATATGATGTGAACATGGGTGCAACGGCTGTCGGAACAGGCTTAAATGCCTTCCCAGACTACATTAAATCTGTTGATGAGCATCTTGCTGAAATTTCTGGTTTACCATTAAAAGGTGCAACGCATTTAGTGGATGCCACACAAAATACAGATGCCTATACAGAAGTATCAGGCGCTTTAAAAATCTGTATGATTAATATGTCTAAAATTGCTAATGACTTGCGTTTAATGGCTTCTGGTCCTCGCGCAGGCTTAGGAGAAATCCTGTTACCAGCTCGTCAACCAGGTTCTTCAATTATGCCAGGTAAGGTCAACCCAGTTATGCCTGAGGTGCTGAACCAAGTAGCCTTCCAAGTAATTGGGAATGACCATACGATTTCTCTTGCATCGGAAGCTGGCCAATTAGAATTAAACGTAATGGAGCCTGTATTAGTATTCAACCTAATCCAATCGATTAGCATTATGAATAATGTTTTCCGTGCGTTTACAGAAAACTGCTTAAAAGATATTGAAGCAAATGAAGAGCGCATGAAAGAATATGTAGAAAAAAGCGTAGGGGTGCTAACAGCAGTAAACCCTCACATCGGTTATGAAGTAGCTGCTCGTCTAGCACGTGAAGCTATTCTAACAGGTCGTTCAATTCGTGAGCTTTGCATTGAAGAAGGCGTCCTAACAAAAGAACAATTAGACTTAATTTTAGATCCATATGAAATGACACACCCAGGTATTGCGGGTTCAAGTATCATGAAATTAAAATAAAACGAGCAATGATGGACTGTAGACATGCCCTAAAAAGCTGTCTATAGTCTTTTTTTATAGACCTTTCCTCATATAAAAATAGAGCGTATCCTTATGCGTTTTAGGATTATTCAACTATAATAATGGTATGGAATACATATTTTAGTTGGAGGAATTTGGAATGAGTTTACGAAAAAAGAGTTTACTTGGCTTTTCCGCTTTAAATGTTTTAATGATTGTTATTTTATTTATCGATTTAGCCAATGTAACGACATTAGATTGGTTTTCTACCGTGTTAACAATTGTCGGAATCGCTATTACACTATCTTACACCGTGTATGTCCACTACAAAGTGATACTGCCTATCAAACAAATTACAGAGGCTGCACAAGGAATTACGGCAGGCCAATTAGATACAGTGGTCATTGAAGTTCGTGACAATAGTGAAATTTCTCAACTAGCAAAATCTTTTTTAGAGATGCAGGAACAATTACGAACAATGACACAAAAAATTGCGCACAGCTCTACAGATTTATCAGCAAGCATCGAGGAATTATCTGCGAGTACGAATGAAATTACGCTTGCTGTGGAAGAAGTAGATCAACAAATGGAGAAGACGTCAGAGGGCTTGAAGCAAGCAGCACAATCGGCTAATGATAGTGCTGAATCTATGCAAGAAACCGTTGATGGCATTGAGCGAATTACAGTAGCCACACAAGATGTGTTTGTGCATGCGAAAGATGCTAGCGAGATAGCAGGAAATGGTGCAAATATTTTACATGTGGCAAAAGAACAAATGCAATTTATTTCCTCTTCAACAGAAAAAACAAGTGGATTGATGCAGCAATTATCCCTTAAAATGTCAGATATTAAATCAATGACAGATATGATTACGACCATTACAGATCAAACAAATCTACTAGCATTAAATGCGGCCATAGAAGCAGCGCGCGCTGGAGAGCATGGTAAAGGCTTCGCCGTTGTAGCTGAGGAAGTGCGTCAATTAGCAGAACAATCCAAGCATTCTGCTACGCAAATTGTGGATTTAGTTGTAGGAATAGAAAGTGATACAAAACAAGTAGCCTCATCAGTAGAAGATGATTTGAAAAATGTTCAACAAGGAGTGTATGTCATCGACGAAGCGACAAAATCATTTGGCACGATTTCACAGCATGTTAGTCAGATGACAAGTCAACTGGAGGATATTTCGACGACAGCTGAGCAGCTTTCAAGTAGCGCCAATGAAGTGGCATCCACTGTGACAACCATCGCAGCTGGCATGGGCAAGCTATCGAATTATACAGAAGCTGTTTTACATTCAATGGATGAGCAAACAGCCTCAATGCAAGCAGTTAATCATGTCACACAGGATTTAAGTGTCCAAGCGGATAACTTACAAAAGTTAACTAACCAGTTTCAGGTTTAGGCAATGAAAAGGTATTTTTCTGGGTTTTTAAGCCCTAAATAAGCATCTTCATCAATACTACGAAAAGCCAAAAAGTAGAAATGATGGACCATAAAAACACTTTCCTAGAATACATGGAAAGTGTTTTTATGGTCGAACCAGCGCAATTAGTTTCCCAGTGATCTCCTCAGATAGTGTGTAGATCGTATGCGTATCCTCGACATGCATCAAACTACTGTTTTGCCCTTTATCACCTAACCAAAGATGATAGCCATATTTGTTTCCTGCCTTGTCCACTATTTGTACATCATATTCTGGCGAAGCCATATTGACAACACCCTCGTTTTTGACAGCAGTTGCAATGGCTTGTTGGAATAGTGTAAGTGATTCTTCATCCTCATATTTTTTAATAAAATCACGGTTTATCTTGCCAAATTCAGCACCGTTAGAAATGCTGACCTTAGCTAATTCATCATCTGGCTTTTCATTACATCCTAGTAAAACAACGGCTAGTAGAGACACTAAGGCAACTATCATTATTCGCAACCACTCACCCCCTCTATAGGCTAAATAATACCACCATTTCCTGTCGTAGCTCTCACTTCTTTGTAATACATTAAATAAACGAGAGCGAAAGGGGACAGATAGTGGGCTTATTTGATGGATTGATCGGCAATGCAAGCGAGGTGAATTTAGAAAAACTACAGGAGGAGGTCCATAATTTATTAATTCCAAACGAGACAGTCAAGAACGCCTATAAAATTATTAGAGACACGTTTATTTTTACCAATAAACGATTGATCCTCATTGATAAGCAAGGAGTGACTGGCAAGAAAACAGAGTATCATTCCATTCCCTATAAAAATATCGTTCATTTTTCAGTAGAAACAGCTGGAACATTTGATTTAGATGCAGAGCTCAAAATATGGGTGTCTGGCAGTTCATTACCGATTCAAAAAAACTTTAATAAGGCGACAAATATTTATAAGGTGCAAAGCGTCTTAGCACAGTATGTGTTAGGGACGTAATGAAGGTGCTAATAGTCCATGTGCACAACCAAAAGCCCGCAATAATGCGAGGCTTTTTTGTCGTGCCAGAAGCGGACGGTGTAAAGGATTTTAAGTCGGCTTCATGATTACGGTAGGCTCGAAAATACTGATAAGCGTAAATAAGAGCGCCTTGCCGAATTCTTATTCAAAGACAATCATTTCTCCGACTTCTTTAAACCCGAAGCGTTTATATATATTCTTTCCATCCTCTGATGCCTGTAAGACTACGGGCTTTTGCTTATCAATTGTTTGACTGAGTAGGAATTGAAACATCTCACTGCCATATCCCTTGCCCCTATACGCATCTTTTGTCATCACATCATAAATCCCATAGCTATGTTTACTGTCTATTAATAATCCCGTAGCGATAGGTAGTTCCTTTATACAGCCAATAAACATTCGAGCATTGGATGCTAGCTTTTCCTGTGAGAATTTATGAAAATAAGTTTCTAATGCATCTCTTTCTGCTGTTTCTCCAAATAAACTTAGAAAAACTTCCTTATATTGTAGAAGCTCTTCCTTGTTGCTTACTTCTGTGATGGTAAGATGATTGGAAATTCGTGGACCTGTGTGAAGTGTATGGTCAAGCTTCATCATCTTATTTCGTTCAGCTTCCTGTAAATTGCAGTCTTTTATCAGATGTAGCCAATCATCACTTAGATAGTTGGCATCCACCCACGTGCTGAAAGGAAGTTTATTAACAATGAAATGATTGATCCTTTGTTTAAGATGATTTCCTTATGAATCATAGGCGATTTCACCACTAGCAAATTAAATGTATCAGTTGGAATGTTCGTGTTGGCTATGACAAAATGAGCTTCCTCTATAATTTGTCCAGAAACAGCTTGAGTAAATAGTTTCATTTTTTCCTCTAAATTACTCGTCACTAATTGTTGACTTGCTTTCATATCTTTCATCCTTTCACTATTAGTAGTGTAGTGCGCACTATCTTTTATTATAGAGTCATTGAAAGATTAAAAATACGGAGTTCACCGTTTTTATATCCTCCCACAATTTTCAGAAAACAATCAGGCACGAAAAGCAAGGATGATTAGTACTTTGGAAAATATTATGATATTTGACTTTAGAAAAATACTACTTTACAATTGATTTTAGTAATCTAATAGGAATGTGGCGTACACTAAATTCCTATGACAACTGAATAGCGTGTAGTAATAGGTGTAAATTGCGTGCAATTTGCTTAAAAGGGAAGTCGGTGTGAATCCGACACTGTCCCGCAACTGTAAATGTGAGCGACTTTTCAGTATCCACTGTCTTTGGACGGGAAGGAGAAAAGAAGCGATGATCATGAGTCAGGATACCTGCCTGTTACGAGTACACACCATAAACCTACGAGGAATAGGAGGTGGCATGTTGACAAAACAGAATGCTCTGTTCGTCACAGTACGTCAAACGCCCATAGTAAATGAAAGGGTTCACAATCGAACTCATTCACATATACTTAGGGTTTGTTTGCCATTGTGTGATGAAAGAAGATAAAATGAAGGATTTCCTCAAAAGTAGGGAGTCCTTTTTGTTTTGAAAATATGTACGCAAAGGGGAAGCACGTATGACAAATATTCATGTAACGACAATGTTGGAAACGCCTTATGAAGATCTGAACATTTGTAAGCAACCACGCACAGAAGTTGCCAAGAAAGCGAAAACAAGAATGGTGGTCGAGTCTCTGATCGATCAATTATTAGCAACGAAGCTGATTCGCAATGATCGCTTCTTTGAGCAAATTTTATATAATAAAGAAATTATTTGGATACAAAATGGGGATGTGGACGGTCATCTTTTAGCGAAAGCAGCCATAGCAGATGAACTGAAAACAAAGACGAATAGTTTTATGATGTACATGCCGACCAATCCGATTGTCTATGAGGTCAATGGAGAAGCGTATCACTTAATTACGCGCATTGATTCTACACGCGCAAAGCCCAACCTTGACCGTCTCTCATTGGAGCCAAAGCCTGTTTTAAGTGCCGCTCGTGTCAATGACTTATTATGCTCGATTGTTATGCGCTTTTACGAAACGTATTTACACGATTTAGCGCCTCACCATGACAAACTCATCGCATTTGTACAGCAGGAATATGCCCAGTTTATTGAAGCAGTGCAAGCGTTAAATGATTATCATTTCAACTGGCATCCACGTGGCAACGGTCACGAGCTTTTACTGCAATTAATTAATCATCTACAACTTTTAAAAAGTCAGCCAGGTAAGGTACTAATTGATTTTACAAACAAGCATGACTACGTGATAGTTGAACCCGCTTATTTGATGGACAAACCAACAAAGAAGGCTGTAGGTGCACTATAAAAACAAGCCCTCCATTATTCGGAGGGCTTGTTTTGATCTTGCGCTATGAATATCCGCGAAAGCAGGAAAAATACCCGCGCTAGTGCGACGAATACCTGCGGAAGCAAGTGAAATACCCGCGCTAGTGCGACGAATACCCGCGAAAGCAAGTAATGCCTTCACGCGAACAAAATCACCCCATCCTACAGGCAATGCATGGCTGCCTGTGCTTCTTGCCATGGAACCGTATACCCTTTGCCCTTTGCACAAAAGATACTAGAGGAGCTATACTCAGGGTCTGCATTTTTATCGTAGCCAATCTGTGCAATCACATCCTCTGTATTATGGCACACATCATAGCCATCAAATTGGAGTGTGAGTGCACCTTTCCCATTTGTATAGGCGGCAAAGGTTGTACTGTAGCTCATTAAAGTGGCAACAGGCGCACGACCTGTTAGGATAACATCCGTTTCGGATAAAATCGGGTCATCGAATATGCCTGCTGCTTGCTGAATATCAGTCATCATACGACCGATAAAGTCGTTTGAAGCCTTCATTTTAAAGCGATAATAGGGTTCAAGTAGAACATTTTGTGCCTGCTCCAGCCCCTGACGTAGGGCACGGAAACTGGCTTCACGGAAATCTCCCCCCGATGTATGCTCATTATGCCCGCGACCTGTTAGAAGTGTAAAATGAATATCTGTTACAGGGAAGCCTGTCAGTAGCCCATGATGATCACGCTCAAACAGGTGCTTTTCAACAAGGCGCTGATTGCCTACAGATAAATGATCGGCATGACAGGCATTGCTGAAGGTATTACCTGTTCCACGTGGATTTGGCTCCATTAATAAATGAACTTCGGCATAATGCTTGAGGGGCTCGAAATGACCATAGCCTGTTACGGGGGTCGCAATGGTTTCCATATATAAAATTTGCGGCTCACCAAAGGAGACAGCTATTGAAAAACGCGTCATGAATACCTCTGTCAGGACCTCCAATTGAATGACACCCATAATATGCACATGGATTTCCTGAAATTTTTCCTGCCAGACCACACGCAAGGACGGCTCTTCAGCTTCGAGTAAACGGAAAAACTGGAGCACTTCCTTGATATGCTGATCGCCCTCATATTGAACCTTTGCCTGTAAGGTTGGGACAAGCTCATAGGGCTGGGATAGCATCGTTGTACCGATTTGATCCCCAATGTTTGCCTGGCTCAGTCCTTTGACAGCGAAAATTTCTCCTGCCTCTATCTGTTGAACAGTCTCATAGCGACTGCCGTTATAAAGGCGAATTTCGGTTACTTTTTCTGTTACTTCGCCAAATAAAAATTCATCCCGCACATGCAATGAACCCTTGACCGCCTTCATAAAGGTTAAACGTTGGTGACCATCATGACGAATTTTAAAAACCTCTCCCTCAAACGGGGCATCCTTGTCAAAATCGGTACACGTTAACAGTGGGAGCTGGTCAAGAAATTCCTGAATGCCCTCATCCTTTAAGGCAGAGCCAGCAAAGCAAGGGAAGGCACATTCATTTTTAATCATTCCCTGTAATTGAGCAAGACACTGTTCATGCTCCAATGACTCATTCAGAAAGGCATCAAGCAATTCTTCGTCGCGCTCCGCTAGCCATTCCATGATGCTATTTGATACATAGTCTGCTCGCAATGGCTCATCGATGAACAATATATGCTGTGAGCAATCTTTGCGAAGCTGGCTGATGACAGCCTCCACATTGGCACCCTCACGATCTATTTTGTTGATAAAGAAGAAGGTAGGGACATGGTATTGACGTAAAAGTTGCCATACTGTTTCTGTATGGCCTTGTATCCCTTCAACAGCGCTAATGATCATAATGGCATAATCCATCACACGAATGGCACGCTCCATCTCAGGGGAGAAATCGACATGCCCTGGTGTATCAATCAATGTGTATGTATCATTGCCAATGCTCATACGCCCCTGCTCGGCAAATATCGTAATGCCTCGTCTGCGCTCCAGCTCGTGATTATCAAGAAAGGTATCCTGATGATCAACTCGACCACGGGCTTGGATACTATTTGTATGAAAAAGTACTTGCTCAGAAAAGGTCGTTTTCCCTGCATCCACGTGCGCAAGTACACCAATTGTTTTGTACATAAGAAATCCTCGTTTCTATAGAATGCTATCTTTTTATTGTAACAGAATACTAGCTTCTATATTTCTTGTAAAATAGTTCGTCTTTATGTCGAAATAGTGCTAATATAGTGATGATTATACTTTTAGTGTCATACTACTGATTGCGCGATAAATTTTCTTCTGCTAGTCTATCAATAGTATTGACCATTATAGAACGTATTGGTGCAAATGGCATTTGTCATTTGCTTAAAAGGGAAATCGGTGCAATTCCGATGCTGTCCCGCAACTGTAAAGGGGGAGTCTATACAGCATGCCACTGTAGGGAAACTATGGGAAGGCGTATAGATGATGAACCTAAGCCAGGATACCTGCCAGTATGTATTTTTTGACTAAGAACCACGAGGATGGGGATAGTGATACAGGTAATATACCGTTATTTCACTATGCTACTCTCTTGGCGACAAGAGGGTTTTTTTTATGCCCTTCCAACCACCTAGGTAGTAAAGAAATCCCTGATTTCTTTCTATATTTTAACAACAAAGGAGAAAAGGACATGAAGAAATGGAAAAGTATATGGCTAATGATGATCATTGCCTTGATCGCTGTTTTAGGGGCTTGTAATGCAAAAGACAAAACGGAATCAGCAGTACAAGGTGAAAAGGTTGAGCCATCTGAGGCGGCAGCCGAAGTAACCATTGAAAACAATGACACAAGTCAAACATATACGGAAGCACCAACAAAAGCGATTAGCTTAAATCAGCATGTGACAGAAATCATGCTAGCACTTGGCTTAGAGGATTCTATGGTAGGGACAGCTTACTTAGATGATAAAATCTATGAGCCATTGCAAGAGGCATACGATAAAGTCCCTGTGCTTTCTGATCAATACCCAACGAAGGAGCAAGTCATTGATGCCGAGGCAGATTTCCTATATGCAGGCTGGAAAAGTGGCTTTGGCGAAAAGGGGGTAGGCACACCAGAAGAACTTGAAGAATTAGGCATCCATACGTATTTACATACGGCTTCCAACATGACAAAGCCAACATTAGAGGATATTTTCACTGATATTCGCCATATCGCAAAGATTTTCCGTATTGAGGATCGTGGCGAAGCTTTAATTGATCAAATGACGAAAGATGTAGAGGCAGTACAAGCTAAATTACCAAAAGATAGCGAAAAATTACGTGTTCTTGTGTTTGATAGCGGTGAAAAGGATGTATTTACAGCTGGTCAAAACTTTATGAATGAGCTTGTGACAATCGCAGGTGGTCAAAATATCTTTGGTGATGTGGAATCAGGTTGGACAACTGTATCGAAGGAAGATGCAGTAGACCGCAACCCAGAGGTAGTTGTCGTGATTGATTACGGTGAAACAACGGCAGACCAAAAGATCCAATTCTTAAAAAATGATCCAGCATTGAAGGAGATGGAAGCGGTCAAAAATGAGCGCTTTGTCATCCTGCCACTTTCAGCAGCGTCTGAAGGGGTTCGTGCGGCAGAGGCCATTGAAATTTTAGCCACGGGCTTCTATCCTGAAAACTTTTAATCCATTCGAGCTAGCGTTTTGCTAGCTCCTTTTTTATAAGGAGCGATAAAAATGAACGCATTTCAAAAAAATGTACCAGATCAAACATTTGAAACACTGAACCGTCATGGTGAGTTTACCCGTCTAGCCGTTAGCCCTGGCATTATTAATAAGCATTATACCCCTGCACAATTCCAAAAAATAGCCGAAATTGCTGGCGAAAAGGGGGCGATAAAGTATTCTGCTTCCTATAGTATACTCTTGTCCATACCAACGTGCGATGCCACAGAAGCGGTGCAAGCCTTACAGGAAGCGGGTCTCTATGTTGCTCCCTCTGGTCCAATCATAGCCATGAAGGCCTGCGATTTTTGTGATGGGGAGAAAATGGATGCTGCTCCAATAACCGAACAGCTCTATCATGCCCTAGCGGGGATGAAGGTACCTGCAAGAGTGCGTGTCAATATTAATGGCTGTGCATCAGCTTGCTACAATGCAGTCTATGATGATATTGGACTCGTTTACCAACAAGAAAGCTTTGATGTCTATTTAGGGGCAGTACCGATGGGAGCAAAGGCACAGGCTGGCACGTTATTCGCTAAGAGGGTAGACGTCACACAAATTGAAGATTTTTTACTGCTTCTGATCAACCTATATAAGGAGCATGCTCGCCCAAATGAGCCCTTTTACAAATTTTATCGCAGAACAAAGTACGCAGAATATTGGGAACTAGTAAAAAATTCAATTAAATAGCAGGGATATTACTTAGGGTGTCGAAGTATTGTAGTAAGGCACAGAAAATTACAATACAAAGGAGCAAGAACATGACATCGAAACAAGGGATTCAACCAGAAGATCTTTATCACTTAAAATCAGTAGCAGATCCACAGCTTTCACCAGATGGGACAGAGGTAGTTTATATAGAGACTCGTATGGACGAGAAGAAAAATGACTATATATCGAATTTGTTTTACATAAATTTGAAGGACAAAACACCACAGCAATGGACATTTGGCGAAGATAGAACGAGTTCCCCTGTTTGGTCACCAGATGGTAGTCAAATTGCATTTTTGTCAACGAGAACAGGTAAGTCACAAATTTATGTTCTTTCGAAAGCAGGTGGAGAGGCAAAACAGGTGACACATTGTAAAAATGGAGCGACATCCCCTGTCTGGTCACCATGTGGCAAGAAAATTGCTTTTTCAGTCGTGCTAGGGAAAGATGAAACCATCCTAGATAAAGCGGAGGATGAGAAGAAAAAGGATAAAGAACTAAAGCCACTAGAAATCGAGAAAATGAAACACAAATCGGATGCTGGTGGATTTATTGATATGGAGCAGTTTACCCATATTGCCATGGTCAATGTGGAATCAGGAGAGCTAGAACAAGTGACAGAAGGCAAAGAGTACTTCCATCTGGGTACTTGGTCGCCAGATGGCAAATACCTTACGTATTTAGCAGATAAAGCGGAGGATTTAGATTTCTCATTCAATGTGGATATCTATTTATTGGAGTTAGAAACGAAACAGAGTCACAAGCTAACAGAAGGTTCGGGTGCATATTACCAAACGGCTTGGTCACCGAATAGTCGTTATCTTTCTTTTGTAGGTGGAGAACGTGAATTTGAAAATGCCACACAAGCGAAGCTTTGGATTTATGACATGGAGCAAAAACTACTAAACTGTGTAACAAGTGAATTTGATGCGCCTGTCGGTGATTTTGTCATCGGTGATTTCCTGCAAGGTGTAGCGTCACCACGTGTTCAATGGATGAATGATAATCATAGCTTCTACTTCCAAGTCACAGATCACGGCAATGCGGCGATCTATTACGGAAATGTAGATGGCGAAATTTACCCAGCTATCCATGATGATCAATATGTTTATGGCTTCTCACTTGATGCGCAAAACGATCAGGCTATTGTGGCTATTAGCACAACGACCAATCCAGGCGATCTGTTTTATGTGAACCTAAAAACGGGTGCCAAAGAACAGTTGACGTCCATTAATGAAGAATTTTTAAAGACCAAAACATTAGCTGTTCCAGAGAGTATAGAATTTGAAGGTGCAGAAGGCTGGAAGGTCAATGGCTGGATTATGAAGCCAATTGGCTATGAAGCAGGGAAGAAGTATCCTCTCATTCTTGAAATCCACGGTGGTCCACATGCAATGTATGGCAATACCTATTTTAATGAATTCCAAATCCTTGCTGCACAAGGCTTTGCAGTGCTTTACACTAATCCGCGTGGTAGTCATGGCTATGGCCAAAAATTTGTTGATGCAGTACGTGGCGATTATGGTGGTAATGATTATGCGGACTTAATGGCAGCGGTAGACTACGCTCTGGAGCACTATGATTTTATTGATCAGGATCGTCTAGGAGTAACTGGCGGAAGCTACGGTGGTTTTATGACTAACTGGATTGTGGGCCATACAAATCGCTTTAAAGCAGCTGTGACGCAGCGCTCCATTTCGAACTGGATTAGCTTTGCTGGTGTCAGTGATATCGGCTATTACTTTACAGACTGGCAAATTCAAGCAGGGCTCGATGATATAGAGAAGCTATGGCATCATTCGCCGCTGAAGTATGTAGACAAAGTGGAGACACCATTATTGATTTTACATGGTGAAAAAGACTATCGTTGTCCAATTGAGCAGGCAGAGCAATTGTTTATCGCCTTAAAGTATCGTAAAAAACAAACAAAATTCGTGCGTTTCCCTGAGGCGAATCATGAACTGTCAAGAAGTGGAAAGCCCACATTGCGAATTAATCGACTTGAATATATTCGTGATTGGTTTGTGAAATATCTATAATAGGGTGGCCTAAGAAGAGAGTATCTTCTTAGGCTACTTTTAATAGAGAAGACCTGTATGATGGTTTATAAACGATACAATTTTAAAAAAAATCTCATGGTAAAGGATTTGTTCACCTTTATGATAAAGGTCTAAACATCTTCTCTATTTCCTTTATAATCATATAAATAAATTGTTGTATAAGGACCGTTATTTAATGATTCCCAATGAACCGTTTCTAATGTAGTCCCTTCTCTTGTAGATGGAATATGACGTGTTGTTGAATCTAAAAAATAATAGGGACTTTTTCTTCAAACATTACAGTTGTTATCATAACTGCATCAAAATTTGAAAGGTGCTTCATCATTTGAACATGCAACTAATACTAACAAACTTACGATAATTAAAAACTTTTTCAAGACTTTACTTAGGTAGAATCAACTTTTTCTCACATAAAAAAAGAATCACAACATGGTGTGATTCTCGATTGGTTAGTCGATTTTCTGGATGAACACGACCTTCAGATAATTAAATTCAGGGTATTCACGTGGTACACGGAAATCCTTCGGTAAACCGTATTCCTCGACAATTTTATAGCGTGTACGCGTCTCTTTAAATGCTTGGTCAATAAAGCCTTTGAACTTTTTCATGCCAAAGCTGGCATTATTTGTGGAAGCCACAATGATGCCGTTTTTAGCGGTAATGGCAATCGTGTCCTTTAGTAATTTAGGGTAGTCCTTTGCCGTTGAAAAGGTCATTTGCTTCGTACGTGCAAAGCTAGGTGGGTCTAATACGACAAGGTCAAACTGTAAAGCATGACGCTGTGCGTATTTAAAATAATGGAAGACATCCATGACTTTTATATCCTGTGCCTCATAATCAATATGATTGACACTAAATTGCTCAATCGTTTTGGCTAGACTGCGCTTTGCCACATCTACACTCGTTGTCTTGATGGCTCCTCCTAGAGCGGCTGCCACAGAAAATGCTCCTGTATAGGAAAATGTATTCAGCATGTCTGTATTGTGGGCATAACGCTCACGAATAGCCAATCGTACCTCACGTTGATCGAGGAAAATCCCTGTCATGGCGCCATCGTTTAAATGCACCGCATAGGTCATACCATTTTCCTTCACCATGATAGGAAATTCTCCTGGCGTGCCCATCACAAAATCATCCTGCTCGATATATTGTCCTTTGCTATCAAAGCGTTTTTTCTCATAAATCGCTTGGTAGTCCACTGTCTCAGCAAGCGCCTCATACACCACTTCTTTAAATGAGTAAATGCCCTCACTATACCAGCTTACCATATAGTAGCTGTTAAAAAAATCAATCGTAAGACCGCCAATGCCATCTCCTTCACCATTAAACACACGAAAGGCTGTTGTGTTTTCATTGCTAAAAAATGCGGCACGATTGTCGATGGCTTTTTTGAATTTTTTTATAAAAAAAGCTTTATCGATTGTTTCATTCGCATCGGTCGTTAGCACCCAGCCAATGCCTTTATTTTGGATGCCGTAGTAACCTGTTCCAATAAAACGGTTATGGTGATCCATGAGCTTGAGGAGTGTTCCTTGCTCAGCAGGTAAACGTCGTGCATCAACCGCATCTTTTGAAATAAGGGGGAAGCCTTTTCTTAATTGATCAGAAAAGGGCTGTTGTATTTGTAGAGCTATTGTTTGTGTCATAGTGTCATCCTTTAAAAAACGTTTTGCTCTATTATCGCACTGTTTGCACGGGATAGCCAAACTTATTTCAGGAATTGCGCAATTTTTGTCACGGTTTCAATCGTTACTTCTTCAAAATAATTCATTTTACTGAAATAACTATGGATTAAACCTGGCATTGTAATATGTTCCACTACCACACCAGCAGCCTTTAACTTTTGTGCATAGCTTAGACCCTCATCAAAGAGAACATCTGCCTCTGCAGCAATAATGAATGTTTTGGGCATGTTACGGACTTCCTCTAGCTGAAGAGGGGACACAAGTGGATTTGTGAAGTTTGCTTCCTCTGTATAGTGATGAGAGAACCACTGCATGGCTTGTGTATCTAAGCCGTAATCTTCACCATATGCCAGATAAGATATTGTTGAAAAATCGACATTTGTGACAGGATAGATGAGTGTTTGAGCGTGTAACGATGGTCCCTCTAGTGCAGTAGCTAAGTATGCAACCACAGTAGCCAAATTTCCGCCAGCACTGTCCCCAGCAACTGATAATCGACTTGCATCGCCACTTAAGGCTTCCATATGATCGTACACCCATACTAAGCTATCGTAGGCATCATGTAAGGGTGTTGGGAAAGGATATTCAGGTGCTAAGCGGTAATCCACTGATACCACAATCGCCTGTGCCTGGTCTGCTAATAGCTGGCAGCCTGCATCGACAGATTCTAGATTGCCATAGACCCAGCCTCCACCATGATAATAAACAATAACAGGTAATGTTTTACCGAGAACGGGCGTATAAAGCCGAACTGAAATTTGTTCGCCATCTCGCACTGTAATTTTGTGATCCTCAATGGATGCTAGCTTCGGTTTGTGTGCAGATTGCCATTGTGTAACCGTCCGCATGGCTCTCGCTTCCTGCGGTGAAACTTTGTAATAAGGTGTACCAGTACGCTGAGCTTCTAGATATTGAACAGCTTCTTTTCTTAAAGTTATCATCTTCATCATTCCTTTATTGTGAGGTTTGTTATTCCTATTATAAATTATTCATATAATTTTACTAGGATTTAGGTGTAACAAATGTTTATTTATTTAAAAATAGGTGAAATAAGCGCATTATGTTTATAATAAAAGGGACGAAAGTATTTGGAGGGACAGTATGATTTCTTTAATTGTGGCACATGATGACAATCACGTCATCGGATATAACAATGGGATGCCCTGGCATTTACCTGGGGATCTGCAGTATTTTAAACAAAAAACAATGGGCAAGCCTATGATCATGGGACGTAAAACATTTGAATCCATCGGTCGACCACTTCCAGGGCGACGCAACATCGTCATTACACGTGATGAAAACTATCAGGCAGAAGGCATTGAAACTGTGACTAGCTTGGAAGAAGCTTTAGCGCTAGCTGGAGATGTACCTGAGGTGATGATTATTGGCGGCGAGCAAATTTTCCGTTTAGTGATGGAGATAGCTGATCGCTTGTATATCACAAAAATTAATCATGCCTTTCAGGGAGACACCTATTTCCCGAGCTATGAGCAAGATTTTGTTCAAGTCTCTTCAGAGGAGCCTGAAACAGCCCCAGAAGGCTATACATTCCAATATCAAATATTTGAACGAAAATAACAGCGAGAGAAGTACGGTTTTGTAGGACCGTCCTTCTTCTGTAAGTAGGGGGAATATTGATGCGTAAAATAACCTTATCGAATGGAGAAATTGCACATGTTGATTGTTTGAGCTGTGCCATCACTAGTGGACAGGTAGCACCCAATGGAGGAGTAGTGATTGAAACAGATTATTTTCACGCTCACCAAGATGTAGCGTATCCTATCAAGGGATTAGTCATTTTAGCCTCCAAGCGTCACATTCATTGCTTTGATGAATTAAACGATGATGAAAAACTGGACTATATCAACCTCTTAACAACAATCAGAAAGGCTCAAAGGGAAGTATTGGACATAGAATACGTTTATTATTTTTACAATGAAGATACGACCCATCACTTCCATACTTGGATGGTGCCACGCTATGAGTGGATGCATGCATTTGGGCGATCCGTGGAATCCTTAAGGCCAGTTTTACTTCATGCTCGTAATCAATTGAATCATGAAGAGAATGAAAAAGAGGTAAGGGAAGGCATTATGTTTTTAAGAGAATACATAAAAAATCGCTCCATATGATGGGAGCGATTTTTTTATAAATAGAAGTACACACAGGCATACATGGACGCACAGCCCGCTAGTACAAAGAGATGCCATATCGCATGATTAAAGGGCAGAGAGCGCCATGCATAAAAGATGGCTCCAATCGTATAAAATAGCCCGCCTGCTAGTAGAAAAGCAAAGCCATGTAAACCTAAATACAGATAAACGGGCTTAATGGCAAATATAATTAACCAGCCCATGCCAATATAAAAAATTAATGAAAGTACTTCAAAGCGATTAATAAAGAAACATTTAAACAATACACCAAGCACAGCCAATGACCAAATAATACATAGTAGCGTCAATCCAAGTGTACCACCAACGGCAATTAATAAAAACGGCGTATAGGTGCCGGCAATTAAAATATAAATGGACGAATGGTCCAAAATAGCGAAAAAGTTTTTATATTTTTCTGGCATACTGTGAAGTAATGTAGACATTAAAAACAGAATGATGACAGACGCACCGAAAATGCTGAAGGTTGTAATATGTAGGGCATTTCCTGTTTGTACGGCTGCTAACAGTAGAACAACCAGTGCTGGAATACTAGCAATGAAACCAATACCGTGTGTTATGGCATTCCACAGCTCTTCCCTCCATGATTTATAGTCAAATGAATCAACCATTTGAAACACTCCTTTCGTTCATACATTTACTATACCCCAATAATTTATAGATGAACATTTACATTTGTCATATAGTTCATATCAAAAATGTCATAAGCCTGTCATATTCTTTGAGGGGCATTGATAGACAGGAGGGAGGTGAAAACGCTATAGTATCCAAGGTAGCGTTTACATGCGAGCTAGGACAGAGCTTTGCCTAATGACAAATGTCATGTTTACATAATGATTCATTAGTCTATATAATAAATTTTAATGAAGTAAAAGGATGTGTCGAAGTGAGACGAATTCATATAGTAACGGACTCAACTTGTGATTTAACAAAAGAAGAAGTAGCACAACATGGCATACATATCGTGCCTTTAACGATTCAAATTGATGGTCAAACATATACAGATGGAGTGGACTTAGAGCCACAATCTTTTTTAGGCTTAATGAAAAATGCAAAAAATTTACCGAAAAGTTCACAACCAGCACCAGGTAAATTTAAGGAATTATATGATGAGCTCGGTAAAGATGGCGATCAAATTATCTCCATTCATATGACTGGCGGTATGAGTGGAACGGTAGAATCAGCCCGTCAAGCAGCACAAATGACAGATGCTGATGTGACAGTCATTGACTCGCGCTTTATCGCGATTGGTTTAGCTATCCAACTACGAGAGGCCATCCGTATGCGAGATGAAGGCGCCACTGTGGAGGATATCGTGGCACGTTTAGAAAAGGTACGAGACAATACACATTTATACGTTATTGTAGACACGCTCGAAAACTTAATCAAAGGCGGTCGGATTGGTAAAGGAAAAGGCTTTATCGGTTCTCTCCTAAACATCAAAGTCATTGCCAACCTTGAAGGTGGCGTATACAATCCTGTGTCAAAGGTACGTAGTCATAAACAAGTAGTCAATTTTTTATTTAAACAATTCCAAGCAGATACAGCTGGAAAAACAGTGAAGGCAGTCGGCATTTCCCATGCAGATGGCCTCGTAACGATGGGCAACCCATTAAAAGCGCTGATCGAAGAAACTGGCTTTAACGATGTTGAAATTGCCTTTACATCTCCAATCATCTCGACACATACAGGTCCAGGAGCAATTGGTTTTATTTATTTTGCAGAATAATAAGAAGGAGCTACTACATAAGTAAATGTAGTGGCTTTTTTTATGCGTGGATCTCCTAGCAACTTTGACAGAGGGATGAGCAGTTTTCGACTAACTATGAGCGTCCTCAATCAAAATGTGATCACTTTGCTAACAAAAAAGAGCGGCTCCAATCAAATTGTGAGCGTTTTTCGACCAAAGAAGAGTAGCTTCAATCAAACAGTGATCATGGTGCCACCAAAAATAATCAGAAATCTTCCTAATTATTTATCATTATTGAGTGAGGAAATTTGGCAAGAGCACAAAATTATGGAGAACTAAGGGTAAGTCACTTTTCATTGCGACATGAACTATTCTATAATAGAAGTAATAGAAAGGGATGGAAGGTGGTCAAATGGACATTTGGCGATTTATGTTGTCATGTTTGACCGTCTTAGTACTAAGTGGTTGTGCAATATCAATCGATGAACCGAATCCGCAAGCAGAACCTGAAGGTGAGCAAGCAGGAACGGAGCAAGATATACCGCAGGATGAGCAACAAACAGAAGATGAGGAAAAAACATCTAAGAATATGTTGACGCAAATTTTTGAACATTTTTTTGAGCCATCAGCAGAGGATTTATCGCAAATTGATGAAGAACAAGCAAAGCAACTACATTACTTGGCACTGGGAGATTCGTTGACAGATGGTGTCGGTGATGAGTATAGTCAAGACGGTTATGTTGGAAGATTAGCAGATTCATTGCTCGCATGGCCTTCGATTTCGGATGTAGAGGTTGATAATCGGGGCAAACGTGGTAGACGCAGTGATCAGCTACTAAAGTTAGTGAAAAAAGGGCATTATGATGAAGAGCTGCAAGAAGCCCAGCTAATTTCCTTAACAATGGGTGGCAATGATGTCATGAAGGTCGTCAGGCAGGATTTATTTAACCTGAAACGTGATGCTTTTGATAAGGAATTATTGGCATACAAGGAACGTTACAGCAAAATCGTAGAAGGCATTCGTGCTAAAAATCCGACAGTGCCCTTATTACTCATTGGTTTTTACAATCCTTTTTCGATTGTAACCAATGAGGCGAATGAATTTGATACGATTATCACAGAATGGAATAATGTGATTGAGGAAGTAGCCAGCAAGGATTCCAATGCTTGTTACGTATCAGTAGAAGATTTGTTTGATTCAAATGAAGAGCTCGTCTATCATACAGACTTTTTCCACCCGAATGCAAAGGGGTATGAAAAAATGACAGAGCGTATACTAGCAGCAATGGAGCAGTGTGGTATGGAAAAAAAGATTAACAAGGCAATAGGCTTCGAGGAGTGACAAAATGAATAAATGGAAAGTCGCGTTTTTCGCCTTAGCGGGCACAGTGCTTTTTGCAATCCTCCTCGTCGTTTTTTTAGCAACTAGACCAGTGGATGATGT
This sequence comes from Lysinibacillus sp. HST-98, assembly GCF_016757845.1. Classification (NCBI taxonomy): domain Bacteria; kingdom Bacillati; phylum Bacillota; class Bacilli; order Caryophanales; family Bacillaceae; genus Lysinibacillus; species Lysinibacillus sp. HST-98. The sequence goes on from NZ_JAENHX010000005.1 coordinate 42,347, forward strand.
CCATGTTGCGAAGAGTTCAGCAGGTGAAAGTGAAAGCAAAGGGAATGTACTCGTGGTGCAAACCACAACAAAGGAATTAGAATCGATATCAAAAAAATACCTAAAGGATGCAGCGAAAGGCTCTCCTTTACCACTGGATTTCACAATTGGGGATGATATTCAATTACGTAGCACACTGACGGTATTTTATACGGAAATCCCTATCTCCATGAATTTTGACCCCATTGTGGATGACAAGGGGAATATTATTTTAAAACAGACAGGCATGAATGTAGGGTTATTAAACATTCCACCAGAAACGACAATGAAAATCATGCGTGATTCGGTGGAATTTCCCTCTTGGATTACCGTGAATCCGAATAAAGCAGAAATATATATTGATTTATCGCGTATTAACATTGCCTCTGGTTCACGTGTACGTGCTAAAGAGTTGGACTTACCAAAGGATAAAATTTTATTGGAAATTATTGTTCCTGGTGAATAAGGAGTGAAATGAATGGCAAAGCAATATGCAACATTTGCGGGAGGCTGTTTTTGGTGTATGGTCAAGCCCTTTGACGAAACACCTGGGATTGATTCCGTAATCTCAGGCTATACAGGTGGACATGTTGTAAATCCTACCTATGAACAGGTTTGCTCGGAAACAACAGGGCATGTGGAAGCTGTACAAATCACATTTGATGATGAGTTATATAGCTACGAGCAGCTACTTGCGATTTATTGGACTTTAATTGACCCAACAGATGCAGGTGGTCAATTTTACGACCGTGGAGAATCCTACACAACGGCTATTTTTTATCATAACGAAGAACAGCGTGAGCTAGCTGAACGTTCAAAGTCGGATTTACAAGCGTCTGGCAAGTTTGATAAACCAATTATGGTAAAAATCTTACCTGCCACTACGTTTTATCCGGCTGAGGATTATCATCAACAGTATTATAAGAAAAATCCAATGCACTATGAGCGCTATTCGATTGGATCAGGTCGTCGAGCGTTTCAGGAGCAACACTGGGGGGAACAAACATGAATAAGGAACAACGTTTAAAAGAATTAACAGAGATGCAATACTTTGTAACACAGGAAAATGGCACAGAGCCACCATTCCGTAATGAGTTTGATGACCATTTTGCAGAAGGCATCTACGTAGACATTGTGTCTGGCAAGCCTTTATTCAGCTCACTCGATAAATACAACTCAGGCTGTGGCTGGCCAGCTTTCACAAAGCCGATTGAAAAAGAACAGGTAACCGAACATTTCGATACATCTCACGGTATGCGTCGTGTGGAGGTACGCAGTAAAGAAGCGGATTCGCATCTAGGACATGTTTTCCCAGACGGTCCAAGTGAGCGAGGCGGCTTACGCTACTGCATTAACTCAGCAGCGCTTCGATTTATCGCAAAAGAAGATTTAGAAAAAGAAGGCTATGGCGAATACCTAGCACTATTTAAATAGGTAAAAAACCTGGCAAGGTAGCTCCTTGCTAGGTTTTTTTATGGTCATGAGACACAGCAGATTAGAAGGATAGAAATCTGAAAGTGGAGGATAAACCTGAAAAAGTAGCGGATAGATTGCTCAAAGTGAAGGATAGCCCCGCAAAGTTAAGGGAGGACCAATAAAAAATTGGTTCTCCCTCTCCCTCTCTCTTTCAGTCAGTTCGCTTAAACTTTAAACTCGCTCACGAGGTTGCGTAGGCTATCTGCTTGTTGGGCAAGCTCAGTGGCTGCGGCGTTGATTTCCTGCATGGAGGCGGAGCCTTGTGTAGCTGCTGCCGCAGATGTCACGGTGTTGGCCGCGGATTGTTCTGCGTAGGCATTGACATGAATGAAGTCACTTGCCACCGCATTGCTATTTTCAAGCGTTGTTGCAATTTTATTCACCATGGCTGCAATGATGGATGTTGTTTCCTCGGTGTGCGATAAAATGTTGGCTAAGGAGTGATTTGTTTCGTTTGTTACTTCAACGCCTCGGATGACCGTTGTCACACCCTCGTGATTTTGAGCAATGATGGATGTGACCTCATCTTGAATAGATGTGACAATCGATGTGACCTCTTTCGCTGCACTTTGGGATTGCTCTGCTAATTTGCGAACTTCATCGGCTACGACAGCAAAGCCTCGTCCATGCTCGCCAGCTCTTGCCGCTTCAATCGCCGCATTTAAAGCGAGGAGATTCGTTTGCTCAGAAATGGCCGTGATCGTACCAATAATAGACGTAATATCCGCAGATTTACGACCTAACGCCTCCACAGTAGATGTTGTAGAAGCCATTGTTTCTTCAATGGATTGCATGACGAGTGATGATTGCTCCACAGAGCGGCTACCCTCATCGGCTGCTTGCTGCATGGCGATAGAGGCACGATGGACAGCACTCGCTTGCTCATTTAATTGATGCATGGAATGCTCTAAGTCGCTCATTTTTTGCTGCGCACTATTCATACTGGAAATTGTATTGTCACTATCACTCGCAATATCTGCTGTCGCATCCGCAATATCCTGAATGGTACGTGCATTTTCATCTGCTAAGGACATTAGCTCCTGACTGCTGCTTGATACATGATCCGCCAACTCACTTACGCGTCGAATTAAGTTAGAAATCGACTCAATTAACGTATTTGTCGAGGCTGCAATAATCGAAAATTCATCACGATTACGCACATTTACACGTCTTGTCAAATCGCCTCCTGCTTGCGCAATATCAAGGATAGAGTCATTAATCGCTTGTGTATTACGTTTTAATGATTTAAATAACATAAAGCCAAAAATTACAATCGCTAAAAAGCCAACGATTGAAACGAGAAAGAATGTAGTGATAGAAATATTTACCTGCTGGTTAAGCTTGTCTAATTTTGTTTTATTGGAATCGTCCATGACAGTATTAATGGTCTCAATGTTTTGATCGATATGTGTTTTCATTGTTTCCCCAGTAGCACCCATCATCAGTTTACGAGCCTGCTCAAGACCGAGCTCATCACGCATTGTCATGACTTTATCTGAATAATCAAGGTAATTTTTATAATATTGCTCGATTGCCTGCATATGACCGAGTTCCGCTTGTCGATCTTGAAATTGATCTTTCAAAGCGGCTAGCTTTTTATTAATGGTATCTATTTTTAAATGATAAGAAGTAGAATAAATGCCGTTACCCGTAATTAAATACGATTGCTCTAAATTGGTCAGTCTAGCAATCTCATAGGCAAGTTGATTCACCGTTAGTTGCTCCTGCACATTTTTCTTTGTGAAATCTTCCATTTGGTGCTGCAAGTTTTGTATATTGACATAGGACAATATACCCATAAAACCGTTAATTACAATAAGAAGTGCAAACATAATAAGCACTTTACCCCGAATTAAATGGTAAAAACGTTGTCGTTTTTCTTTAATAGGAGGGGGATTTTTCCCAGTTTCCCCTTGTGTAGAAGCTTTCCTCTTCTTAAAAAAGCTAAAAGTAAAGAGAGACGGGCGTTTTTTCGCTGTACCATGGGTTTTTTTAGTCTTTTTCATCGCCATCACCTTCCTATTTTTTAAATAATCGATTTCAATTTTATCTTATTTTGCTAGATTTTTCTATCTTTATTTCTAAAAATTAAAATTTTTCAGATAAAATAACTATGACAAAAGTCAGGATTGACCATGAAAATAGTTCTAAAATCATAAGTGGGTAAAATATAGTAGTAGTGGAATTTATGACGAATGCAATTTTTTTTGATACACTAGCGAAAAGCAAATGCGTAAAAAGGGGAATTTGTTCGATGAAGAAAAGTTTTTATTTATATGTCCTAACCTATCGAGGTGGCGATTGGTCTGACCCTAAAGTACGCTTTGCAGAGGAAGTGTTTCATGAGCATAATTTTCCAAAGCAGAGCACAGACTTTAATGAGTTGTCCGACTATATAGAAACCTATGCAACGGAAAACTTAACAATCCAGACCTTTGATACTTTGTGGACACTTTATGAGGAACAAGCATAATTGTACGAAAACTATAAATAATTTTGTAGTTGCTAGACGTCTAGCATTGCGTAAATGACAGAAACACAGTATTATTTATAGTGATAACTGACAGAAAAGAGGGATTGCAGTATGAGTATTCATATTAATGCAAAAAAAGGTGAAATCGCTGACACAATTTTACTTCCAGGAGATCCATTACGTGCAAAATACATTGCGGAAACATTTTTAGAAGATGTAACTTGCTACAACGAAGTACGTAATATGTTCGGATATACTGGTACGTATAAAGGGAAACGTATTTCTGTACAAGGAACTGGTATGGGTGTGCCATCTATTTCGATCTACGCAACAGAATTAATGCAAGAATATGATGTTCAAAAATTAATCCGTGTAGGTACTTGTGGTGCAATTCAAAAAGATGTGAAAGTACGTGACGTGATTTTAGCGCAAGGAGCAACATCTGATACACGTATGAACCAAATCATTTGGGGTGGTGCTATTGATTTCGCACCAATCGCTGACTTTGATCTTTTATTAAAAGCATACAATGCAGGTAAGGATGCAGGTCTTAACTTACAAGTAGGGAATATCTTCACAGCAGATTTATTCTACTCAGATGAGCACCAAAACGAAAAATTAGCTCAATACGGCGTACTAGCTGTAGAAATGGAATCAGCAGCTCTTTACACATTAGCGGCAAAATTCGGTCGTAAAGCACTTGCTGTACTAACAGTAAGTGACCACATTATTACAGGTGAAGTAACGACAGCTGAAGAACGTCAAACAACATTCAATGACATGATCGTGGTAGCATTAGACGCAGCGATTCAAGACTAAGCGTATCAAGGATTTATGGCTTGGATTTAACATCAAAGGACAAACCTTTACACGAATTGCCTGTTAGGTGACTGAGTAAATCAGAGCCTAATGGGCTTTTTTAGTGTCCCGTCAAACTTTCACAAACAAGCCATATGAATTTAATGAATGATTAAATGGAACGTTGTGAGAGACATGCTAGAGGTTTTCGAAGTGATTGACGTGGCATTTACAAATGGACTTGTGTGTAATTTTAAGCACAAGTACCTAGTTTGATGCATGACGGGAAATTGTTTCAAGTGTCGAATGGTTGATGAAATCTCTTATGTACGTTTTAATTTTTTATTGATTTCCTCTAATAATCTGGATTGCCTTTTTTATTGCTTAGTTGTACGGATAGCAAACCAAAGGAAAAAACAATTGGAACTAGAGAAAATAGTAACCAGAAAATCGAGAAAGCACTAATTAAAATATCTCCTGAATTATAAGTATTCATAAAACAAATCCTACTGCTTTTAATCTATTCATCATGAAGTATCCTCTCTTAAAAGAACTACCTTTTTTCCTGGTTAGCTGAAAACTCTATCGTAACATAGTAAGGTGTATGAGTTAGTACAGAGGTGGTAAGTAGATAAAAGTTGAGATTTACTAATACCGCAGGCAATAATAGGCCTATTAATTAGTGTTTTTTTCGCTCAATTGTTTTCATTAGCATTAAACAGGTAATGCTTATAGATGCAATTACATACCATACTGTTTTAGATGTATCACCCCAAGAGTTAAGCGTTGCAATAAAAATCATCATTAGTAATAGAGCGTAAACTAAATAATGTCGCATATAATAACCTCCAAATAACCCTCTATAAAGAAATCATAACATAGCAAAGTATTAATTGGAAGTAAAATGGTAAATAAGGGAATGAGGTTTACTTCAGCTACAGTAGGCTGCAAGATAAGCTCAATTCTTTCAACTACGAAGGAACTTACAACAAACCGAAGCAGCCCTTTAGCAAAGTTTTGCGAGGCTATGCGGTTTGTTGTAAAGCAGTGGAATTATTCATGGATGAGCAAGACACGCGGCTCTATGTGGCTGATACAGCCCATTTGCCAGGACATGGACAGGTTATGGAATTTCCTCGATATGCATGAGGACTGCTGAAAAATTTGTTAGAGCAGTTTCAGCAAACACAAAAGGTAAATGCCACTCCTAAGTTCCATTTGCTATTGCATGAGTTGCTTGATACGATTTTTGAAAGAAAGAGTATCAATATCAGTTTTGCGACACATGATCAAGCGATTCAACAGGCTGTTACCTAAATATGAAGTCGATTAATAAAATAAATCTTAAAGGTCACTTATGATGAGTGGCCTTTGTTGTTGTAAGATAATTACATATATTTATGAATAAGATCTACGTTATAAGGAATCTTTGATAACATTTTCCTGATTTGAAGAGAAAAATCAATTTTATTTTACTAGTTTTTCTATAGCTTCTTCGATATCTTTCCATTCGTACACTAACTCTTTTAACACTTTCCCACCAATTGTAATTTCTAAGCTACGCCCCATAATGTTCATAAAAATAACGTGTTTTATTCTATAGCTAAGACTTCAACAAATATAGTTTGGTAGTTTTTTTGATGAAAGTAATGAAAGATTTCCTTCAGCAATTGTTTTCCTATCCCTTTTTCGTGATGTCTTCTAAAAGATAGAGCGTTTCTACATAATTGGAATAGGGTAGGGGTTGAGTCTCTTTTACTTGCAGATGTGAAGCCAATAATGTCGCCTAATTCATTTTCAGCTACTAGGACATACTTCGTTTTGTCGGCAATTTGTTGTGTCCAACATTGCGTTTTTTGTTCGTAGGATAATTTACTTTAATAGTTTGCTGGCACACTATGCTTATAGTTTGTTCACCAACTATCAACATGTACTTTTCCAATACCTTTCGCATCTTTATAGTTGCCTTTCTAATGATGAAATTTATCACCTCCTATTAAATCTTTATAAACAGAATGATAACATCTTCTATAGTTTATTTACTTAATAAGGTAAAATATGAAATGTGTAGGTTTATAGAGGGGGTATATTTTTGAAAAATAAGTATATGTGTACGATTAAAATTAATTTAGAGGGTGGAGATATTCAATTTGATGTGTCAAATGATGAACAACTATTTAGTTTTAGATCTGGTTTAGCCTTTATAGCCATCCCACAATTTTTCTCCACGCTCACCAGTTTTTATCAAGGTAATACAAATGAAGTAAAAATAGATTGTCACGGAAACTATGATTACTATATTTTTTCCAGCGATGGTGAATACATATTAATTGAACATAAAAGTCATTATCCTATCGAAAGAATCTTTAATTATCAATTTACTCTTAAGGGGTATATGGAGGCTATAGATCAAGGCTTCAAGAAATATTTGGAGCAGTTAGAGAATGAAGGCATCTTCCCATTGGAAAATCAAGCATTTGCTGATCCATTAGGGGAAGATGTTTTAAATGCTTTCTATAACTTTTCTTCATTATTAAAAGCTTGAATAGCATAGTAGAAGGAGAAGGAAAATTGAAAAGAGCGTTGATGGTAAGCTTCTTAGTTGTTTTAGTTGTCTTAATGGGGTGTTCAAATGAAGAACAACAATTTGAACATTTTTTTCAGCAAAAAATGATGGAAATGCATGTTGGTGAAAAAAACTATACATATACCCTTGTTCATAAAGAGTTGAATGTTGTTCATGACGGGGATGCCATTGCCATCTTCTTAGAACAGAAAGATCATGAAGAAACAATTTATATCGCTTATTTTGAAAAAGAAAAGAATCAGTGGGAATGGAAACAAACGAGGGGAGCTAAGTGGCATTCACCTGTACAATGGTCTGCCATGAATAGTGAGCCTTATATCTATTCTGGTACAATAAGTGACAATTCAATTGTCGAGATTTTCGTAGGCGATGAATTGGCGAAGCTCCTTCCCATTGAAAACGATAAACGATTTTGGTATGCCATTAGTCCAATTCAAGATGTAAAGGTGAAGGCCATTCATGAGAAAGGAGTAAAAGAAATGATTGAAGAAATAAATGAAGAGTTTTAAAGAGTAAATATTCAAAGGTGGTTGATATAATATAAAATTTTAATTACATTCGAACATTTTTAGGGAGGGAGAGATGAAATAATGAAAAGTTTAGGTTTACTTTTAGCAGCTCTTTTCGTAGTAAGTGCGGTCTTTATTGATAGCAATAAATTATTATATCCTCCTTTGCCAATCGATTCCCTTACACCAAAGGAAGCCATACAAAAATTAAATGCATCCTCCTTCGATTTAGTGGCGCTCTCCAATGATAAGAAGGCAACTTGGTACCTCACAGCCCTCTCAGCTAGGGGCATACAGAAGGTAGACGATGACATTCAGCAAATGATGGCTAATGAAGGATGGGCATTTCTTGAAAAAGAGGGGAGCGGGCTATTTTTCGAAAAAAATGATGAACGTTCTATTGTGACGACGGAAATGTGGACAAAGCAGTATGTGCTTGTTCAAATTCAGAAATGAGGTGCTCAATGGAAGTCTGGGATCTCTATGATAAAAATCGCAAAAAAATAAATAAGCGTCATGTGCGTGGGACAAAATTAGCAGCTGAAGATTACCATATCGTTGTGCACGTATGGATTTGCAATAACAAGGGAAAATTCCTTCTAACAAAAAGACATCCCAATAAACATGATCCTCATTTATGGGAATGTCCGGGAGGCTCTATAATGGCGGGTGAAAGCAGTTTGGACGGGGCTATTCGTGAGGTGGAAGAGGAAATCGGGATATCATTATTGAGGACTAATGGACAATTAGTCAAGAGTGAGCGTCGTGATTGTTTCAATGATTTTTACGATGTTTGGTTATTTGAACAAAGCTTTGAAATTTGTGACACCATGCTTCAAGAGGAGGAAGTGACAGCGGTTCAATGGGTCACAAAGCTAGAGCTTGAAAAGATGCTTCGCGCGAATAAAATAGTACCGACACTTCGCTACTTTACGTCCATTTTTAACGATAAGACTATGCCATGATAGCGATCAGTGCCAGCATAATTGTGATTCAGTAGGTTAATCTATACTCAAACAGGATAGAGGAGCGTTAATATGAACAAGCGTATTCTTATTGGACTATCTTTATTTGCGTATGTTTCCCCTTTTTATTTGGTTTCTGCAAAGGACAGTGATTCGCCCCAACCTCTTGAAGAATTTCTTCCTGAAATCGGCTATAAAACAGTAGAGGTAGCCGTAAAAGAGTTCGAACACCACTATGATAAAGAGCTGAAGCTACCCATACGAGTACCGCCAATCAGCTTTACGCATCATTTTGGAAGGTTTAGTGATTTAGAAGGAGAAATGAATGATCAGCTGGAGGTGGTAATGATCAGTGATCAATTGCCACAAAATCATTTCAAAATCAAGGTACGACCAGTTCAACATAAACTGTCATTTGAAAAATATAAAACGGATGTATTTAAGCTGAAAAATGGTAGTGAGGCAGCCTATATTGAAAATCCACGAATTGGTTTTCATTTACTCGTGTTTGAAAGAGACAATTGGCAATATGTCTTTAGTATTGATCGAGATGTGGCAGATCAAGTGACGGCTGAAGTCCTGATTGATATTGCTAATTCGATGGATTATCCAAAGCAAAAGTATTAGCCCTTCTAATTTTTATCCTTACCTTTCAGCTCCTCTCGTAATGTCTTTAGTTCCTCCGTTTGCTCCAAAATAGTTTTGTTAACTCGTCTAATGGAATCATATATAGCAAAAATTCCCGCAAAAATAAGAATGATAACTAATAATTCCATCTTGCACCTACTTTCTATTTATACAATGATTGTAACAGGAATTTCCAAATGTATGAAGAATTAGTTAGGTGGAGGTGCTTGTCATGCAGAGATATGTTTATCATATGGTTCCAAAGGAAATGGTGGGTCTTGAGCTCATGCCTTTAAATAGGTTAGGGGCAATGTATCCACATTTATATGAACGATATTCGAAAAAATATTTTGATCATTCAGAGAGGCCGAAATTATTCATGAAAGAAATTCCTCAATTAAATTGCTTGTGGAATGATGTTGTTCATTTCCTACCAATCCATCCTAGTCATCTATATAAGACATTAACAGAGCTAGGTATTGCAACGAAAGAAAGCCTAATGTTTTATCAAATTCCAATCCAAAAACTAGCGGCTAATCGTAATGCGATGTACCTGTATTCTAAGGAACACTATAAAGGGCCAGCAGGGGCCATTGCTGCAGAGGATATAAAACTACTGTCATTACCTGATTACAGAGAACTAGAAGAGCTACCATCAGCAACTGTAGACTATTTCCAAACGGAGAACGAAAAAGGGAAGAACTTTGGGCTTTTTGCGTATATTCCGCACCTCTTAAGCTTAGGCAATGTCAACGTAGACGATGTGGAAATCATTTCGTGGAATCAACATAATCCTAGTATGAGCACTAATTGAGGTGGGGAGAGAAATAGGGTTTGCCGAGTTGCTGGCTACCCTTTTTTGTAGCAAATTGAATAACATGGAAAAATAATCCATCTTTCTTCTGCTTCATAATAGATTATGCCAGCAGCATACCTTCTGTTAGCTTCAATGGATACTTTCAACGGCGCAAACACAATTCTTTCTCCAGCTCATTCGCTATGATCCCTAGTAAACTTTTGAAAAACGAGTTGAAGCAAATAGACAATCAATCGAAAGATAAGTAGATAGAAAAAGGCCTCAATGAAGCTTGTAGCTAGTATTATTACATAACGACCGAAATCTTCTAGCTCAAGAAAAGTATATTTTTGTATATGCCAATCAAAAAATAATGCTTTGTAACTCGTCCCCAAAAAGATAGGTATGAACAATAGCCAATAAAAGCGAGGTAAACTAAATTTATAGCCTTTAACCAGCAAGGTACTCCCTCCTCAATTTTTAAACCATCATAACATAAAAGATAATTTTCAGGTATATTATGGGAATTTTAAATGATGATGATATGAATTTGCTATTTATAATTATAGTAATTTAAGGGATTTTAAGTAAGTGAAAACGACGCTCAGAAAGGTAGAATTCCATGAAATTGATTCAATCAAGCAAGATTCATCCCCAAGTGAAAACATTATTAGCCTATGCCACTTCCGAAAAGAAAGTGGAGAAGGAATATTCATTGTACATTGCATGTCCAGAAAGATTATTGTATGGCTATACCTTTGAACAAGACATTGTGGGTTGTATAGGAATTGTTAAAAGAGAGGCAAATCAGTGTGAAATTAAACATATAGCCGTATCGCCCGCTTATCGGGGAAAAGGTATTGGACGTGAGATGATTCGGTATGTGGAAGAACATCATGTATTTTCTTCTATTTACGCAGAAACAGATCAGGACGCAGTGATATTTTATAAAAATAACGGCTTTCATATTACAAGTTTAGGAGAAAAATACCCTGGAGTGGAACGTTTTGGCTGTCTATTAACCTACACTACCTAATGGTTAATTCGTTGTACTGTCGAAAAACGTCCACTTATGTGCTTTTTCCGCCCTCTTATTTGTCTGTGTTAAAAGATAGGAGATTTGAATGGTACGCTAACATAGAAAGGAGCTATAAAAATGAAACAAAAATTGTGGTGGATAATATGTGGCTTGGCATTATTCATAGCAGGCTATTCAATTGTTCAATATTTACTATTCGATGCACAAAAGGCTGGATTTGTACAATTAAAGCTTATGCTTAATGCTACATTGCATTCATTTTGGTATATTGTGCTCTATATACATATTGTATTCGGTGTATTAGCTCTCGTCATCGGTCCTTTTACGTTGTCATCAAAGTTACGAGAGCAAAATGTGAAACGCCATAGACTACTAGGCAATATCTATATGGTAAGTATTTTGTTTGGTGGCTTGGCAGGACTTTATTTAGCACTGAACGCTACAGGAGGATGGGTAGCACAACTAGGCTTTACTTTATTATCCATAGGGTGGCTCTTCACCATGTTGCAGGCGTTGGTCCATATTAAAAAAAGAAATATCCAAGGCCATCAGAAATGGATGCTAAGAAATTATGCCTTAACCTTTGCAGCTGTCACATTGCGAATCTGGCTACCTTTGTTTACGGTATTATTTGGCTTTAATAATTTTCAGTATAGTTATGCCTCTATCGCTTGGCTATGTTGGGTGCCAAATTTAATCGTGATGGAATGGTATATCCAGCGTAAGCTCATTGCGTCTAAAGACAAAGGATATGTTACAAAGACGACTTGACTTGAATTTATTCTTCAAGCATTGGGATTAAACAGAGCCTAATGCTTTCAATGTTGGCAATTATTTTTAATTAGTATCTAAAAACATGCAAATTGTCCTTTTGGTCCATTGTGGCAAGAAGGACATCTTTTATTTCTAGGTTATAGAATTTTAGTTGACTCATCAACCATTGCTCAGAATGCTTGATTTTGCTAAGCTCATGGTAATCAATTTTTCCCTCTTTAATAAGAACAGTGGGAAGAAAAAAGGGTTCGGGCTGTAAAGTTATATCTGCTCGTGTTGGTGTTTGGTAGGGTGTGTGCAAAAAACTTGAGATCGATCCGTCTGGTTCCCATAATGTGAGTGTTACATTTTGAACTTCTTCAATTTTTTCTTAACTCTGATAAAAGTAAATCTACTGATATTCTAGCCTTTTGTAAGTTGGCGCTAATAATTTGCCCATTTTTAATCAGGGGAATCGGCGGGGAGTCTATCAAATGACGAAAGGCAACCCATTTTAGGCTCAAAAAAACACCGACGAGGTAGAGCGCAACTAAAACGGTCATGGTAATCATGGAACCCTTCATTCCTAAACCTTCATCAGAGAAGGGATGTGCGATCATATTCCCAAGTGTGATAGCCATTGCAAAATCCAGCATTCTTAACTGAGAAATAGAGCGTTGTCCCATAATTTTTGTTGCGAAAAGTAGGAAGAAAAAAGCGACAATGGCTCGGAGAATCCATTGAATAGCAGGAAGTGATTTTTGACTATGAAAAAATTCCACAGCGACACATCCTCTTTTTTCTTATTGTTTCCTTCCGTTACATGATTATGCGGATCTTCAGGATTGAAACGAAATAGACTTGTAAAAATATGTTCAAAACGATATGGTTAAAATAAAAAAGCTATTATTTAGTAATTTTAAGAAAATCAGGAGAATACCTATGCGAACAAAATTACAAAATATTTTAATCGACATACAAGAGAAGGTTAATTTTTCAGGAACGGTGCTAGTGGAAAATCAGGAGAAGGTAGTTAGCCAAAGTTTCGGCTATGCGAATCGCTCAGAGCAAATCGACAATCATGCCAAAACTCGTTTTGGCATTGCCTCTGGCTGTAAAATTTTTACTGCAGTCGCTATTTGTCAGCTTATTGAAAAAGGGAAGCTTGCATTTGACACGAAATTATGCGATTGTCTGCCTGAACATTTTAAGTACTTCGATGAGCACGTAACCATCGCTCATCTGCTAACACATACGTCAGGAATACCCGATTATTTTGATGAGGAAGAAATGGAGAATTTTGAAGCGTTATGGGTTGAAAATCCGATGTACCAGCTTCGAACATTGCGGGATTTCTTATCATTATTTCAGAATCGTCCAATGAAATATAAAGTCGGTGAGCGATTTCACTATAATAATGCAGGATATATTGTATTAGGGTTAATTGTAGAGCATGCAACGGGTATGGATTTTTCCGATTACATTCAACAACATCTATTCGATCGGGTGCATATGACGGAATCAGGCTATTTTTCGTTAGATTCTTTGCCAGCTAATACAGCATTAGGGTACATAGACAACCCAGATGGAACCTGGAAAACAAATATCTATTCTTTACCTGTAAAGGGGGGGTCTGATGGGGGGGCATTCGTAACGGGGAAGGATATGGCAAAGTTCTGGAGTGCACTGATGAATTTTGAACTTTTAAATGAAGATTTAACAAATCAGCTATTAATGCCACATGTTGAACTCAATGAAAATGATAGTTATGGCTATGGTGTATGGATTAAGAAGAATAGTGAACAAGCAATACTGAAATACCATGTGATGGGGTATGATCCTGGCGTGTGCTTCCATTCAGCCTATTATCCTGCCTCCTCCATCAAAGTTGTCGTATGTTCCAATAAATCTAAGGGAGCTTTTGATATGATGAAAGGAATAGAGGCTACCCTATAAAAGAATAGCGCTTGTCTGTGAAAAAGATTACAGACAAGCCTATTGCTAGTTATTAAGTAATGCCACCATGTATATTACAATAATACTCGATCTCAATAATATGAGGTGAGGATACACCATTATATGAATAGTAGCCACCGATCGCAATATTGTAAGCACTGCCTTGATCTTTAATGGAAGGGTCATAGCCCGTTTGCGTCCAGTAGCCTTTACCCTGTTCAATTGTAGAAGACAAGGAATGCATAACCGAAAATAACTGTCTTCCACCAGGAATGTCCATGCTTAGTTGGGTGTCAAATGAACCATCCACACGAATCATTGTTCGATGTGCCCCCATATGTAATTCAACGAATTTTGGTACTTTAACTGGAGAAAAAACTTCCTTATTATCGACTACGACATAAGAAGTGTCTATTCTACCTTTTAATATTTCTTCAAAATCTTTCAATTCAAGCCAATAATTTGCTGAGAATGATGTGATGGGATCTAGCTTAAAGCCTGTCCCATACTCTTCATTTAGTTTATTGACAATTGCCGAATATTCTTTATAGTAGTATTCTTTCTGCGCTAGCGTTAAAACTAATGGAACAGGTGCCCTGACAGATTCCGCAGTGATTATTTGTTCATCTACTGATGTAGATAGTGTTGAGGCTGCTTTGTCATTCTTTTCACAGCCTGTCAGGAAGATGGCTCCTACTAAAATGCTTGTCACCAAATATCTTTTCAACACTTTCACCTCCCAAAAATGAATAAAATCTATTATACCATACATAAATGTGAATAATTTCATTTATTTGGTAAAATAATAGTTTCGTAGTATATTGTAGAGAGAACGACGATTCAGCAAGTGTAAGGGGCGGTATAGTGGCAATTTTAAAAGATGATTCGAGTCAGCCAAGTTGTGAGGTAGAGCTAGATATTTTAATGGTGAATGAGGAAAGTGTAAAGTTTCGTATTGAATTTCGCTTTGGGCCAGCTTTCCCAGCGATAAATACTGAGATTTCCTGTTTAAAAAGAGATTTCCTTCAATTATTAGAAGACATAACACAATTGGAGCTTGCTTATTTAAGTATGCTGGAGCCGCATGATCCTGGCCTATGCATCTATCATATCCCTCATTATGGCGAATATTTTTTTCCTGGATACGGTCTCTTTCAAATTCCTGAAGAGGAGAGGGAGGAAGCAGAGCAACGTTATAAATTAATGTTTGTACTAGATGCTTATGAAAAGAATCATTATGGTGCAAGAGAATGTGGGCCTGCATTATGTATTATTGTGACGATGGAACAAATTCGCGTGTTCATTACCACTTTGCGAGAACAAGTAAAGATATTCTAAAGGAAAAGGTGATACAACGGTCATTCATCTTCTTCTAAAAAGATGCTAAAGGAAAGGTTGAGACGATCACATAGTTTATTTCATCGCTAGGTTATTGCTCATTCATCCCTAATTGTTCAAATGAAAATGTTTCCTGAATTTGATCGGTATATTTCGTATTAAAGGAAAACGTAATAAATTTAGACACGTTGATTTTCCTGCGTTTCCTAGGGTGTACATTCATGGGCGAATTATAAGAAATTGAATGTCGTTGATATTTTCAGTAACTAACCTTTTTTTCTTTGGGTAAAAAGAATAGAAAATGCTGTCGGCTGAATTATCATTAATATAGACAGTGTAAGTAGTATAATTTTCTAGCAATTGCTTTAATTGTTGGATTATTTGTTCATTCGGTTTTTCAGCTTTTGTTTCTTTTTCTAGTTCAAGAGTGATTGCTGTCGTCATATTTTGTATATCTAATTGGCTTGCAGGGCGATTAAATTTTTTCTGACTAGATAAAATAACATCGATTTCTTCAGGTGTAAGATCTTGTTCAGAAATATTTTTTCCTCCTCTCCAATTCATTGTTTGTCAAAAGGCAACTTAACAAGTATGAAATTTATTAAGTGTTTTTGTTAAAATGTAGTATAAACTCTCGTGTATGAAGGTGCAATAGTTACCATTAAGGAGCAGTATACTTCTGCTTTCTTCGTTTCTTTTGCTTATAGGTAAGATAAGAAGTTTTTAAGGAAGCATAACTTCCCATTGCTGCATAGCCATAAAACCAGCCCATGAATAGTCCTGCAAGTAGATTATGTCGGTGGCTGATGAAAATAGAAATGAATAAGCCGACAACTAGTGCAATGGTCGGAACCCAGAAAGGCTTTATATGACACATTTTCTTAATTAGTTGGGTAATAATCATAACTACAGGACTGCAACGACGGCATCCAAAAAATTTGTATGTATGAGTGGAAAGTGTTCCATTCCGTTCACCTCGCATTGACAATTGACAACTTATTGTGGACATAGAAATCATTGAGGATTTGTTGAGAGAATGTATAGATAGCTATGGTAGACTTACTCTGTTGGGGTGCACAAGCAAACTAACACGCACAAAAGGGACAGGGCAACTAGCCTTGTCCTTTTAATAAAGTAGCACCAAATGGAAATAGAGATTGCAATACCCAGTTGATAAATGTAAAATTTGATTCATAAATCTACGATAAAAGAGGTATATGATGTTTCCAATATTACATACTGAACGATTAGTGTTAAGGGAATTGTCGAGTTCTGATGGACAAGCTCTTCTTGCGTGCTTTTCGAATCCTGAAGTTTTGCGCCATTATGGACAACAGCCCTTAACGAGCTTAGGTCAAGTGCAGCAAATCATTCAAAATTTTGCCAACAATTTTGCCGAAAAACGTGGTATTAAATGGGGCATTGCATTAAAGGAACAAGAAGGAATTATGGGTACAATCGGCTTTCAAGAATGGTCAATAGAGCATCGAAGAGCGGAAATCAGCTACGCCCTTTTTCCAGAATATTGGGGAAATGGCTATGCTCAGGAAGCTGTTAAACGAGCTATTTCCTATGGTTTTGAAGAAATGGATTTAGTACGTATTGGAGCCATTGTATTTAAAGAAAATGAAGCTTCCAATCTACTATTGCAAAAAATAGGCTTCGAACAAGAAGGCTTATTAAAAAAATATATGCATCAACATCATGTGCCCCATGATACTTATATATACTCACTTATAAAATAATAGGGAGACCAGATTCCTATAAGGACATCTGGTCATTTTTTGATGGTTTCTGTAAAAGTTTTTCGACCTGGATTGATTTTGGCTACATCCACATCAATTTTGCTAATTGAATCCTCTGATAATGGGATTTTTCCATCTTTCTCAAGCTTTTTCCAAGCCTTGACGTTATCGCGGTAGAGATATTCTGACAATCGATAGATATCCACATCTAATTTTAGGCCTTCGTTATAGGTTTCCTGGATTTCCTTTTTCACTTCTTTTACAATAAGCTCTTTCAGCTCCTGTTCGGTTACTTTTCCTTTAAAACCATTGATGGTCGCATTGATTCTCAAATTGACTTCAAATGTAACAGCCTCTTGTTTAACAAGTGGTTCCACATCGACATGTATTTTCTCAATACTCACCGTTAGTTCTTCCTGGTCACCTGTGTTTAATTGAAAGGTAATCTCTCCACGATTTGTATAGTTATGCATCCATTGACTGCCACGAGCCGCAGTGTCTTGTACGAACCCCTTAAAGCCATCTTTCGATAGGACACCAACCCCTGAAAAATAGGTTTCCTCTACTTGCTCCTCATCTGTTTCCCAATCGTCTTTAATGGACACATAAGGAATTGTTACTTCATAACTTGGCTCATTTAAACCAATGACAACATCTCTTAAGTCCTTTGGTTCAATAAATGTTTCTTGTTCTGTTGGGTTGATTGGGTTACTTAATTTTGATGAGGATAACGAATTTCTTAAGATAGGTGTGACAAGCAGTATGTCTTCTACTGGGTTTTTTGTACAATACACCCAGATTTGATACCTAGTATCGCGAAAACGTATGAATGTATCGATGACAGGAATAATGTGTTCATTTTCCATAGCCTGCTCTGAAAAGACCATATATCGCATATGCCCCCAAAAAATTTCTTGATCCGAGGAGCGATATAATTTGTAAATGGCCTCTTCTATTGTTTTACCAGTGGCACGACCTACTTCAGCAGGCGCCACCGATGCGCTAGGTTGTATAGATTTCGCGACATCAGCGAAATTAATCACTTGTAAATAGACAATATACTCGTCGTTTTCGTAGTCTACACCTACTGCATTTATATAGTACATTCTTTGTGGCTCCGTAATATCCCAGCATCCAGCGAGTAAGGTCGTCAATCCGATGATCAATAAAAAGTTGAAATAAGTTTTCATGGTTTCTCCACTCGAATTGCTCTTTAGTTGTATTTTATAGTGTTAGCTTAGACAAAAGACGGCTTTTTTATAAAGTGCTTGCTGAGGAAATGGTATTTGGAAAATCATATCCAATGAGCCGATTTTCAGGTATGATGAGGCAAGGAGGGGAGAACGGTGACTAGTATTTCATATTGTCTAATTAATACATTTACGAATGAGCTATATAAAGGAAATCCTGCAGCAATATGTCTATTAGATGAAGCTATTTCTGAGGAGGCCATGCAAATAATTGCACAGGAGATACCTGTCCCGACAACAGCCTTTATTGAAAAAAAACAGGTTGATTTTTCGCTGAAATGGTTTACGCCAAATAAGGAAATACCCATTTGTGGTCACGGCACCCTTGCTAGTGCCTTTGTGCTTTGGCAGCAAGGAATTGTGCCAAAGGAGCACACAATTACATTTCATACAGCAAGTGGTCCTTTACATGCCAAGTGGCAACATGAACGAGTGGAAATCGCCATCAAAACGTATCCAATTGCTGAAATGGAATGTCCTTCAGCATTGGAGGACTGGTTAGGATGTAAGCCCATCTTTGTAGGGAGGACCGAATTGGATTATATCGTGGAAGTAGGCAATGAAGACCAAATTACACAGTTTGAACCTAACTTTTTTGCGATGAAGCAGTTTCCTGTTCGAGGAATTTGTCTAACTAGTCAGTCGAAGGAAGAAGGCATTGATATCGTATCTCGCTTTTTTTCTCCAGCACAAGGTATTGACGAGGATCATGTAAATGGTTCAAGTCATGGTGCACTAGGCCCTTATTGGTGTGAGAAATTATCTAAACAACAGCTTGTCAGCAAACAACTTTCTAAACGTGGTGGTGTACTCTATGTGACCCCTCACCACAACAAGGTATTGATTGCAGGCGCAGCAGTTACAGTCTTGCAAGGAGAATTAAACATCTAGTTACGGTTTAAAAGGAGATTTATATTTGAGGTAACTGTTTTTTGTTTTGGTAATTATTCCTATTAGAAAATTTGAAATTTGTTGTAACCTTTTTCAATGTGAAACGACTACTCTATTAGTAGAATACAAAAGAACTAAAGCAAGTAGTAACATTCACTTTTCACAAAATGACCAGGGCTCAGTTTTGAGTGCCTGGTTATTTTGTTGCCATAATAAAAGAGGGCTCGCACATGGCATACCCTCTTCGATTTTATTCGCTCAGCATAGCTTTTAATGTTCGTTTTTGCCAGCCTAGCTTGAAGTATGCATATTGCATAATGAAGTGGACGCAGAAGGTGATTGGATAGGCTAACCAAACACCATTTAGTTCTAGTGACGTATGGTGAGATAATAGGAACGCTAATGGTACCTGTACAACCCAAATCGTAATGACTAAGAAGATGGTTGGCCATAATACGACACCCGTCGCCCGCATTGTAGCAGAAACAGTTTGTGTGTGTCCGAATATTAAATAGCTCCAAAAGGCGATATATAAATAATTC
Source organism: Lysinibacillus sp. HST-98 (assembly GCF_016757845.1). Classification (NCBI taxonomy): domain Bacteria; kingdom Bacillati; phylum Bacillota; class Bacilli; order Caryophanales; family Bacillaceae; genus Lysinibacillus; species Lysinibacillus sp. HST-98. The sequence continues at coordinate 62,110 of NZ_JAENHX010000005.1, forward strand.
TTGGCAATAAGCACAGTCTCATGTGAATCGATAAAGAAAGCCAAAATAGGCTCTGCAAACAGATACATAATGAGTATGATCGCGCCACCTAGAAGATAATTAATGCGCACACCCATTTGTCGGATTTTTTTAATCATCTCTGTGGAATTAGCCCCTAACGCCTGTGCTACAAAGACAGATGTAGCAATGGCAATACTCATTGCTGGGACTTGAGCATAGCTAGCTACCTGATTGACAACGCCATAAGCGGCAGTAGCATCCGAACCATAGCCATTCACAAAGCCAATAACGGCAATTTCGGCCACTGAAATGGCAACCATGCTAATACTGGCTGGAATGGCTAGCTTTAATAAGGACGTTAAAATATCTTTCTTTAATTTAAAATGCTGTAAGATCGTTTTATCAAAACGTAGTAAATGCTTTGTTTTATGCAAATAGGCTAACAACAGGATCATTGTCACCAGGTTTGATAACACGGAAGCATAGGCAGCCCCATTTAAGCCGAACGCAGGCAACCCCATCCATCCGAATACTAAAGGGGGGAGGAAGGCGATATTTAACACGACACTAATTACTAAAAATAGAAATGGGGTTTTGGAATCACCGACTCCTCGCATAAAGGTTGTATACACCAAATACCAAAACATAATCGGTAACGTGAAGAAAAGTATTTGGGCATAACTAATACTCATGTCTAAAATATTCGCAGGTGTCTGCATAAAACGTAAAATCCATTCGATGAAAAAGCCACCAAAAATCGCGACAGCGATTGATAAAATGGTTGTAAAGGCGAGTGTTACACCAACAACCTCTTTCATTTTGGCATGATTACCAGCCCCAAATGTTTGCCCGACTAAAATAGAGCTTCCTGAACCAATGCCAATTGCAAAGGCCATTAAAAAGAAGAAAAATGGAAAAAATGCCGAAATGGCTGCTAGGGCATCGACCCCTAAATTGCGTCCGACGATAAACATAGCAAAAACTTGGCCAACAGATTGCAGCACATTCGCTAGCATCACGGGAATTAAGAAATTAAAAAAAGCTTTGCGTAGCTGTTGATCATCCTGTAACATTTGTTCGTTCATCATTAAGTTCCTCTTGAGTTTTAATAACCCATTTCTTTTAAGATTCTTGAAAGTGTGCGTAGGCGTTCACCAATTAGCTCACCATCATTAGTAAGTGCTTGCTGAAAAAGCTGAATATCCTCTTTAATCTGTTCATTTTCTGTGCAAACTTCCACTGTCATGGCATCTCCCTGTAAGCCTACACGATTAATTACAGGGTTTTCTTCATCATATAAATGCTCATGACGATAAGCCTCCTTAAAATAAAGTTCCGTTTCACACACTAAAATAGCGAGATCAAGTACGCGGTGTAGGGGAAGTTCTTCTGATTGGCGAGACCACTTGCCACCTGTATGCCGCCAAACCTTCGCAGAAATATCAACCTTTCCTCGATCATTCCATTGTGCCAGACCAAGGGAAAGCCCTTGTGCATCTGTTTGATAAGCCGTGCGCCCATCAATATTGGCATAATTTTCTGCCACGATGACAGGTTTATGTTTTAAATGTGTTGGAATTTTCATGTATCCGTACTCCTTATCATTTCGAATTTAGTAATTTAGTAAATTACTGCTTTAGTAAATTTAGCATGATACGCTTCTATAAGTCAATCGAAAAGAGCAAAGTTGGAACCCTTTCTTTTAAGACCAGCTAAAGATGGGCTTAGCGTAAGGGATTCATTACAATAAACGTTCAAAATCTGCCGTGGTTTTTACAAAATAGTAAGTTATAATTTATAGAAGTATGATTGATTGGAGAGAAATAGGATGGAAACAGCTAAATATCACCGAATGGTTTATACACGTATATGTGAAAATTTACAAAAATGGGATAATAGTGACTTTGTTAGAGAAGACGAGCTCTATTCATTTTTACATACGTTAAAAGGCACCGCTGGATCAATCGGTTTACATGAATTAACGTCGATTGCTCGTGAAAAGCTAGAGCTTTTGAATGAAGACAGTAACAAGCAATGGACCAAATCAGAATGGAAAAAGTACCTTGCTCCGTTTATTGAAAGCGTTCATTTTTATCAAGAAAATAATTCAATGGCTCAACATATAGAACATCCTACAACCATCATTAAAAATCCAGCAAAACAAGATTTTATTCTGATAATAGATGATGATGTGGTATTTATTTCCTATTTAAAAAATGTTTTAGAGAAAAAAGGCTACTCTGTCATTGCAGCTCATAATGGTAAACGAGGATTAGCGTTAATTTATGAATTGCAACCATCCATCGTATTTCTAGATATCATGCTTCCAGATTCTAATGGCTTTTCTATTTTAGACAATATTAAAAAAACGAAAAAAGAGCTCATGTTTGTGACATTGATTAGTAGTAATGATAGTAAAGAAAATCGCGTTCGCACATTGGAGATGGGTGCTATGGATTTTATGGCAAAGCCCATTGATGAAGAGCTATTAGTTGCTTATGTTTCCAATCGCTTAGCCTATAAAAGAGAATTAGAGCAGGCTATTGTCATTGACGAATTAACCCAAATTTATAATCGTAAATTTATGGAATCACAAATGAAGCTTTTCATTAAACACCATCAGCAAAACAAAGAACATTTTTCGATTGCGATGATCGATTTAGATTATTTTAAAAAAGTAAATGATACATATGGTCACCTAGTAGGTGATGAGGTGCTGAAGGGTTTCGCTTCATTGGTGAAGGAGCTAAAAGGAGCTGAAGAAATTGCTTGTCGCTTTGGTGGAGAAGAATTTGTGATTTTAATGCCCCGTACTACTAAAAAAGAGGCATTTATTTTTATTGAAAAACTTCGTACCTCCATGGAGAAAAAGATATTTACAGCAAATGGAACTAGCTTCCATGTTACATTTTCTAGTGGAATCGCAGAAGCCACTTCTACCAATTTACATCCTAAAAAGATGCTAGAAGAGGCAGATCAAGCACTATATACGGCCAAGCAATTAGGGAGAAATCAAACGATCATCTTTGATAACATAGCTGCTGTGGAGAAAAGAAAGGTGAAAATCAAGATCGTTGTCATTGATGATGTGTATATTATTCGTGATCTGATTACCAATCATTTTAAGCATTTGGAGGAAAAAGAGGATTATATGATTGAAACACTGGCATTTCCTGATGGCATTAGTTTTCTGGAAGCCAATTGGTATGACCCTGAGTGCAAATACATTATCTTATTAGATTGGATATTGCCGAAAATGGACGGCATCGAGGTGCTAAGTAAGATAAGAGAGCAACATGCTTCAAGTAATGTAATCGTCTCCATGCTAACTTCACGTGTGGGGGAAGAATACGTCATGAAGGCTTTCATTAATGGGGCGGATGATTATATTGTGAAGCCGTTTAATGTGGCTGAAGTATCGGAACGCATTATTCGTTTAATTCATCAAATGTTTCTTTAATGGGAAAGGGAGAAAAGACAGGATGGCTAGAATTTTAGTAGTAGATGATGAAGAAATATTACGCATGTTAATACGTGAAACCTTAGAAGATTTAGAATTTGATATTGATGAGGCAGAGGATGGCGAGGAAGCCCTAAAAAAAATGATGGAAAGCTCCTATGATTTAATGATACTCGACTATATGATGCCGAATTTAACAGGAATTGAGGTGATCGAGCTTCTCCCACCAGAGATTAAAATGTCGATGCCTATTCTCATGCTGACAGCTAAATCACAGGAAAGTGATCGTCAAAAGGTATTTGATTTAGGGGCAGATTACTTTATGTCCAAACCGTTTAGTCCCATTAAGCTAATGAATTTGGTGGAGGATATCTTAAATGATTAAGTCTACATCCTTGCTGAATAAAAGTATACGAAGCCAATTCTTTAAAATGCTGCTTTTTCTAGTTGCTAGCTTTTTAATCATCATTGCTGCTTTTCTTGTCGTAGTCAATGCAAGTCAAAATGCCTTACAGCAGAAGAGAGAGCAAATGTATGAAAAATCAATGCTTGTCGATGAATTGGAAGAAAATTTTAATGGCATATTTTTTCGAGCAAGGGGCTATTATGCCTTTCAAAATGAGCAGGAATTAAAGCTATTGTATGAAAATTTGGAGACGTTTGAAGTTCTATTACAGCAGTTTTCGCAACTCGATTTAACAGAAGAAGAACGAGGGCTCTATAATGAGCTAGTTGATTTTCATTATAATTATAAAACAGTTACTCTCCCAAAAGCGTTAAGCTTTGCGAAGATGGGGGATTATGAGGCTTTGCGAGAACTTTCGAATGGCGGAGCAAATGACCTTGTCAATAAATTTATTACCTATACAAAATCCTATAAGAAAAAAACAGACCACTCCTTAAACCAAATTTTTAGCAAGACAGTGGAGCAGGGGCAATTATTCACTTTTATTTCGTTAATGATTAGCGGTCTCATTTTCCTATTTGTTGGCGTCATTTTACGAAGAGTGCTGAATAATATGATTCGACCAATTGAACAATTAACACTTGCGACAAACGCTTTGGCGTCAGGGAAATCCATTGATTTAGGTAATCTTGTACAAAAGGAAGATGAGTTAGGCATTTTAGCGAACTCATTTCTTAAAATGATACTCTCTATTCAGGATAAGGAAGAGGTACTGACAACCCAAAATGAGGAGCTTTTAGCGCAGCAGGACGAGCTTCAAGAAAATCAATTACAATTACAAAATTCATTAAATTATTTAGAAAAGTATAATCAATTAAATCATGTACTGACGTTTACGTTAAATAAACAGAAACTAATCGATAATCTCCATAATTATTTAAACGACATTTATCAATATGATACGAGTGTGCTTTATTGGATGGAGGGCAATGTGTATGCGACAAAAGGTTTATCACACCAATCTGCTGCAGCCCTAGTTGAAAATTTTGACATGGATAAACAAGCAAGATTAAAGCAGGAAAAATCCTTTGTTATTAAACGTCAATTGACAGCAAATGAAAAAGGAATTGCACAAGAGTCATATTATGCCTATGACTTGTATTCTTCTGTGTTTAATTCTAAACGAGAGCTAGTCGCTATATTAATGGCCACACGAGAGGGGCATCCCCATAATGAACGGGATATAGATAGTTTAAACGGACTATTAAATCGTGTGTCCATCGCATTTGAACGTATTCTTATGTATGAAGAGGTAGAAAAATCGAGGACGTTAAATCAAACGATTATTGATAATGTCAACGAAGGTATCCAGTTAGTTTCTGTTACAGGCGATACCATTCTTATCAATAGAGCGCTATGTGGTATTGTCAACTTCTTTAACTTGACAACAGAAACAAGTATCCCTAAAGAGGATTGGCTACAGCATTTTCAAAAATGTAGTGCCCAACCAGATGAATTAATTGAATTTTTAGAGGCATCTATTATGGAGAGCTTTGAGGATACACGAAAATACCGCTATTGTATGACGGCTGAACATGAAATCTTTGTCGAGGTATATGCAACTTGTCTTTTTGATGGGCAGGAAAAAGTAGGCACAATTTTTGTGCATCGTGATATTACAAGAGAATATGAAGTAGATCAAATGAAATCCGAATTGGTGAGTACGGTAAGTCATGAACTGCGAACGCCTTTATCGAGTGTACTTGGCTTTACAGAGCTTCTGTTAACGAAAAATATAAAACCCGAACGGCAAAATAAGTATATCGATACAATCCATAGAGAAGCGGTACGACTAACCAATCTTATAAATGACTTCTTGGATTTACAGCGAATGGAGTCAGGCAAGCAGCAATATAACATGGAGACATTACAATTAAATGAAATAGCCTTTGAAATTGTCAATCGCTTCCGACATGAGCAAAAGCATAATGTCCATCTAATTGATAAGGCAAGAGAGGTCTATGTCAATGCAGATCAAGATAGACTCGTTCAATTATTTATTAATTTAATAGGAAATGCGATTAAATTTTCTCCACAAGGTGGGGATGTGGAGATTTTGTTAGAAAACAAAAATAATAGTATCCAAGTGAGTATAAAAGATGAGGGCATCGGCATATCTAAACAGGATATTGCTCAGTTGTTCCAAAAATTCAAACGAATCGATAATAGTTTAAGACGTAAAATAGGAGGGACTGGACTGGGTCTTTCCATTTGTAGAGAAATCATCTTAAAGCATGAGGGAGAAATATGGATAGAGTCAGAAGAGGGACAAGGTACTACTGTATACTTTACTTTACCACTTGCAAATAACACTATCACCTTCGATGAAGAGGATGTAATGGAGGATAGCAATGGCTTAAACATGATGATTGTCGAGGATGACTTAAGCTTAGCTCTACTGTTGTCTGAAGAGCTAAAAAGCAAGGGCTTTACCGTGATTCATCATCATGACCCAAAAAAAGCTTTTGAAGATACACTCAATACGCCTTTACTTGGTATTGTGATTGACATAATGCTTGGCGAAGAAATGAGCGGCTGGGATTTAGTCCGTGCACTAAGAGAAAGAGAGCATACAAAAGAGATACCAATTATTATATCTTCAGCATTAGATGAGGTAAAAGAAATGGTGGACCAATTTCAAATTAAAAAATACTTAACCAAACCATACCCACCTGAAGAAATATCAAAACTGTTTGTAAAATAATAGGATAGCTTCATTTATTGTGCGTAGCATTATATTGTAAGTAAAATATGAGTGTCATAAAAACTTTACTAGATGAAGCAAAAGCGTTTGTCGCAAGTTGCTCCATACAACCAGACATTAACCTGAAATCGATCAACGAGAAATATAAGTTTTGCGAAATTTTCTTCATAAATGTGTAACCTTTGTAAAGCTGGTACGACTACTGTACTAGTAGAATACAAAACACTAAAGCAACCTAGTAGGTTTCACTTTTCACAAAAAGACCAGGGCTCAAATTTTTTGAGAACACCTGGTCTTTTTGCGTGCTGGCAACAAAGTGGAAGTAATGCTAAAATAAGAAAAATACTTTAGAATGTTCTTGAAATTTAATCAAAATCACGCATAGAAATTGAAAAAATGAAATCCCCCATCGTTTTTTCAACTAGGCGTAAAAAGGAGTTCAGACATGCAGGTTCGTCCAATTTAAAAATCTCCCAAGAAAAAATAAAATCTAAATTTTGGGGGATAAAACATGTTTAAAAACCGATCTTTTTCACTTTTATTGACAGGTCAATCTTTAGCGGATATTGGTGATATTCTCTATATAGTAAGCGTGATTAGTATAATTTATCGTTTCACCAACTCGGCGATTGCTACTTCCTTTGTACCATTTATTATTACTACTTGTATGTTGATTTCCAGTCTGCTAACACCTCTTATTACGACAAAAGTGTCGTTGAATCAATTGCTAACTATTTCTCAGGGCTTTAAAACAGCAGTCCTTTTGGGTCTTGCCTTGTATGTAGAATTGATAGGAGATCAGCCGATGATTGGCTTTGTGTTTTTACTGATCGCGATGGTTGCGTTTTTGGATGGTTGTGCCAATCCTATTCGTCAATCCTTGCTGCCTCATTATGTGGAAGAAAAGGATTTATTACGAGCAAATAGTATTGCTGAAACGGTTATCCAATCCATTCAAGTGGGTTCTTGGTTTGTTGGCAGTTCCTTGCTTCTTCTCTTTACACCATCACAGCTTATATGGAGTGTTGTCGTCCTTTTTTTCATCGCAACATTGCTTTTAAAACTTCTACCAGATGTGGCACGTATGGAACGTCCACAAACAAAGAAATGGGTGTTAATTATGGAAGGGTGGCAAACCATCCATCAAACGCCTGTACTAAAAATTGCTGCACGTATGGATTTACTGGAATCGATGGCAGGTGCAGTGTGGGTCGCAGCGATTTTACTTGTTTTTGTAGAAGAAGCATTGCAGGCTTCTTCTCAATGGTGGGGTTATCTCAACGGCATTTTTTTTATCGGCATGATTATAGGGAGTATGATTTGTTTAAGATGGACCAATTTTATTGAGCGTAAGAAAGCTATGTTCATAAGTGGAGGTGCGCTGTTGTCCGCTATTTTTACATTATTCTTTGCGGTTAGTATCACACCATTGATGGCTTTACTCTGTTCTTTGCTGATTGGCTTATGTGGGCAATTAAAAAACATTCCACAGCAAACCATCATTCAAACAAGTGTCTCAAAGGAGAAATTACCAACGGTGTATACATCGTTGAATGTCATTGTGACAGGGGTATTCGGCCTTTCATCTTTAATGATGGGCATGTTGTCAGAATGGTATGGGATACGAGTTGTTTTTTTCCTTTCAGCTAGTATGCTACTTCTCGTAAGTGTGATTGCCTATAAAAATAAAACATCTTTCACGTAAGAAAGAGTAGCCCTTACTTTTAGAGTAGGGGCTATTTTTTATAAAAAGTTCTTATCCTGTTAGTTGATAGTATGGTAAAATATACAAATGTTTGTATATTTTAAAAGGAGAGTTAGTATGAATCGTAAAAAAATAAGTTTCATTATCTCTGCACTTATCATAGCAATTTTTATTGGTGTGGCATTAAAAAATGTTTTTTTCCAAGCATCTCTTACACCCTCTATGACTGTTTTGGAGGATGGCACCAAAAAAATTAATTATGAAACTGCTTTAACAAAGCTAGATCAATCTGCCACAACGTTTGAAGCATATAAGGGGAAAATAGTAGTAGTGAATTTTTGGGCGTCCTGGTGTGGACCTTGTCAACAGGAAGCACCTGAACTAGAGGCATTTTATCAACAAAAATCAAAGGATGTCGAGCTACTAGCCATCAATGCCACAGCTTATGATAGCTATAAGAAGGCGGCAGCGTTTAAGGATACCTATGATTTATCATTTCCTATCTTCCTAGACGAAGAGGGAGTACTACAGAAAACGTTTGAAGTGGTGAATTATCCTAGTACCTTTATCTTTGATGAAGAAGGGAAATTACAGCACAGCGTGAAAGGCGAACTCACTCAACAACAATTAACAAAATTGATTGATGATCTCTAAGAACAAAATAAGTTTTATGGACAATATAGTTAGAAAAATGAAACTTTTCACAAAATGATGCGTAGAAGTAGCTGAAGAAAAAAGGAAGGGGGCTCCTTTAATGCAACGGAAACACATGATTATTATCATCATTGCGTGGGTTGTAGAAATATCGTTGACGTATTGGGTTGCCACAATATTCTCTGTGCGATTTATCGAAGTGATGTTTTTCACGGGCATTGCCTTTACCTTAGGAACGTTTTACTTTTCGAGTAGCGGTGGAGCAATGTCGAGGCTTTATACATCCCAAGTGAGTGCACAAACAGGGATCATTCATGAGCGAGAACGGTTTAAGGTTAAACTTGGCCCCATATTTATAGCGTCACTGATATTTTTCCTTATTGGATTGGTATTCTTTATTTTACTTGTAACAGGCATTATTCCACCACAAAAGGTGTGAAAGTTATTGGCTTCTACCTGCAAAAAATCAAGAGGGCTAGGTGCTCATTTTGATTTTTTTGCGCTGTATAGAATTTGTAGAGTGCTATAGTATAAAATAGGCTTCAATAATTGTATTTTTACAATTAGAAAGGAATAAAAGAGTAACTATTATACTAGAATTACCCTTTATTATTAGTGATTTGTCGTGCAAAATATGTATATCTGTGGAGGTATACAATATGTTAAAGGAGCTATCAAACCGCAGTGCCCCAAAATCGAAACCAACAAAATAGAGAGAAGAGTAGACACCAAGAACCTGACGTTCAGTATAATGCTATGCTAGAAATTCAAACAATGGAAAGTAGCATTAAAAGATACATAACAGTGCATGGTGATCACTTGAATGCAGCTGAATATCATTCTTTACTGCAAATGATTAAGAGTTTAGAGGAATTGAAAACAGCGATTAAAGGTGTCTCATTAGATTAGGCACATTCTTTTATATTGGATGACCTGACAATACGGTTTGTCAGATCATCCTAGGAATTAATCCACCGATAATAAGTAAAAGTGAAGTTTTGACCATTCATTTCAAATGATTCTCCGCTTCTATCCAATTGTTTAAAGCCGTTTTTTTCTAATACTTTTTGAGAGGCTATATTGTTCGTCGTTGTTTGTGCCTCAATGAGGAGCATGCCTTGCTTGCGCATAAGGTCTAATACTAATTGTAAGGCTGTATGGGCAACCCCTTTCCCACTAAATTCTTTTCCCACTCGATAACCGATATGGCCTAATTGTTGATCCTTATCAATATCGATTACATTGATTCTTCCTATAATTTCTTCAAGTTCATTTTTTATTAGATAGAAATAGGATAGCTGTTGTGCTTGTTCCTCTAAAAGCATGTCATTTTTTCTTATGAAATTTGGTAATTCGTAATAGTCATCCCCTCGACTTGGGACTGTTTTTTCAAAATAGGCCCTATTTTTAACCTCAAATGCATATAAGTTTTCAAAATCTCCCTGTGTTAATTTTTCTAATCGAATTTTCATGGCATCTCCAATCAATTTTGATTTTTCTTTATTATACCTGTAGTCTAGGGCTAATCTCATCTATTTTTTGATTGTTCAGATTTTGTAGATGTGCGATTAGTACAGTGGTTGCGTTCATAGAACATACGTTAGTTATGATTGGAGCTGACCTAGGAGGTGAAATAGGCAAAAGTGAATAATGTGTTTTTTTGTACTGAGAGCATTGGGTCAGGGATTTGAAAACTGCTTTGCTTCTTTTAGCCATCTATTAAAAATATCCACTTCCTGTGGCGTTGCCTTCACTAGTTTTTCTGAATGACTTATTTGAAAAGTTTGGGACGCATGCACTTTTACCAAATGGATTTACGAGATTTCGATTTCCAACATCAAACGCTGACATTAGATGGAGAATGGCTATTTAGAGCACAGCCTGAGGCGTCTTCGTTTTAAAATGTGTGAATAAGTAGCATCCCAAAATCACGATGATTCCCCCAATGCCTTGCAGCCAGCTTAGCTGTTCACCGATAAATAAAAACGCGAGCAATGCTGTAAAAATGGGATTAAAGTTTAGAAAAATACCAGAGGTTGTAGCACCTAATTGTTGAACGCCAATATTCCAAAATACCATACAAACTACTGTAGAGATGACCCCTGTATAAAGAAGCGAAAGAATGAAAGTGGAGTCGATTTCAGAGAAGGTAAAATCATTGATCGTGAATGGGACTAGGATGAGCACCCCAAACAAACCTGCATACAATGTCGCCATTAATGGAGAGGTTGTTTGCATAGCCCACTTACTACATACAGAATAAAGTCCCCATACGCAAACGGCTGCCATCATCCATAAATCTCCTGTATTCAATTGGAAGTGCCATAACAGTTGCCAATCTCCTTTTGAAAGGACAAGAAAAACACCAATGAAAGAGAGTATCATGGCCAGAAGCTGCGAGCCATTTATTTTTTCTTTCAGAAAGGCGAAGGAAAAGAATGCGATGGACATGGTATTCATTGTAGAAATAAGACCAGCATTCGTGGATGTTGTCCGCTCCAACGCTAAAAATTGAAATATATTAAACAAGGCAACACCTGTAATGCCCATTAGGAATAATGGCACAAGAGCGGCCTTAGCAGGAATCAATTTCTTCTCTTTCCACCAAACGAACGGTAGCAGGACGATCACCGCGATCAGCCATCTGACCAACGTTAAGGTCATCGGTGAGGCATGAGCCACTAGCGTCTTAGCCACAACAAAATTGCCTCCCCAAAGTAAGCTCGTGACAAGCATTAAGCCCATATAAAATTTAACCACAGTATAGGTACACTCCTTTTACTTCTATGTATAATAAGAATCATAGCACTATAAGTGATTTGTCAGTATAATATTTTGTATAATTGAATTAATTTGAAATAATCGAAAGTTATTTAACAGATATCAAAATAATGTTTTGAAATCGTGTTAAAAACTTCCTTGTCTAAAAATAATCAAAAGAGGAGAAAACAATGGAGGATATAAAAAATAAAGGATTAGATAATGTGGATCTGCAAATCTTAGCGATTTTACAGCGAGAGGTTCAGATTAGCAATGCGGAACTAGCTAGACGGGTGAATTTGTCCCCACCAGCAACTCATACAAGAGTGAAACGTCTAGAAAATGAAGGCTATATTGATCAACAAGTTGCGATTTTAAATCAGGAAAAACTAGGATTTGATTTATTGTGCTATATTTTTATGAGCACGAATATTCATCAAGAAAAGCAAATAGAGGAATTAGAAAACCGCTTGAAAACAATGTCCGAAATTTTGGAATGTCATTGCTTAACAGGTGCCTATGATTATTTGTTAAAGGTCGTCATTCGAGACCGCCAAGACTTAGACCAATTCATCCGAAAATTAAATAAGCTTGGCGTTTCTAGAATTCAAACGAATTTATCCTTACGGGAAATTAAATATTCTACAGTGTTACCGATCGAAGAAAATAGCAAGCCTGAGTAAGGTAACTCAAGGAGGAAATCAATTGAATATTATTGTCAACAGTATCTTTGTACAAGATCAGGAAAAGGCACTAGCATTTTATACGGAAAAGCTAGGGTTTGTAAAAAAGGAGGATGTCCCAGTAGGAAAATATAGATGGCTAACGCTTGTGTCGCCTGATGATTTAGAGGGCACTGAGCTATTACTTGAGCCAGATGAGCATCCTGCAGCAAAGGACTATCAAAGGAAGATTTTCGCTGAAGGCATTCCAGCAACAATGTTTGGAGTTGCTGATTTAGAAAAGGAGTATAGTCGTTTACTGGAGAAAGGCGTTGAATTTACACTTAAGCCGACAAAAGCGGGAGAAGTCACAATAGCAGTTTTTCATGATACATGTGGCAACCTTATTCAGATTATACAAAGATAGTGTAGAAAAGCGTGTTTTGATAAAAAATATCAAAACACGCTTTTCTCATTACTCAGCCATTACCAAACCTTTATCATCGTTCAAAACGTTTAGATCTTCCTTTGGCTGTGCATTTACGGTCTGTTCTTTGGCTTCTGCTTCCTCGCTGGGCGGAGCTTCTTCCGACGAACAAGCAGATAAAAGGAATAGTAGCGCTATACTAAATGACAGGAATTTCTGCATGAGGCAAACCTCCATCAATCAATTGTTGATATGAATATTTTGCACATCTTTTTACAGAATATGTTGTGTATAGCTGCCATTAAAAATTTTTTTAAGCAACTGTATTACTAATTATTTTGCTAAAGCCATTATCATATGCATTATTAATCAGCTGCTGTATTGACTTCACTGCTTGCTCAGAGAAAATATACCAGTTATCGCCATCGAAATCATGGAGTAAATACTCAGGATAGCCTTGTAATAATTCCTCTGGGAAAGGTTGATTTAATGTATAGATATCATATTGTTGAACACTGTATTGATCATGGCTCATAAAATCAAATTGACCAAGCTTGTAATAAGATCCAGGAGTTTCTAGATTGAGGTGCCAATAATAATCTTTCGGAGCCTCTACTTTGTCGCCTTTCTTTTCTTGGAAAATATTGAAAAGCGCTTGGTGGTAGGCATTGCCTTTGATGTCCTGAACGACACCACCCATTGTCATATGGTATTCATAGCGTAATACCTTAATTTTTTCATCTTCAATTCGCAATGGTTCAGTCGTAATATTCACTGTGCCTTGATTGTAATGCACTTGACTGCCAAATGTTTCAGCAATAAAGCGGATTGGTACATAGGTGCGATTGTTTTTCATGTATGGTTGTACATCCAATTGCTCTTTTTCACCATTTTTAATGACTGTTCGGTTATTAAGATTCAATTTAACGGTTGCTTGATCCATCGAAAGGGTGATTTGTGAATCCTGCCAATGAACTTGTGCACCAAGATTTTCACTGATCACACGTAATGGCACCATTGTTCGATTGTTTTTTTGCTCAGGTGCTGTATCAGACTTTACCACAACATCGTCGATTTTGATTTGTGGAGTTGCGGCATCAGCAGGTGTTGCTACAAATAATGTAGATGTTAAAAATAGCCCTGTAAAAAATTTTTTCATGGTATATAACCTCCTTATATTTTCACATTTACCACCATCGGAAATTTTACCATAATATTCTTTAATATATAATAAAAATCTTACTATTTTTTCTCTAAATTCAATAACTGTTTTAATTATCAAATGTATAATGACACAAAGTCACCATTGCTAATAGCTACTTTTTGACAGCGTATAATCTGTATTTGTTCTCGAATACTAACGCTGAAAGGAGGTTATTGAATGAAGTTTTTGACATGGGGCATTGTTGGTGCGGCATTATTTGCTGTGATGAAAGGCTACGGGAAATCAAATCAAGGACAAAAGGATAGCTTTCAACAAACAACGACGCCTGTACAATTAGTCGCCAATGCGAATCCGCTGACAGCCAATACACCGAAACAGTAGAACAAAAGCTTATAGATTACTTTGATCTATAAGCTTACTATAATTTTACATAAATATCCTATCATTGGTATAATAGATTGTGAGAAAAGGGGTGTATAGATGCTTCATTTTACAAACTATCATGAAGATGATTTAGAAGAAATTTTGCAATTATTTTACGAAACCGTACATAGTGTAAACGCAAAAGATTATACACAGGCCCAATTGGAGGCTTGGGCACCGTTAGCCATACAGCCAGTTAAAGTAGCGACTTGGCAAAAGACTTTAAGAAATAATAAGACCTATGTCGCACGGAAGCATCAGCAAATTGTTGGCTTTGGGGATATGACAATGGAGGGCTATTTAGATCGACTTTATGTCCATAAGGATTTTCAAGGACAGGGGATTGCATCAGCCATCGTAGATTTACTAGAAGCAGACGCAAAAAAACTTGGTCTTACCCATATTTACACGGATGCTAGTCTTACAGCGAGACCATTTTTTGAACGGAAAGGATACCAAATCATGCAAACACAAACAGTCGAGCGACAGGGCATATCGTTAATGAACGTTAGCATGGTTAAATTATTTACTGATGAAAAGGACGGATGAAAAGGATGAATTATGTAAAGGGTTTTATCGTATTAATGATGTTATGTTTCATGCTTAGTGCCTGTGCACAAACAGAAAAGCCTTCTCATGAGAAACCAGATGTAGAAAGTATCACAGTTTCATTCGAACATCCAGAAACGAAGCAACCATATAAAATAGTACATGCTTATGAGCTTTTTCAAAACTATACGGAAAAGGTAGAAAGGGATCCAGATCGTTCACCATTGGATGTCTATCAAGAAGAGGTCATTGATCCAGTTTATAGTGCATGTTTTGAGAATGGTGAATATAAAAACATGGCTGAGACGGTGTTGAATATCACGCCCAAACAATTAAAAGAAAATCAGCTATTAAGCGAAAAAATTGATAGGGAAGCAACTGAAAAGAGTATCAAAGAGGGTCTATTCAAATCTTCTGAATTTCTTCCAACTAATAATGAAACAACGGTATGTGTGTTTCCAGCCACAGATGTTAACGCGAATATGGTAACGATAGGTGCAGGTAAAATAACAGCCCTCTATAATAAATATTATACCGATGAATCTATCAGGGCCATTATCGCTCATGAATATCATCATAGTGTTGCAACTGAAAACCGCCCACGTGGTGAAGATAAAGTGCTAGATCATCTCCTATTTGAAGGAAGGGCTGTGATGTTTGAAAAATTAGTTTATCCTGATTTGAACTTTACGCGAGTTGATTTAGATTACAACAAAGTCTACTGGGCAGATGTTGCAGCAGATTTGGATAAGCCTGATCTGAATCGTGCATTAGATATAATTAGAGGTGGAAATGATCTACCCTATCAATATGGATATAGTGAGGGCTATAAAATGGTAAAATCCTATCTTGATTTGCATCCCAATGTATCGATAGAGGAGTGGACCGCCTTAAGTCCGAAAGAAATTTTTGAGAAAGGCAACTATCTTGAAAACTATCAATAAACAAGTAAGCAACAGACCGAGTATCAAACGCGGTCTGTTGCTTCATTTAGGCATCGATGAATGGTTAAAATTGCTTGTAAATGCATCCCTTCATGAAAGATGGTGCGTAACAGTACTTGTTCAATGGTTTGCATACCCATATCAATAGGACGGAATTCCTCTGACAATCGGTGACCATACTGCTCCTTTAATTGGGCAGGCTGCTGAGCCAAATACATTTTTAACTCCTCAAAGGATGGCGTTTCGTCGTCAAAATGCTTTGGCGATGTACCAAACCCAAACCATTTCTTGAGAGCTTCTAGTTCTGTATTCTTTTCTTTTGTTAATGCCTCTATCCATAAATATTGATCGAGATAAACATGACCCATATTCCAGCGAATATTATTATGATATCCAGCTGGGATGATGTTCGCTTTTTCTTCTGACACATGCTCCAGTAAGTGAAGCAACTCGCCACGATAATTGGCTAGCTGCTGAAATAAATTTTCTTGACGTTGATTCAAATGTAACCCTCCTTTTTAATATTATTGGCTATAATCCTCCATTTTCCTGCAAAAAAAGAAGAACACTTTTTGTGTTCTTCTCCAAATTATCTACTTTGTGTCTGTAATGCTAAACGGACACCGAGACCGATATAAACGAAGCCAACTGTCTTTTCGAGCCAGCGTGAGCTACCGCCTGTTTTTGTAAAGATTTTTTCACCGATGAAGCTTGTAAGAACTGCGAGTAGGATTGTATATAAAGCACTCATCACGACAAATGTTATTCCGAGTGTTAGCAATTGGCTTGTGACAGACTGCTCGTTATGCTGAACAAATTGCGGTAGGAAGGCAAGGAAAAACAGGGCCGTCTTTGGATTGAGGATTTCTGCTAAGAAGCCTTGACGGAATGAAGTACTAGCAGGACTATGTTCAACAGTCGGTTGCTCAATTTTCTTTGGTTTTGTGAGGAGCATCTGAACACCTAAGTAAACAAGGTATGCCACACCAATATATTTCACCACTTCAAAGGCAGTGGCTGATTTCATTAAAATAGCAGAGAGTCCTAAAACAGCTGCTAATGTATGAACCAAGTCACCAAGACCGATACCTAAAGCTGTATAAATACCATTCTTTTTTCCGCTTTTTAATGTTTGCGTAATGGTAATAATAACCGCAGGACCGGGGATTAAAAATAATAAAAGAACTATTGCGATAAAAGATAACATGCGAAACCATCCTATTCTAATAAACTAATCATTCTAGGGTGAATGCATGAAATATTATATTCTAGCTATTGTGTGGCTGTCGATAAAGAAATATTGAAAAAATAATGAAAAATAATTCAGAAAACTAATGAATAATACTAATGAAATTTTATTACCTAGTACTAATATTTAGTGTTAGAATAAGATTATAAAAATACGTTGGAGGAATTCATATGTTAACAAGTCAACAATTACAAGCTATTTTGCCACACCGTTATCCATTTCTTTTGGTAGACCGTATTGTGGAGTTAGAAGAAGGCAAGCGTGCCGTGGGGTTGAAAAATGTAACGATTAATGAAGCGTTTTTTACAGGTCATTTCCCACAGTATCCTGTGATGCCAGGTGTGCTAATTGTTGAAGCATTAGCACAGGTTAGTGCAGTGATTATGCTGACAAAGGCTGGGAATGAGGGAAGATTAGGTTTATTGGCAGGAATTGATCATTGTCGCTTTAAAAAGCAAGTAAAGCCTGGTGATCAGCTACATCTACAGGTGGAGATTACGCGTGTGAAGGGCGCTGTCGGGAAAGGCAGAGGGATTGCAATGGTAGATGGAGAAATAGTTTGCGAGACGGATCTTGTTTTCGCTTTTGGATCTTAGAAAATGGAGGTTCACGGTTGAATTACACATTGATGCTTTTTATCGCCATCATGCAAATAGCGCTATTAGCGAATATTACGATTGCTAAAGGCTCTTGGGATGGGTAGATAATGTGGCTTTGTACGGTAAGTTTTTGTTTTCGCAACAGCTATTTTTGGATTAAGTAGAGCGCGGCAAAAAGACACTCAAAAATAAACGACTTTGCATCAATTCGTACTACACGGCTTTCTTTCCTTCATATAGTAAATGGAGTGAAAGTTTTAATATGAGAGGGTGAGGAGGTTTGAGGGTCGCTTTTATAGAACATAAAGAAAAACAGCTACAGCCAGAGCAAGCGTTGGCGCACAATTTCTGTGATCAATTTGTGCAAAAGATGCATAAAAATATATTGCATAAAAAGCTTGATAAGGATGTGTATCAGTCCTATTTTGTTATCCTTCAGCAACAATATACAAGGCAAGAGCTGCGATTTATTGTCTATCTGTTAAAGGTACAGGCAAATGAGATAATACGCATGAAGCCCATGTTTATTACCATGAGTGGTGTTATTTTATCCATGTTTACATTGCTTGCTACAGCCATGAATAGCAAACTCATGATCGGCATGTCGCTTGTCCAAATTGTTGCATTAGCCGTCTTGAGTTTTAATGTCGCCATTATATGGATTTCCCTTAAAATTGAAATCGAACATAAGCGGGTGCAGGCAGTGATTGCATTATTAGATTATTACGTAACAATTGTTTCCGAAGGGAGTGACCTTCATGCAAAAGACAGTTGAACAATTACATTATTGGCTTATAAAAGTACCAGAAGTATTTCGTGTGATGACGGAAGCGGAAATAACACAACGCCCTGCTCCAAAAAAATGGTCCAAAAAAGAAGTAATCGGTCATTTATGTGATTCGGCTATTGTCAATCTTGAACGATTTCTTCAAATGCAGAATGAAGCTTCACCCTATGTAGTGACTACATACGACCAAGTACAATGGGTCGCGTTACAGGGCTATCAGGAATTACCAATAGAAGATATTTTAATGTTGTGGACAAGCATCAACAAAAAAATCATGTATGTACTGGACCACCTTGCTGAAGAGACATTGGCCCAGCCATGTGTGTTAAATCAACAACAAAGAACGTTGAGATGGTTGATAGAGGAGTATATGCACCATCTGGCCCATCATATCCATCATCAAATTTTTAATGAATGAATGCGAAACATAAGCATTTTTTTAGGAAATCCTCAAATAATAAAGTACGAAAATAATTATTTGGGGACGTGAAAATGTGAAAAAGTTTTTATTGCTTTTACTACCACTTAGTCTAATCACGGTGTCGCTTTTTTATGTAAAAGTGAGTTCTTCTGAAAATAAAGGAAGAAAGTATTATGAGGAAGCAGGTCAAATACTTTGGGAAATTCAGACAGATGAAAAAATCATTGCCTTAACATTTGATGATGGGCCACATCGCAAATATACAGCGGAAATTCTTGATGTTTTAGACAAGTATAATGCAAAAGCAACCTTTTTTATTGTCGGTCAAAATGCAGAAAAAAATCCTGAGCTGATTACAAGAATGTATGACGAAGGACATGAATTGGCCAATCATACCTATACACACCCTTTAAGAACAAATGTTACCAATTTAATGAAAGAAATACAGCAAACAGATGAAGTGATTGCAGGGATTACTGGCTATCAGCCAACATTATTTAGGCCAGTTGAAGGACAATATACAGATGCAATGATTGATGCAATTGCAAAAAAAGGCTATAAGGTTGTTATGTGGTCTTGGCATTTAGATACGCTTGACTGGAAAAGCCCTGGTGTTCATCGCATCGTGAATACCGTTTTAAAGGGTGTGAAGGCAGGCAATATTGTCCTATTTCATGACGGTGGAGGAAACCGAGCGCAAACGGTTCAGGCAATGGAACAAATCATACCAGAGCTTGAAAAACAGGGCTATCAGTTTGTGACAGTTTCTGAATTATTAGAAATCCAAAGAAAAAATAAGAAAATGGAAAAAAAACAATAGTGTTGAAGCTGAAACGTCTTCAACACTTTTCTTTATGTAAAGGTTATTTAAGCATTTTTTTGATTTGTTTAAGCTCAGCAATTAAATAATCAATTTGTTTCTGCATATTATCTATTTTAACTGTTTGATTCCCATTTCCATTATTAGTTTGAGAAGAATCATTGTTCGCGTTTTGGAGCGCTTCTAATGCGAGTCCCGCTGCAATGGTTTGTAAACCATCCCCTAATGTTGAAATGGCTGTGCCAATATAGGATAGCTTAGCCACATAAATTTCTATGGATTCATTGCCTTGGCTCGGTTTATTATTTCTCCCCATTATTCTTCCTCCTTACATTTGTCATTACTTGCATCATATGTGACAACAAGTGAAAAGGCGATTCCAATGATCGTTGAATGATTCACTAAAAATGGTAAAATTAGCACAATCAACGGATTGGGGGACTAGTATTGACAAAACATGTAGAGCTGATTGAAATGAATAGTGAGCTGTTAGAGGGGAAGGGCAGCTATTGTTTACGAAGCAAGAAGAAAACAGAGGGCTATCAGAACAAAAACAAATGGCTTAATCAACAATTTGAAAAGGGCTTACATTACATACAAGTACTTGAAAATCAAAAACAAGTAGGTTTTATAGAATATATGGACGCGGAATACTCTTCAAGAGTTGTACATGCAGATGGCTATGTGGTGATTCATTGTTTATGGGTAAGTGCAGTGGGCAAGGGCTATGGTACACAATTACTGAAGAAATGCTTAAAGGATGCCAAGGAACGTAAGAAAAAGGGAGTGGTGGTCATTACGAATGGCCAAACTTCCTGGACGCCAAGCAATGATTTATTTTTACAGCACCAGTTTCAACATATGGCAACAGCGCTCGATGATTTTGAATTATGGGTCTTTCCATTTCATGAAAGCGTTGAACGGCCATACTTTCCTGATGATTGGCAGGAACGATTAAAGAGGTTTCCTCATTTAACGATTTTACGTTCCTTTCAATGTCCCTATGTAGACGTCGCCACGGAAAATATTCAATTAGCTGCCAAAAAATTAGGACTGATGCCCACGTTGGTGGATCTTCAAACGAGAGAAGAGCTGATGGAGAAATCACCGACACCATATGGTATTTTTTCAGTCGTTTATAAAGGACAATTGATTTCCTTTCATCGATTAACCGTGCATTCCGTATATAAAAAACTGCAAAAACTTATGGATAATTCCTGATAGGATGCAACTTTTTTGGACACTGGCACGTTATATTCTTATAGCATTTCTAGGATTCTTTGAGTTTTTTGTTGACTGCTACTAGGAAATGAGTAAAATTAAAAGGCAGTACCATAATATGCCTAAATTTAGTAGTATAAAGGTTGAATAGGTGCTGGAATGCTAGTTAGAATGAAGCATGATGGGACAAGGTCTGTCATGAAATTTTGACAGTCTTTTTCTTTTCGTCTTCTGGATAACCTGTTAAGATGGTAGTAGTGTGACAACAAGTTAGTGTAAATGAGAGTGGTGACAATCAAGATGGATGAACAGAAAAAAGAAAGTACAGAACAGCAGCAGGAGCCGATTCCAGCTGAAATAAAGCCGGCAGGACAATTTATACAACTGAAACCGTTTAAATTTATCATGCTAATGTTCTTTACAATTCTTATTACGGCAGGTTTAACAATATTTGCGTTAACCTTTGGTGATAAGAAAGTAGTAGAAGTGAAAGTTCCGATTGAACGAGAGGAATTTACAAAATTATATGAAGCATTTGATTTACTGAAAAATAACTATTACCAAGATATTGACGATGAAAAAGTGGTCGATGGTGCGATCAATGGTATGTTTGATGCATTAGGCGATCCTTATTCTGATTTCATGGTAAAGGAAGAAGCGGATCAATTTAATTCGGGCTTATCTTCGAGCTTCCAAGGAATTGGTGCAGAAATCCAAGAACGTAATGGTTATATTACAGTTGTGTCACCTATCAAAAATTCTCCTGCTGAAAAGGCAGGCTTATTACCAAAAGATATTATCTTAACAGTTGATGGGAAAAGTATTCAGGGCTTAAGTGCAACAGAGGCAGTTGCACTCATTCGGGGCGAAAAAGGAACACCCGTAAAACTAACGGTAAAACGTGGCGAAAATACGGAACCCATTCAAATGACGATTGTTCGTGATGACATCCCAGTCGAAACCGTTTATGGTGAAATGCTTGATGGCAATATTGCTCATATTCAAGTTACATCCTTTAGTGAACAAACAGCCCAAGAGCTTGAAAAGATCCTTACTGAGTATGAAGGCAAAGGAATGAAGGGCATTGTATTAGATTTACGTCAAAACCCTGGTGGCTACCTAAAGGCTGCAGTCGATATCTCTAATTTCTTTGTGCCAGAAGGAAAAGCGATTGTGCAGGTACAAGAAAAAGATGCGGAGCCTCAAATTACAAATGCCATTGCGGGTAAAAAATATAACCTACCGATTACGGTACTAGTTGATAGTGGTAGTGCTTCAGCCTCTGAGATATTAGCAGGAGCATTAAAAGAGTCAGTTGGTGCTAAAGTTGTCGGTGAAACATCATTCGGTAAAGGGACTGTCCAAAATGTTACACCATTAAAAGACGGCTCTAATTTGAAATTTACGACAGGTAAATGGTTAACACCGAATGGCAACTGGATTAATGAAAAAGGAATTGAGCCTGATGTCAAAGTTGCGTATCCATCCTATGCCTCTTTACCATACTTGAATGCCTCTTTAGAAATGAAGACAGGCCTACAATCTGACTCTGTGAAAGCAGCTGAGGAGATGCTTCAGGTGCTAGGGTATGAGCCTGGTGAAGTAGATGGGATCTTTGATGACAATACCGCACAGGCAGTAGAAAAACTACAAGCAGCGAACAACCTTGAAGAAACAGGCATTCTAACAGGTAATACAACGTATGCATTAATGGATGCGTTACGTGCAAAAATGAAAGCTGATGATCCTCAGTTACTAAAAGCGAAAGAGCTTCTTGTAGGAACAGCCGAAAAAACAGAGGAAACAACAAACTAACCATGTAGCTGTCGCAACAGTTGTCTTTCACGGCATCTGCGACAGCTTTTTTTATAGGAGGACCTAATATGAAAGATGTGTACCTATTTAGTGGCTTCTTAGGGAGTGGCAAAACATCCATGCTGACAGATGTCATTCGCCAGCTAAAAGAAAAGAATTTAAAGCCTGCTGTTATTATGAATGAGCTCGGGAAGCTACCATTTGACTCACAGGCAGTGGAAAAAGATATCCCGCTCAAGGAGATGCTAGAGGGCTGTATTTGCTGTTCAGGTGCTGAAAAAACAGAGGCACAAATTCAATCTCTTCTATTAGATAGTGATTTTGATGTGCTCATTATCGAAACAACAGGTGCAGCACATCCTGTAGAAGCTTTGGATGCCGTTTTTTCACCGCTTTTTGCAGATCAGCTCAATGTGAAAGGTATTATCACGGTGGCAGATTCTAAGCTCTGGCTACACCGTGATACGTTAACACCACAAGTGCGCTCTTTATTTCTAGAGCAGATTCGCCATGCACATCTATTATTAGCAAATAAAACAGACTTATTAACAGAGGCAGAGCAAGGTCAGGTTGTCTATGAACTGCAGGGCTTAAACCCCCATGCCTTTATATTGCAAACAACAAATGGACGTGTACCACTTAGCTTATTAGAGGGGCTGAAGGCAACGACACAGGTCGATAAAGCAGATATAGTTAAAGCACCAATAGCCTCAATGCAGCTAGGCTCTCGCTTAGTAGATTTCACAGATCAGGAATTTACACAGGAGCAGTTTGAAGATTGGGTGCGTGCATTACCTGAAACGATTTATCGTATGAAAGGCTATGTACCAATTAAGGGCATCAAAAACCCAATGTTGTTCCAATATGCTTATGGAATGGTGCAATGGCTCCCAGAATATCTAAAAATGCCAGCAAAACTTGTTATTATTGGAGAGAATGTCGTTTCTTTACCTGTTATTGGGACTAATTGAAGAATAAAGCAACCTGTGAATTTTGCACCTGAACAACCCGTGTAGCTTTACACAGGTTGTTTTATTTTTATGTAAATGAAATGTAATGATTTTGTAACACAATTGTAACATTAGACTAACATGAGGCTACGACACTAGCCATCTCTAGGGTGATGCCAAGACAGAAATGAAGCAAGGCGGTTAAAAAATGAGTGTATAAAACATACATTTTTTATTCATATTAGCTGTTTATTTTCTAAAATATTTACTAGTTTAGGAGGGGTGTCAACCCTCTTTCAAACGTAAGTATTTCATAGATTGGTTAAACCTGCTAAAAAATAACGCGAAAAAAACGTGGTTTTTCGCGCATTTTCTTCTTCGTTGGTGCAGTTAGCAGATGTTGGTAAGATTTTAATGAAATTCATCCCTTACGATTAGTGGCAGAGAAGGAGGAATTGCAAACATGAAAAAAACACTAACTGCAATTTGTGCAACATTTCTTTTAGCAGCTCCAATTCAAATAGCTTCTGCTGCTGCCAATACAACAGAGGGGAATTCCGTACAGCAATCAACAAACTGTAATGTTTATTATTATAAATGGTCAAACAACAATCATAAGTGGACGATTAAACTTCCGCAGGCATCTACACCATCTAATGAGACGCCAACAACAAATAATACAACACCAACAAAGCCAAATAATAATCAATCATCACAAAATGAAAAGCCAGCAACACCACCAACTACTTCAACACCATCAACAACAACTTCAGATGTGAACGCATTTGAACAAGAAGTAGTAAAATTAACAAACGCTGAGCGTACAAAAGCTGGTTTATCACCACTTCAAACAGATGCAAAATTAATGGCTGCAGCTCGTGAAAAATCACAAGATATGCAAACAAATAACTATTTCTCACATACGAGTCCAACATTTGGTTCACCATTTGATCGTATGAAAGCTTTAGGCATCGCTTATAAAGCTGCAGGTGAAAACATTGCTCAAGGTCAACGTTCACCACAAGAAGTAGTACAAGCATGGATGGATTCACCAGGACACCGTGCGAACATTTTAAACGGTAAATTTACACACATCGGTGTAGGTTATGTGAAATCAGGTAACTACTGGACACAACAATTTATCCAAAAATAATCATTTATGAATAGAAAGATGCTCTACAAGTCTTTAAAGGCTTATAGAGCATCTTTTTTTATTGAATTAATGGTAAAATTTGATGAGAAAGGGAGGATAGAATTGAAACAATATAGCATAGCAATGGCGATTTTCTCATTAGCAGTGTCGTTTTTAATAGGAAGCTGGCTCATCGCCACTAGTTTAAAAGAGCAGCCAAAGGAATCCGTGCAACACCAGCTATTGTCACAAGAAGAGGCAGCTGATTATTTAGGAATCAGTGTAGGGGAAGTGCTAAAATTAACAGAAGTGCCAGACGGATCTAATGGTTACATAAGTGAAATCCCTCATGTGAAGGTAGGGGACAAAGTATTTTATCCAAAGCAAGCCATTGATCGCTGGCTATTGGATATGGAATTAATCGTAGTACCTTAAGAAAAACACATAATCTATTTCTTTGGATGGGGGGCATCCCCTAATAAAAAAGAGCGCTCCCTCCAGCGAAAAACGGTCGATGAAATTTTTCTTTCTCTTTTCTAAATAGTAGTTTTTAAACTGTATTTTTTGGGAATTGATAAATAAGTAGTGGGTAAAAAGTAGGGAGAGGTGAGATGGATGAAAAAGCCGAATCTATTAAAGCAATTTTTTACAAAGGAAGAAAGACCACATACGATTGCGCTGGCAACAGCTCAAGACCATGGTTTATTTTCATATGCCATGTCCTTTGCCAAGTATCACCCCGATATGATGATTGTGTTTTCGGCAGAGGGCGAAATTATTTATGTCAATCAAGAAGCACTCTATGAACTATTACAAGATCGACCTAGTCATGCTGAAGATTTCAAGAAAATTCTGACTGATGCAGATTATAAACGATTAAAAAGAGCATTCAATCGAACATTACGAGGAAAGTCGGTCAAAATTGATATTGATAGACTACAGCATCAAGGGCAAAATCTAAGCCTCGTACTGACATTTATACCAATCAAAAATGACGACAATCAGGCGGAGGGGCTCTATTTAGTCATTGAAGATATGTCCACGTATTCAGCCATGAAGCATCAGTTAATGCTCCATGAGAAGCATTTAAATTACGCCCAGCATATTGCGGCAGTGGGGAGCTGGGAGTACTTTATTCAGCATGACAAACTGTTTTGCTCGGATAATTTTTATCATATTTTTGGCTTTGCACGTTCAGATAACGATGGCATCGATCATGTTTTCCAGTTCATTCATCCAGATGATTATGAAAGGACGTATGATGCATTTAATGATGCGCGAAAAGGGACTAATTTTGACAGTGACTTCCGAATTTATCACGGTAAAACCAATGAACTGCGTTTTCTACAGGCAGCCGCCGAAGTCATATGGAAGGATGACAAGCCCTTTAAGATGATTGGGGTTGTCAAAGACGAAACAGCTTTCAAACTACTTGAGAAAACACTAAATGATACATTAGCCAACTATCATTCTATCTTTGACAATTTAGATGCAGGGATTTGGATGCGCGATTCTATTCGTGGCAATATGCTGTTCGCCTCTAAAGGATTGGAAGGAATTCTTGGTATTCCATTAGCCAGGCTTTACGAAGACTCAGAAGTATGGATTAATATGATTCATCCTGCACATCGTGAGGAGGTATTAGCGTATACAGATCATCTCGCTTCAGGCAAAAGCTATCAAGTGATTTATCGTATCCTAACGGGGGAGAATCAGACAAAGTGGTTACTGGAACAGATTGTGCCCAGAGTAGATCAGGAGGGGGAGGTCAACCATATTTTCGGCTTAGTAACTGATATTACAAAGGAGATTGAACGAGAAAAGAAGCTTAATTATTTAGTGTATTATGATGAATTGACAGGTTTACCGAATCGGTTGAGCTTACATGATAAAGTTGATACCTTATGCTTAGCTGGCGAACCCTTCGCACTATTATATATTTCGATTAACCGCTTTCATATCTTAAATAATGCGCTAGGTACGAAAATCGGTGATGAGCTTCTGCGCACGGTGACCAACTACTTTTCAACACTAACAGATGATCACAGTTACATGGCACGTTTAGACAATCAGCATTTTATCATTGTCATGAAAAAATATGGGAGCAAGCAACATATTTACGCGCTGGCTAGCCGTTTACTGAAAACCTTTGATACACCTTTTTCGATAAAAGACTACCGCTTGCACCTATCTGCTAGCATTGGTATTGCTTTTTATCCAGAGGAGGGCTTATCGAGAAACATTTTATTAGAAAATGCATATTCAGCTTTATGCTATGCGCAACAGCAGGGAAGGAATCGTTTTCATATTTATGCTTTTACGGAGGATATTACTTCCTATAAGCAGTACGTGTTAGACCGAGATATGCGACAAGCCATGTTAAATGAGGAATTCGAATTATATTTCCAACCATTGGTGGAGCCGCAAAAGGGGATTATCAATGGTGCAGAAGCGTTAATTCGTTGGCATCATAAAGAATGGGGCCTTGTGTCACCTGGTGAATTTATTCCATTAGCGGAAGAAAACCATATGATTCATATCATTACAGATTGGGTGATTAAAAAAGCATGTGCGTTGTTACAGCACTGGAAGCAGCAAGGGCATGTGCTGCGAACAATTAGTATTAAGATATCGCCAATCCGCCTGATGAAAAAGGGCTTTATTCAGTTTGTCCAAGAGCAATTACAGGTAAATTCGATTGACGCGCATTATTTACAGTTCGAGATTAGCGAAAGCACCATCTTAAAAAATAGTACAAGTGTGATGACTGTTCTCGAAGAATTACAAGACATGGGTGTCAAAATTGCTATTGGTGATTTTGGAACAGGCTACTCATCCTTAGAATCATTGCGAACATTCCAACCAACGACACTCCATATCTATGAAGCGTTTATCCGTGAAATTCGTCATGATCGTCCGATTGAAAATGGACTTATTTCAGCAACGATTTATTTAGCCAAAATGCTTGGTATTCAGGTAGTGGCAAAAGGAGTTGAAAGTTACGAGCAATTTATCTTTTTAAAGCAGCAAGAATGTGATTATTTGCAAGGTAGTATTTATACGAAGGCTGTTCCCGCGAAAGCCTTTGAAAAAATGCTGACACAAGGCATTTTAACACCACAAAAAGCCATTGTTCATAAAAAACCTGTGGTGGAGCGACGCAAATATTATCGTTTTCAATTCCCGGCCTATGTGAAGGGCTTCATGACAATTATTGAAATGAATGAACAAAAGCTTAACATTGGTCATACCCCGATCGTCATCGAAAATATTAGCTTAGGCGGTATGAAGATTCGCTCTTCTTTGAAGCTACCCGTTAATCAAACGATGAAATTTAAATTTAGCTTTATTTTGATGAATCAATCATTTAACCTAGAGGGTACATTTAGATGGACCTTAGAAGAAAAATATCAAATCTACTCTTATGGGGTCGCCTTCAATTTGACGCAGGAGGATGAAGGGAAATTAGCCCCGATTATCAATCGAATGACAGCCTTGCATAATCAACATGAAAAAATAGAGGGAACGCCCTTTATGTATGAGGATATTGAAGCTTATTTTAAAAAATAGCTGATCATGAAGATGCCCAAATGTTCTAGAGGGCATCTTTTTCATGGCGTGGAATCACACGAACTAAGCGTTTGAAATACACGAAAAATGCCTATACTCTCCAGTAGAGGAGGCGTTTTATGGATAAAGTGGAGTATATGATGAAAAGCCTACAAAAAGCATTCTACCATTCCTCGGATTTGACCGTCAGACAAATAGATTGGCATGAAGGGGACACGGCTATTTTATGCTTTTACGCTTCTCTTGTTGATGCGAAGGAAGTACAAAAAATACTGGATACGATTTATGCACGTTTAGATACAGAAAAACCTTTTTGGAGTGAAACCTTACTTACAACACTCGAAAATTTTGCGCTACCGCAAGCGATTGAACGGGTTTGCCAAGGTGAAACGCTCGTGATTTTACCTGACACGGGAAAAATGCTAACGTTAGCGATTACCAATGAAGTTCGTCGTAACCTTGAGGAGCCGAACAATGAACATATCCTGCGGGGCTCCCATGAAGGTCTTGTGGAGCGAGCGGATACCAATTTAACGTTGATCCGAAAGCGAGTGAATAATCCCGCTCTTGTGGTCAAATCTTTTACAATTGGACAACAAACTAACACAAAAGCTTATTATCTCTATATGGATGGAGTCATACAGCCTGAGACCTTACAAGAGATGGAAAAGCGGATTGCGGACATTAAAATCGACTATTTTTATAGTATTGGCCAGTTAAGTGATGTACTAGAGGATTCCGTGTTATCGCCGTTTCCGCAATTGTTAAATACAGAGCATCCAGATCGTGTGGTAGCCCATTTAGTGGAGGGTAAAGTTGTGGTCATGACCAATATTTCGCCGTCTGCCTTGATTGGCCCTGTGACATTTTTCTCTTTCTATCAAACACCTGATGACTATAATAGTCGGGTAATGGTTGGCTCTTTTTATAAAATCGTGCGTTTACTGTCGTTTGTAACGGCAGTTTTTTTACCAGCATTTTATATTGCTGTGATTAGCTTTCACTTTGAGGTATTACCTTTAGAATTAAGTAATCAAGTGAAAAATGATGTTAATGATATACCTTATCGACCGTTAATTGAAGCGCTGATCCTTGAGATTATTATGGAGCTCATTCGAGAATCAAGTATTCGTTTACCACAATCAGTAGGGCAAACGATTGGGATCGTAGGGGGATTAGTGATAGGAGATGCCATTGTAAGTGCGGGACTCGTGTCAAACTTAATGGTCATTGTTGTCGCCTTAACGGCCATTTCAAGCTATGTTGTTCCGTCTGTTGAATTGAATAGCACGATTCGCATGCTCCGTTTTCCGTTTATGCTACTTGCCTCATTATTTGGGTTTTTAGGCATTGTGGTAGGGGTTGTCATCCTATTAATTCATTTAATTAGTTTAACGTCATTGAAACAGCCGTATTTTTCACCTATCGTACCTTTTCAACCGAGAGCTGTTTATAAAATTTTTTTACGCTGGCCCTTTATTAGACCGACAGTCCAAGTTACTTCCTTTCAACCACCGAAGGATGAAAAGGGAAAAAATGAGGATACACCATGAATTTTTCTCTATCAAAGGCACAATTTTTTTTACTACTTTTTATCATTCAGACAGGTGTTGTCTACATTGCCTTTCAAACACCGTTAATCATATACAGCCAACATAGTGCATGGTTTGTATTCATCCTTGCAAGTATCTTCCATTATGGCTTGCTGTTATTTTTTGAACGCTATTATCAATTTTTCTTTTTAAATGGGTTCTTTCGCTGGGTCTATCTTATCTATTGGTTATTAATAACAGCTGTATTAATTGCCTATATGGGGTATGTTCTGGCATCTTGGGTCTTGCCCCAAACACCTGAATGGATTGTTGTCATGATGATTGTAGGGCTATCTTTGTATGCCAATTTAGTTAGACCAGAAACCATTATCAATATTGGTGTCATGCTAATCCCTATCATTTTCCTCTTTGTCATTTTTTTAATGCTAGCTGTTCCAGATTTAACGTGGAGTAATCTTTTCCCCGTTGAGTGGAACAATACTAAGCAAATCATGGCGGGCATGATTCATAGCATGTACGCTTATTTGGGGATTGAAATGTACCTCCTTTATCGTCCATTTCTCAAACAGGATTTACAGGTAAAGGGAAAGCCATTATTGGTTTACCAACTCGTTATTTTTATCTTTTATTTTATTTCGGTTGTCTTTACACAAATGTTCTTTGCTTTGGAGGAGGTTCAACTAATACCAGAGCCTATTATGTATATTTTAAAATCACAGGAAGTGAATTTTGTAAAACGGCTGGATATTTTTTTCATCTATATTTGGCTTTCTTGGTCCATTGTTACGGTTATGATCTACGGTTTGTCCTTTCGTGTGCTTTATTTGTCAAAAAAACGGAAGCATCCGAAACGAAGTATTGTTTTTTTTCATCTTCTCTTAGCCATCCTGCCGCTATTTGTCATGCAATTTCAGCGCATTGAGTTTATCAAAAATTCTATACACTACGTACTCATAGTGTTTACAATTCTACTACCAATGATGATAATTTGTTGGAATAAATGGAGGGGAAAACGTGTATCGTAAAGGGATTATGCTCCTCTTGTCTATGTTACTTGTAGCTGGTTGTTGGGATGAACGACTTTATAAAAACGCTTCCGTTGTGACGCTCGTTGGGGTGGACGGATATGTGGGGGCATACAAGGGATATTATGCCTATCCGAATACAGCAGCTCAGCAAAATGAAGTGATTGTAGCGGACGGTATTTCACCAAGAGATGTACGGAATCAAGCCAATTTAAAAGTAGAACAAACACTTGATTTATCTGAGCTATCGACCATCCTTGTATCGGATCAAACGGTAAGAGAGCCTCTTTATGATATTTTGGATATTTATTTTCGTGATCCCCAAAACCCGATTTCGATAAAAATAGCTGTAACTGAAGGGGATGTCAAGCCGTTTATTGAGCTAACAAAGGATTTAGCAGGGGGGGCAGGAGGCTATTATGAACGTTTTATGGAAAGCACAGAGGAAAATACAATTTTTCCGAAATTAGATTTACAGACGGTTGGCTCCATGCTATTTGAACAGACAATTGATATTGCACTACCTTATATTCAGTTAAGTGAGGATAAAAAGCATGCTGTTGCGGCAGGCGTTGCTTTGTTCTCAGGTCAAACGTTTACGGGTACAGTATTAACACCAAAACAATCGCTCATGATGCTTCTCTTAATGAATCAACCTAGCAAACAAGCACGGATGAGCTATATGTGGAAACATGATGGAAAAGCAATGCCAATAACGGCTGATGTCATTCATATCAAGCGTCAATGGAGGGTGAATGAGGAATTAAAAAGAATAGACATGGATTATCTCATCGAGGTAGAAATTGAGGAATTTGCACATGACCATTTATATAAAGACCCCATTTTCAAGGAGGTTCAGCAGTTGATTCAAGACCATGTGCAGGCAGAGTTTGAGGAGGTTTTGCGAATTCTTCAAGTTCAGCAATCGGATATGTTGGGGATTGGTCGATATATTCGTGCCTATCACCCCAAGATGTTTCAGAAGGATTGGCATGCTATCTATGCATCCTTACAGCTAGTGCCGTCTGTTCAAGTGAAAATCATTCGTACAGGTGTTTTACGCTAAAAAATCGCCTTTCTCAAGTTAGAGAAAAGCGATTTTTTGTCGTTAAACAGTGACTCTTTTTTGAACAACCAACAGACGGATTAAAAGAGTAACTGCGCCCATTGTTAATCCTGCCACAAGACCAATCCAATAGCCAAATGGGCCGAAATCCGTATGTGTGGCAAGGGTATACCCAACTGGTAAGCCAATCACCCAATAAGATATAATGGCCATGATAAACGTAATCATGACATCTTTATAGCCCCTCAATGCACCTTGTACGGGTGCTTGTATCGCATCAGAAAGCTGGAAAATGGCTGCGTAGACTAAAAATTGGACGGCATACTCAAGTACCAGCTGATCTGTCGTATACATATGTGCTACAGGTTCACGTAAAATAAACAAGATGCAAGCTGATATAAAGCTAAACAAAATGGCTGTGGCGACACATAGATAACTATACATACGAGCATCTCGCATGCGACCAGCGCCGATCTCAAAACCTACTAATATTGTGACACCCATAGAAATACTGAGCGGAACCATGTATAACAGAGAAGTGAAATTGATGGCAATCTGATGGGCTGCGATGATTTCTGTGCTAAAATTACTCATCATCATGGTCACAGCAGAAAATATACTCGTTTCTGCAAATAGGGAAATACCAATTGGTACCCCAATCAATAAAATTTCCTTCCATCGAAGCCATTCAAGCTTAGGCCAATCATGAAACAGGCGGAATCGTTCGAACGGTACTCGTTTAGCGATGATCCATACAGTAATCATGAATATTAGCCAGTACGTAATTGCTGTCGCTACACCAGCCCCGATGCCGCCAAGCTTAGGTGCACCGAATTTGCCGAAAATAAAGATATAGTTCAGCATGATATTAATGGGCGTTGTCATTAAGGTAATGATCATCGTGACCCGTGTCTGACCAAGAGCGTCAATAAAGCAACGCATCACAAAAAATAAGAAAAGTGGCAAAAGACCAGCACACATCGCATAGATGTAGCCTTTTGCAATGTTATGTACAGCAGATTCTAAGTTCATCTTACTAAGTATCCAATCAATGCCAAAGAAGAGTCCTGTAAAAATAAGGACCGCTAGCAATATCGCGACATAAATGCCTTGCTGGACTGCCTTTTTTGCATCCATCTCTTTTTTCGCTCCCACAAGCTGTGAGACAATTGGGGTAATAGCTAGGAGTATACCAGAAAGTCCAGTATAAATCGGCATCCATATAGAGGAACCAATCGAAACACCTGCTAAATCAACCGTCCCGTAACGACTGGACATTAAAATATCAAAAAATGAAATAAGATAAATAGCTACCTGTGTCACTAAAATAGGGACAATCATTTTTAAGAGTAGCGCATATTTTTCCTTAATTGTGGATGTTTGATACATATTTTCTACTTCCTTCATGAACATAATGAACAAGTATAGCATATGTAAAGAGAGAAAAGCTGAAATTTTCATGCTTCATCTATATCTTTTCGTCAGCATATAGTAAAATAGAACACTGTAAACAAAAAGTAGTGCTAACTACAATGGTTTTTAAGGAATAGGAGAATTTGTGTGAAACAACAAACAATCATTTTAACCGGTGGTGGGACAGCTGGCCATGTATCGTTAAATCAGGCGATACTCCCGTCTTTACTAGAACTTGGTTATGATGTCCACTATATTGGCTCAGAGCAAGGTATTGAAAAAGAATTAATTGGCGAGGCGTTCCCCGATGTTCCGTTTTATGGCATTGCGAGTGGTAAATTGCGTCGTTATTTCTCCATGAAAAATTTTACAGATCCATTTAAAGTGCTTGCTGGAATGATGCAGGCTTTTCGTATTCTTAAAAAAGTGAAGCCACAGGTTGTCTTTTCAAAGGGAGGGTTTGTCTCTGTGCCCGTTGTGATGGCAGCGAAATTAGCAGGTGTGCCAGTCGTCATCCATGAATCTGATGTCACACCTGGTCTTGCCAATAAAATAGCCTTACCTTTTGCTTCCCATGTATTCACGATTTTTGAAGAAACACTGAAGCATTTACCTCAAGAGAAGGCTACTTGCACAGGCTCCATTATTCGTCCTGAGTTATTTGAGGGAGAAAGAGCAAGGGGGCTAGCTTTCTGCGGCTTTTCTACTTTAAAGCCTGTTTTACTTGTTATGGGAGGGAGTTTAGGCTCTGTTGTCTTAAATGAGGCACTACGTAAAAACTTACCAGAGCTCCTCAAGCAATTTCACATCATTCATTTATGTGGGAAGGGGAATTATGATCAAGCACTGGAGGCAATGCCAGGCTACAAGCAATTTGAGTATGTGACAACAGAGTTACCTGATTTATTGCATGCTGCAGACTTTATTGTGTCACGAGCAGGCTCTAACTCCATTTTTGAATTTTTAGCGCTTCACAAGCCGATGCTATTAGTACCTCTCTCAGCGCAAAAAAGCCGTGGGGATCAAATTTTAAATGCCAACTTGTTTAAAAAACAAGGTTACGCAGAAGTGCTACAGGAAGACGAGTTGACAAAGGAATCTTTTATGAAGTCTGTTCATACACTAACAGAGCGTAAAGTGGAAATGGTGGAGACAATGGCAAAAACGCAAAAACCAAAAACACCAGATGAAATGGCGTCATTAATTTTACAGTATAAGAAATAAGTGCTATTTGAAAAAAGAAAAGAAGCTAGGAGGTAGGTCGAAATGACAAAACCTTATAGCTTCTATTTTATATATACACACTACATTGCTTGCTCTTCGCCTTCTTGCATTTGATGTGCGGTTGTTAGGTAGAATAAATCTTTTGGTATTTTAAATAAATTAAATTGTGCCTCACCGCTATTAACCTGCGCTAATAATGTTGGATGACTTTCATTGGCACTCACCACATAAGGAAGCTTTAAAGCAGCACGCTGTGATTTTAAATTTTCAACACGTATACGGAGAAAGACCGTATGAAAATTATAGTCAAAAAATAACTCGTTCAAAAATAACATTTTTGCTTTTTGATTATAACCTTTACCTTGGTAAGGGAGTCCAATCCACGTTCCTAGAAAGCCTGCACCGTCCTCCACATCGTGAATACTAATCGTGCCGATTGGTTGACCCCAATCATCAGTTATGGTCCTCGAGATAGCGAGTCCTCTCGCTTCCTCTTCAATCAGTTGTTTTGTCATAAACCAATATTCATCAGCGGATGTGGCTTTTTGACGGACAAAAGGGAATACAGAAGGGTGTGATAATAGCTCATAAAGCTCTGTACATTCATGCAGGTCTCGATGTTTAAGCATACGAAACGCCTCCTTTACTAGGGTAGTTAAAACAATTCCGTTGAAGCATAAAGAAGAAAACTAAAATTCGTACTGGAATTAAAACCCAAAGAACTAGACGTTATAACTATGATATTCCATAATCTCCCGCTGTCTTACTGATTTCGACCATACCGAAAAAAGGCTAGTTTTTTAAATATAATATAACATATTATCTGTTCGATGCAATCATTTTGCTCGTAAAAAAACAAAATTTGAGGTTAATAGTCAGTATATTCTGACAAGTGAAATAAGATTATCCATAAATTTGTTGTTTTATAGCATTAAGTCTAACCTATCAATTTTATCTAATATTAATCATTTATCTACATCTTTAGTAGGATTGGTTGCTTGTTAGAATAGGTAATATATCAAATATTATCCTTAAAAGGATATAATTTTTATGATTCTAGAAAGGTAATTTTTTATTTTTATGTTATAATAGTAGTATTATTTTTATTCTAACAACACATACATACGAACATTTCTATCATGATGGCAATGGCTTTTCTGGAGGTGACAGCATGGAGTATATTTTAAGCGAAGATTTCTTTAACTCATTATTTATTGGCAAGGATTTTGTTTTTCTCGTGAAAAAAGTAGGGGACGATTATCAATATATTCGCTTAAATCAAGCAGCTCA
The DNA here is from genome assembly GCF_016757845.1 of Lysinibacillus sp. HST-98. Taxonomy (NCBI): domain Bacteria; kingdom Bacillati; phylum Bacillota; class Bacilli; order Caryophanales; family Bacillaceae; genus Lysinibacillus; species Lysinibacillus sp. HST-98. Next base: position 98,164 of record NZ_JAENHX010000005.1, read on the forward strand.
AGATCTGTTATCGAATGAGGCGATTGGCAAAATGATTTCGACCGTTACCTCAAAGCGTAATTTTTTGATCATTCAGAAAAATTACCATGAGGCCATTAGAGAACATAAACAGGTTGACTATGTAGATTATGCATATGTTCAATCGGAGGTTCGTAAATATGAAACATCCGTCAGACCGTTGAAATATAAGAATGAAGACTATATATTAGCCATCACGAAGGAAATACTCTATGACCGCAGTATTGAAGATAAATTTTTATTTATGCGGTCCATGTTTGACCATGCCTTTTTCTCAACAGTCATTTTATCGGCTGAAGGAATGATATACGAAGTGAATTCAAGCTTTATGGAAGATTTTCAATTAGATAATGAAGCCGTTAAACAGAAAATGTTTGTGGATTTACCGATTATTCCAAAGGAAGAAGTTGAACAAATTAAAATTTGTTTGCAAAAAGCTGCAAGAGGGGAAAACGTTGGTGAGAAGTTTATTAAATTGCATACATTGGACCAGCAGGAACGTATGTATTTACTGTCACTATCACCAGTGATGCAGGATGATAATTCATTTGCCATTTTTCTTATCATGCAAGATTTTACACAATTTACTTTACAAAAAGCAGAATTACGTTCGAAGTCTCATGGACTAGAGGTCTTTAAATCTGCATTAAATTCAGCTACAGCCATTGCTGTATTAGATCATGAGGGGAACATTACCGAAGTGAGTGAGATGTTTTTACAGGCTTCTGGCTACACGGCGGAGGAGTTAATCGGTCAGCCCTTCGCATTGATTGAACCACGATTCCGTGGGCAAAACCTTTTTCAAATAATTGAAGATAAGCTGGACACGATGGGAATGTGGCGTGGAGAACTTTGCTATCGAACGAAATATCATGCCGATTACTGGGTAGAAGCTACCATTGTTCCATTAAAAGATGAGTTTGGTCAAATTGAACAAATTTTAACCATTAACTATGATATTACGGATAAGAAAAGAATGTTCACAGAATTAAAAAATATTGAACGTACTTTCCGACTTATCACAGAAAATACAAATGATTTAATTGTGATTACTAATGAAGATGGCATCATTATTTATGCTTCCCCGTCCTATGGTATTTATTTAGGTTATGAAAATGTAGAGCTACAAGGACAGTTTTACAGTGACATTATTGATCGAGAAAGTAAAGACGAATGGCAAACATTCTTAAATAATTATACAGGGCAAACAGATTCACAGTTTGAACTTTTACTGAAGGCGAAAGATGGAACCCCAATATGGACAGAAGGAAATGTCACGGTTGTGCACGATCCTGAACGTGAAAAAGTTTCCCAAATTATGATGGTGTCTCGTGAAATTACGCATCGCAAAGAAAGGGAAAATGATTTGCTGTATCTAGCGTATCATGATGCTTTAACACAGCTACCTAATCGGCGTTTTTTAGAAAAGGAGTTTCCTCAAATACTAGCAGAAGCAAATGAAAATCAAACCTGTGTGGCGATGCTCTATATAGATGGTGATGATTTTAAAGAAGTAAATGATCGCTTTGGCCATGAGACGGGCGATGCGTTTATTCAGCGATTCGGCAGTTCCTTGAACAAAACAGTTCGAAGCCATGATATGGTTATTCGAATAGGTGGCGATGAATTTATTGTCATCTTAACTGGCTTAACAAGAGATCAGGAAAAAAGACATCATCAAATTATGCATATTATTCGACGGATTCGTGATGAATTAGCAGAAGGCTGGATGATAGAGGACCATCTTTTTACACCAACTGCTTCAATTGGCATTGCCTATTACCCAGACCATGCTCGAACATTGGATGAGCTAATGGATTTAGCTGACCAAGCATTATATAAATCAAAAGAGTCGGGGAAAAACAACCTCTCTATTTCCGACATACACTAAAAAAGTCTGTCCACAAGGTTTTCCTTGTGAGACAGACTTTTTATTTGATGTTATGCTATAACAGTATAGGGATAAAAATCCTACATCGTTATTTTGGAATAGAAGGTGATACGATGCCTAAGAAGATATTGTTGGTAGAAGATGAAAAGCATATCGCTCGTTTTGTGGAACTTGAATTACAACACGAAGGCTATGAAGTGAAAACTGCCTTTGATGGTCGAGAAGGATTGTCTTTGGCAACGTCGGAAAATTTTGATGTCCTTTTACTGGATGTGATGTTACCAAGTATTAATGGGATAGAGATTTGCCGTCGTATCCGAACACAATCACAAGTGCCGATCATTTTATTAACGGCACGAGATGCTGTGATGGATCGTGTAGCGGGCCTCGATGCTGGGGCAGATGATTATATCGTCAAGCCTTTTGCGATTGAAGAGCTGCTGGCTAGAATACGAACGATTTTACGTCGTGTCACGCCAGAGCAGACAAACAGTGAATCTTTATGCCTACGGGATATTGAAATAGATGTAGCTGCCTATGAAGTTTTCGTTCAGGGGAATAAACTTGATCTAACAAAGACAGAATATGACTTATTGAAACTATTAATCGAGCACAAAAATAGAGTATGCACACGAGAGCATATTTTAACATCCGTTTGGGGCTATGACACGGATATCGAGACCAACGTGGTAGATGTTTATATCAGACATTTACGTACAAAGCTCCCTGGGGCGATGAATGATTATATTGAAACCGTTCGCGGTGTTGGGTATGTGATGCGAGAATGAATAAGTTAAGAAATTATTTACGTCAGCAGTCCCTGCAAAAAAAATGGATGCTGACCTCAAGCAGTGTCATCTTTATTAGCTTTACGATTATTTGTGTAGTCGTCTATCTTTCTCTGCATACATGGTTATTAAATGATGAGGAGAGTAAGGTCAATCGGACAAGTAAGGATATCATCTCTTTTTTAGAGTCCCAAGGCCCTACAATTACCATTCAGCAAATTCAGCAAAATACAGGCTTGCTCAAATCGATTGCGGATCGTGATGAGACGGTCCGAATATTTAATGCTGATGGGGTGGATATTTTACGAATCAATGATACCTCTGCTGCAGCACCACTTAATTCGTTGCAAGAAATTTTTGAGATGACCATTGATAAGCAAGATGTGTTGGTCATCAATGAACCGATTCGGATGGGTTTTTTCCAAGGCTATATTCAAGTGATTCATCCGTTAACTAGTTTTCAATCTCTCATGCATTATCTCTTGACAGCCATGCTGATTGCAGGGTTAGGAGCCTTAGTGTTATCTGGCTCTATTGGCTATTATCTAGCGAACTATTTAATGAAGCCACTACACGAATTGCGAGCATCTATGAAAACTGTGATGGATCAAGGATTTAACGAGCCTATACAGCTATCCTATACATCACATGACGAAATTGGTGATTTACTGAAGATGTACAATGCCATGATGAATGAACTGCAAATCTCATTTACCCAGCAGCAACAATTTGTCGCCGATGCTTCTCATGAGCTGCGTACGCCCATTCAAGCAATTGAAGGGCATCTTTCTCTTTTAAAAAGATGGGGCAAACATGATCCTGCTATATTAGAGGAATCCATTGATACCTCTTTAACAGAAATTGCTCGTATGCGCAAAATGATTGAGGAATTATTAGAACTTGCACGGCGTGAGCAAAAAGATGAAACAAGTGAGGCCGATGCACTAGTGGTCATCGAAGCAGTGATGGATGAGGTAAAGCGTGTTCATCCTCAAGCGCGAATGTCGCTGTCGAAACATGGTGAAATAGGTCCGTTATTTATTACCGAAAATGCACTAAGTCAAATCGTTCGTAATATAATAGAGAATGCTATTCGTTATTGTGAAAAAATTCCTGAGATCCAAATTTCTATTTCTGTTGCTGGAAATTATGCATGTTTAGAAATTACTGATAATGGTATAGGAATAGCACAAGACAATATTCCGTTTATCTTTGATCGTTTTTATCGAGTGGATGAAGCAAGAAATCGCCAAATTGGTGGAACAGGCTTAGGGCTTAGTATTTCGAAGATGTTACTTGAAAAATATAATGCCACAGTAGAAGTCAAGAGTGAGGTTAATATTGGAACCGTTTTCTTGCTGAAAATCCCGCTAAAATATTAAGAAAAATACATGCTTTATTTCATTATTCTATCCTTTGCGAAAAAAATTGCTTAATTTGCTAAAAAGAGTTGTATTTTTTGTGAAGAGTAGTAAGATTGAGATGGAAAAAACGTTCTTTAAAATATGGAAAAGTAGTGTGAAACATTCTTTTAAAGAACGGCTAAATATTATATAATTAATTGCAATTTAATTAATGGAACTGCCGAAAGGCAAAATTTGGAGGTCATTTTTCATGTCGAACAACTTTACAACTGTAAGTTCTCCATGGTCAGCTTTCTCTGGTCCTAACCTAGGATATGTGATGGAGCAATACGACTTATTCTTACAGTCTCCTGAAGAAGTAGAACCGGAGTTAGTTTCTTTATTCCAACAATTTGGTGCACCAGTAGTAGTAGAAGGTGAAGTAGCTGTAGCTAGTCATACAGCAGCGGCTCCTGCTGGCGATTACAAAAAAGTGTTAGCCGCTGTAAAACTAGCAGATGCAATTCGTTCACGCGGTCATTTAGCGGCAGATATCTATCCTCTGAAAAACCGTGAACTACAAACAGCTCAAATTGAAGAAAGCGCGTTCAACTTAAGCGCTGCAGATTTAGCTGAAATTCCTGCAGCAATCTTCTTCAAAGATGTGCCAGCAAACGTGAAAAATGGTAAGGATGCAATCGACTATTTAAAAGCTATTTATACAGATAAAGTAGCATTTGAATATGGTCACGTAGTAGCTACTGAAGAACGTGATTGGATTCAAGCGCAAATCGAATCAGGCTCATTCAAACAAGCATTATCTGCGGATGAGAAAAAAGCCTTATTAGATCGTTTAACTCGTGTTGAAAATTTCGAGAAATTTATTCATAAAACATTTGTAGGACAAAAGCGTTTCTCTGGTGAGGGCTTAGATACGCAAATCGTTCTATTTGATGAAATTATTAAAACGGCTGAAGCAAAAAAAGTGGAAAACGTACGTATTGGTATGGCACACCGTGGTCGCTTAAACGTTTTAACACATATTTTAAATAAACCTTATGACATGATGTTCTCTGATTTTGCACATGTTTCCAATGATTTATTTATGCCAGAGCATGGCCGCCTTGAAATTACAAAAGGTTGGACAGGTGATGTGAAATACCACATGGGTGCTTCTTACAACCGTGAATCTGGTATGAATGTGAAATTGGCTTACAACCCATCTCACTTAGAAGTGGGTAATCCAGTAGTACTTGGTGCTACTCGTGCAACACAAGATGATACATCTAAACCAGGGCAACCTATTTTTGACCGTACAAAGGGCTTAGGCATTCTTGTACACGGTGATGCTGCATTCCCAGGTCAAGGGATTGTAACAGAAGTGTTAAACTTCGCTAAAACAGAAGGCTTTACAACAGGTGGAACAATCCATATTATCGCAAACAATATGATCGGATTCACAACAGAACATTATGATTCTCGTTCTTCTGTGTATTCTTCTGACCCTGCAAAAGGCTATGAAGTACCAGTGATCCATGTTAATGCAGATAGCCCAGAGGCAGTAGTGCAAGTCGGACGTTTTGCGGCAAACTACCGTCAAACATTTGGCAAAGACATTATTGTGGACTTAGTAGGTTACCGTCGCCATGGTCATAATGAAACAGATGACCCAACAGTGACAAACCCAGAAACATACAAATTAGTGTCTAAACATGAAACAGTGCGTGCATTATATGGTGCACAATTAGTGGCAGAAGGTCTTGTAACTGCTGATGATGTAGCAGCACTAGATACAGCTATCTATGCAGAAATGCAAGCAGCCTATGACCATGTCAAAGAAATGGCAGAAAAAGATGATCATCATCATTTAGAAATGCCAGAAGAATTAAAAATAGAGTTCCCACAAATTGATACAGCAGTAGGTGCGGAACGTTTAGAAAAAATCAATGAAGAGCTTTTAGTGTTTGAAGAAAACTTCGAACCACAGAAAAAGCTTGGTAAAATCTTAGAAAAACGCCGTGATGCTTATGCGTCTGCAAAAGTTGACTGGGGTCATGCTGAAACTTTAGCGTATGCAACGATTATTCAAGATGGCACACCAGTACGCTTTACAGGTCAAGATGCACAACGTGGTACATTCTCTCAACGTCACTTAGTACTGCATGATAAAAACAATGGCAATGTCTTCACACCACTACACCATATTTCTGGTGCGAACGCATCCTTTACAGTACACAACTCTCCGCTGACTGAAGCTGGGGTAGTAGGCTTTGAGTATGGTTACAACCTAGAAAATAGCCATGTACTAACAGTATGGGAAGCACAATTCGGTGACTTTGCGAATATGGCACAAGTGATGTTTGATAACTTTATTTCAGGGGCACGCTCAAAATGGGGTCAAAAATCTGGTCTAGTTATCCTTTTACCTCATGGTTATGAAGGTCAAGGTCCAGAGCACTCTTCAAGCCGTATGGAACGCTATTTACAAATGTCAGCTGAAAATAACTGGTTTGTAGCGAACTGTTCAAATGCTGGAAACTACTACCACTTATTACGCCGTCAAGCAGCATTATTAGGTACAGAAGGGGTACGTCCACTTGTAGTCGTATCACCAAAATCATTATTACGTCACCCACTAGCTGCGGCGAATGCTGAGCAATTAGCAAATGGTTCATTCCAAGAAGTGATTGAACAACCAGGCTTAGGGGCTAAACCAGAAGCTGTAGAGCGTATCGTTTTAGGTACAGGTAAAGTGATGATCGACTTAGCAGAGCGCGTGAAAGACGGCGAGGGCTTCGATCACCTACACATTATTCGTGTAGAACAACTTTACCCATTCCCAAAAGAGCAAGTTGCTGGTATCATTGCTAAGTATCCTAATGCAAAAGAGATTGTTTGGGTACAAGAAGAACCTAAAAACCAAGGCTCATGGAATTATGCATTAGAAACATTATATGAACTTTCAGAAGGTAAAAAACTTCGCTATGTAGGCCGTCCTGCAATGAGCTCAACTTCTGAAGGGGATGCAGATTCTCATAAAGCAGCACAAGCAGCTCTTATTGAAGAAGCGGTTGCTGAGCCAGTAAAGGTTAAATAATCATATATCAATTTTTGAAACCGGGCTACTTGCCCTTAAGCAGTAGCCCTTCTATGTGCGTCATGCACGTTAATCAAAGGAGGAAATGAAAGTGGCTGAAATTAAAGTCCCTGAATTAGCAGAATCGATTACAGAAGGTAGTATCGCACAGTGGGTAAAAAAAGTGGGCGATCGCGTTGAAAAAGGTGAATTCATCGTTGAACTTGAAACAGATAAAGTAAACGCTGAGATCATTTCTGAAGAAGCAGGTGTATTAACACAAATTTTAGCTGAAGAAGGCGATACTGTACTTGTTGGTCAAGTTATCGCAGTAGTAGAAGCAGGTGAAGGCGCAGCAGCAGCTCCAGCGGCAGCACCAACTGAAGCAGCGCCAGCACCAGCAGCGCCACAAGCAGCATCTGCACCAGTTGCAGCAGCTCCAGTAGTAGAAGAAACTTCTGGTGAGCGTGTAGTTGCATCTCCAGCAGCACGTCGTCTTGCACGTGAAAAAGGAATTGACCTTGCGGCGGTATCTCCAGTAGATCCACAAGGACGTGTACGTGTACAAGATGTAGCAGCTCACGGTACAGCACCAGCTGTAACGCCAGCAGCACCTACATCAGTAGCAACTTCAGGTGGCCCAGTAGTATTTACACCAGCAGCTAATTCTGACCGTGTAACAATTGAAAAAATGAGCCGTCGTCGCCAAACAATTGCAAAACGTTTATTAGAAGTTAAACAATCAACAGCAATGTTAACAACATTCAACGAAATTGACATGACAAACATCATGGCACTTCGTAAACGTAAACAAGAAGAGTTTGTAAAAGCAAACGACATCAAACTTGGTTTCATGTCATTCTTCACTAAAGCTGTTGTTGCAGCACTGAAAAAATACCCATACGTAAACGCTCAAATCTCTGGCGATGAAATTCATTTAAATAACTTCTTTGATATCGGTATTGCTGTATCAACTGAAGAAGGTTTAGTCGTACCAGTTGTACGCGATGCAAATAGTAAAAACTTTGCAGAAATCGAAAAAGATATCGCTAACTTAGCGACAAAAGCTCGTGATAAAAAATTAGGCTTAAATGACATGGCTGGTGGATCCTTCACAATCACAAATGGTGGTGTATTCGGTTCATTAATGTCAACACCAATTATGAACGGTACGCAAGCTGGTATTTTAGGTATGCACTCAATTGTAAACCGTCCAGTTGCAGTAAATGGTGAAGTTCAAATCCGTCCAATGATGTATGTAGCACTTTCATACGATCACCGTATCATCGATGGTAAAGATTCTGTAGGATTCTTAAAAACAGTTAAAGAATTAATCGAAAATCCTGAAGATTTATTATTAAATTCATAATGCCATTAAACCCTGCGAACAATGTTCAGCAGGGTTTTTGTATGACAAAGAGTATTGACCGATTCTATGCTTGAATGAGTACGAATGTTATATCGTTTAGAGGAGCAAAGAAAGAAAAAACGCGACTTTTCTCACATAGAGAACATACTCTATAATAAATATTTGTTGTAATTTTCAGAAATATCAACAAAAGTTCAACGATTTAAAGTGGAAGCAGAACGCACAATATCCTAATATTGTCATTAGTCAGAAAAATGTTAAAATCGTCTTGACGAACATATTAGTTTTATAGTAGTATCTAAATATCAATTAAATAAACAAACCTCACGAATTGTTATCAGTGAGGTAGAGGCGCGGTATTTATTAGTTCATTGTTGAGTAAAAGCAAGCGAAGACGCAATGAAGAAGGAAATATCGCCGAAGTATAAAAGGAGCTCGTACTTTTATACTGGGTCTGCAGTGAATAAGTGCAGGACTGTCCTAGTAAATGGATTTCCAGATTTACTAGGTTGTGCTATCTCGGAAACATGGAAATTATAGTGAGGATTTGGGCAACTGTCATAAAAGGTAAGACCTAAGTTCAATAAACTTAGGTCTTTTTTAGTACAGTTGTCTTATTTTTTTACAGAAAAGGGGAGTTTTTCATGAAAAGAAAATGGTTGTTAGTAATGATCTCTATCATGACGGCAATTGTGCTAGCTGCATGTGGCACAAGCGACAAAAAAGAGGGCGGTTCAAGTGATGCTGGAACTGACAAAGAAGAAGGCGGCGGTGAATTCCGAATTGGCATGGAGGCTGGCTACCCACCGTTCAACTGGACACAGCAAGACGATGCGAATGGCGCAGTGAAAATTGCGGATAATGCAGAATATGCAGGTGGCTATGATGTACAAATGGCAAAGAAAATCGCTGAAGGTTTAGGCAAAGAGTTAGTCATTGTTAAAATGGAGTGGGACGGATTAGTTCCAGCGCTACAATCGAACAAAATTGATGCAATTATTGCAGGTATGTCACCAACAGAAGAACGTAAGAAAACAATTGATTTTACAGAAAACTATTATACTTCTGATTTTGTTATGGTTATTAAAAAAGGTAGCAAATATGAAGGCGCAAAATCGATTCAAGACTTCTCAGGTGCTAAAATTACATCACAATTAAATACATCAAACTATACAGTTATCGATCAAATTAAAGGCGTAGAAAAGCAAACAGCAATGGAGAGCTTCCCAGCAATGCGTGTAGCGTTAGAAGCAGGTAAAATTGATGGCTATGTAGCTGAACGCCCAGAGGGCATTTCCGCTTCTGCAGCCAACGATAAATTCACATATGTAGCATTTGAAGAAGGCTTTGATACAGACCTATCAAATACTTCAATTGCTGTAGGCTTACGTAAAGATGACGCAAATCGTGAAAAAATCAATGAAATCCTAAAAGGCATTTCAGAAGATGATCGTCAAGCCATTATGGAAGAAGCTATTTCTCAACAGCCCGCAGCACAATAATGACATGGCACGGACTAGCAATTAGTCCGTGCATGATCATTTCATCATTATCAAAATGAGAACCTCTCTACATAATGATAATGTCCTAGCGTGACAAATCATAGAATGGTAGAAAGAGCTAGGACACAAAAGAAATAAACGAGCAAGATGACATTGTTAGGAGGAACATCATGAGTCTTGAATGGATACTTTCAATTATTGAAAACAACTGGCAAATGTTTTTACGAGGTGCGTATTATACGTTACTGATTTCGAGTATTAGTACAATTATTGGTGCATTTATCGGATTTTTCATCGGAATTATGCATACGATTCCAGTTCGTAAAAAAGGTGTGAAATTTTATAGCTTAAAGCTCATTAATTTTATACTAACATGCTATGTTGAATTTTTCCGTGGTACACCAATGATTGTACAAGCTATGGTTGTCTACTACGGATTAGATATCGCATTCGGTATCGATATGCACTTTATTACAGCAGGTATTTTAGTCGTTTCCCTCAATACAGGGGCCTATATGGCAGAAATTGTTCGTGGCGGTATTGTATCTATTGATAATGGTCAATACGAGGCAGCATCAGCAATTGGCATGAATCACTTCCAAATTATGCTTCATGTAGTCTTACCACAAGTAGCACGTAATGTTTTACCAGCTACAGGTAACCAATTAATCATGAATATTAAAGATACAGCCGTATTAAATGTCATTGGGGTAACGGAATTATTTTTCCAAACAAAATCAATTTCGGGTAACAACTTCCGTTATTTCGAATCATTCTTCGTTGCATGTGTTCTTTATTTCATCATGACATTTACCGCATCTCGCATCCTTCTTTATGTTGAAAAACGTCTAGATGGTCCTGATGCCTATCAAAAAGAACAAAAAGAAGCTGTATAGGGGGACGCACAAATGGCAGTCATCAAAATCGAACATTTAAGTAAATCATTTGGACGTAACCAAGTGTTAAAAGATGTGAATTTCCAAGTGGAAAAAGGAGAGGTAGTTTGTTTAATTGGCTCCTCTGGCTCTGGTAAATCCACATTGCTTCGTTGCATAAATTTATTAGAAACGCCAAGTGGCGGTCAAATTATTTATAAAGGGGAAGACATCCTAGATGAAAAGCACAATATTCAAGAATATCGTACACATTTAGGGATGGTGTTCCAGCAGTTCAATTTATTTAACAACCACAATGTCATAAGTAATTGCACAGTGGGCCAAATCAAAGTGTTAAAACGTTCGAAAAAAGAAGCAGAAGAAACGGCGCTTAAATACTTGAAAATCGTTGGCATGGATCAATATGTGAATGCCAAGCCTCGTCAACTCTCAGGTGGACAAAAGCAGCGCGTGGCCATCGCTCGTGCCTTATCAATGAATCCTGATGTTATGCTATTCGATGAGCCAACATCCGCATTAGACCCAGAAATGGTGGGTGAGGTGTTAAAGGTAATGCGTCAGCTAGCAAACGAGGGCAATACGATGCTCATCGTGACACATGAGATGGAATTTGCCAAAGAAGTAGCAGATCGAGTTGTCTTTATGGATAAGGGTGTAATTGTGGAGGAAGGCCCTCCAGCACAAGTATTAGTCAATCCGCAACATGAACGTACGAAGGAATTTTTAAAGCGTACATTAAAATAAGCACAAAAAAGTGAGTCCAACCTGTTGGACTCACTTATTTTCTAGAATTCCATTCTGCATAAAGTACAAAGCAGATTGCGAATGCTACAGCAATGATAAAAAACCATTGCGGTACACCACCAAAACTCATCATAACACCTCAAATATTCATTTTTTTTGGATAGAATAGGTATAGTATTTCTTTTTTCTCCACAAAAGACCAAAAATATTATAAAATAAGCAATAGACATTAGCTTTTGCTAGTAAAGAGAGGTAGAGAGAATATGTTACATTTAAAATGGAAAGATGCGCCAACATTACGAACGGTTACTTGCAAACATACAAATGCATCGAAATACTTAGTATCAAACGTATTAACAGTAGGAAAAGGTTATGAAGTGAAAAATGAAACAGACGAGTTCGTTTTTATCATCGACAACACAGGTAATGTCGGTGGCTACTATAAAGATTATTTTGAATAAAAACAAACAGGGTGGTTCAGAACATTTGCTGAGCCACCCATTTTTTTGTTAGTCTCGCTGATAGCTGCTAGCACCCGCCACATCCTGTAGCTGCTGTTTCTCTTGTTCAGTTGCGGTATGCAGGGCAAAAACATCTTTAATTGCTGTTTGCAGTTCTTGCTGTGTTTCTTTAAACTTCGAAACTTGCTGTTCAAACGTGGGACTTGAGAAGCGATCATGAGCCCTTGATAATCGCTCCTCTAAACGTGCATAATGATGATCCATATGCATCGACAACATCATCGCCAGTTGGTTTTTCCAGAGCGGAATCAAGGTAACGATAGAAAACTCAATTTTTTCAGCTAAGGTTTGATTGGCCTGTTGAATCATACGGATTTGAGGAGCTGTTTGCAGGGCGACTTGCTGTGATACTTGTAAATCATAAATACGTTGATCCAGTCTTTCGATTTGAGCAGCAAAGTCATTTAATTGCTGAATTGCAAGTGGCTGTTTGGTTGCTTGGACACTCGTTATTTGTGCAGGTAGTTCTACCTCAATGGCTTGCTGCTTTTTCATTTGTCCTGCGGCAATGGCTGTTGCCAATTCCTCAAAAAATCCCCGATTATGGGCATAAAGCGCCTCTAAGTTTTCGACATCTTTGATCAGCTGGAGCTGTGCACGCTCCAGCTGTACACCAATACGTTCCACCTGTATACTAATACGCTCAAATTCTGTGAGTGTTTGCTTCACATTAGGCTCGGTTTTGCCAAAGATTTTTTTGAAAAAGGTTTGCTTCTTAGGTTCCAAAGCAGTCGGATCTACTCGATCTAACGTCTGCATTAAAGAATCCAGCATTTGACCAATTTTAGTGACATCTTTTTGCTTTACTTGAGCAAGCATACGGTCGGCAAATTGAGACAGAGCTCGCTGTGAATCTTGCCCAAGGGACAGCAATGATTCAAAATCAGTCAAATCGATTTGACTGGCATACAGTAATGCACGACTTTGTGCAAGAGGCGATAGCGTTTCATAAGTCGCCATCGCCTCGTTTTGTGGAGTTGTTTCTAAATAGGATTGGACTAGTGGAGAAAGCCCTGGTATGGTATTTAGTTGAAATGCGTGTTCGTTTGCTGTCATTCATCATCGCCTCGCCAGTCCAATTGTTCTCTACGTCTAAGATTGGAACGATTTGCGAATTCAATCTCCATTTGCAGATGATCGATATCATTTGCAAGCGCATCCTTTAAATCAATTTGAATTGTGTCATTCAAATCAGTTAAGGTTTCGCGTGTTTTGGATAAAGTTAATTGAATTTCCTTATCCTTCACAGGCTGCTTGGAAAGCATCGTATATTTATCCGTTAATTCCACAGCAGAAGGTAAGTGTGCATAGAAAAATGGTTCCACATTATAAAATTTACGTGGGTCTGTCTTGACGATCTTGACGATATTTTTAGAGATACGCGTCATTTCAAGTAGTTGTTTAAAAGCAGAAACAGAACGTACACGTAAATAGTTTTGACTCAATGTTTGAATATGCTTATTGGCTGTTAATACTTGTGTTTCAATGTGTTTGAACTCTTCTTTTGTGATGCCTGCTATTTGCATGACTTTCTTTTTTTGTCTATGTTTCAGCAACGCTGTACTCGTCGCATAGGAACCCGCAAACAGTAAACCACCAAGGAAGAATCCAGGATTTGCCGCAATGGCTGCGATAGAAACAGTTGTGAGCGAAATAAGAAAGCTGGCACTATGTCTAGAGAAAAACTGTCCGACACTAAGCATTGTTTCATCCTCCTTGCTTTTCAATATGTCTATCTTCTTATACGAAATAATCGACATAAAGTTTCATTGAAAATTAATCCCTTACATAAATTTTACTGCTATTTGTGAACTTTCTCAATGATAATACATAGAATAAGTGAGTTGTTTCGATGAATAAGTCGGTTTTGTAATCCTAAGGAGCCATTTTGACATCGAAATGAGCGATTTTTTGCATCTTGATCTCTGAATAGAGGAGCATAATTTGATTCAAGAGCGGCTTCTGCCTCAGAGCGAGCGGATAAGTGAGGTCCATGAGCGGCTCCAACTCGAAAAGGAGCGGTTTATTCTCTAAGAAGAGCATCTTCATCCAGAATGAATGAGTCTTGTATGAAACTTTTTCCAAATGAATTCGTAACTGATACAAAGGGGGATATAGGATGACGAAAATTTTTCTGGTGTCTATTACAAAAAATACCGATGAACCAGTAAGTGAACAGAAAGTGAAAGAAAAAGCCTTTGAGAAAAAATCAAAATTAAAAGCCTATTTAAGCAAAGAAGGGTATATGAAGGAATCTAAAAATCAATATGTGAAAATCACGGATGAATCAATATTAGTGGCTGCCATTCAAAAGATAAAAATCAAAAAATGATGATAAGTCATGTTCTTAAGAGCATGACTTTTTTGATTTCAATAAAAAGTAGAGAAGTGATCATTTCCCAGTGTTGACTGATCTCTAGACAAATGGCTTCCAGTTTGAATCTTTTTCGTCTTTTTCGTTTGGTTTTCTTACAAACGCAATACATCTTTCTTCGCACGCACCAATTATAATGAAATTTTTCTGTGCTTGCCTTAAAGAGGATGTATTAGCTCCACCTACAAAGTCATTATCATAAAATTGAACGCTGTCATCTTCCCAAAAACAAATTTCACATATTTCGTATGTACCTGGTGGTTTTCCATTCAATGTCTTATATCCGCAACAAGGACAAGTAAATTTCATTATTATCACTCCAATATATTTTTCGATAATTTTATCATAAAAACAACACTACAAAAAAGTCAGACATTAAACAATGTCTGACTCCATACGTATATAGCCTTTTAAATCATCGTATAATTCTAAAGAAAATGAATTGGAATCGGCTTGGGGACTCACGCCTTTTTGGACAAAAAGGAGAAATTCATTGAGTGCCTTTTCTGAGCCCTCCACTTCCACTTCAATTTGCTCTGTGTCATTCAATCGACAGTATCCTTTTAACCCTAATTCGATAGCTTTTTGCTTGATGAAGAATCGGTAGCCTGTGCCGTAGACATCACCAAAAAATTTTATACTTGCTCGTTTGTTCAAGGGAATACCTCCTACTTAATGGAGGAGAGGGGCGATCCTCTCCTTTTATTGCATGACACGTTCTTTTTCTAAATAGGTAATTAAGTTATTAATGTGATAGAGTACATGCTTAGATGCCTCATCGACTTCTTTTAGATGAACATCAGCTTGCTCGATATGCCCCGCTTTATGGGCTTCAGCCGCAAGCTTCGCTGATTCATGGACGCGTAAATGATAGCCATCTAATTCATGATAGTCCTGTAAATGACCGAAACGTTCGACTGTGCGAGGCGCTGTGTACCATTTGCCAAGTCGACAGTCTCTGTGAGAAGAAACATCACTTGGATCAACGTTTTCTAGGCCAAGGAACATATTATAAATGCGCCATTTCCATAAAATATGATCCGCCTTCGATAATTGTAGTTGGGCAATAGATGAAAGCTGTACATTATTGTTAGCAATAAGATCATTACGGAAACGGTTAATTTCTTTCCCTAATAAATGAATATCACTGGATGTATTATGACTATAATCACGAATATCTTCCTGCAAGCTTGAAATTTCGATCATTCTTGCTGAAACTTCATCAATTGCGGCTGCTTGTTCCTGGGAAATGGCAGCCGTATTTATCACATCTAAATTAATACCCTCAATCGCTTGAACAATGGCATTTAATAATGGTAACGAATCTTTTGCTTCAACGGTTGCTTCTTTAATAATAGCTGTCGTATCTGTAATCGAGTTAGAAACATCATTCGAATAACTCTTTAAATGATGAACATTAGCGGATACTTCACTTAGCGCAGCTACCGTGTTTTCAGCAAGCTTTCGTACTTCCTGTGCAACGACCGCAAAGCCTTTCCCATGTTCGCCTGCACGCGCTGCTTCAATGGAGGCATTAAGTGCGAGTAGATTCGTTTGATCGGCGATTTGGTTGATTAACGTGACAACCTGCTCAATATCATTTACCCTTTTTTGTAATTCTGAAAATGAGTCAACAATGGATGCAAAGGTCTCTTCTGTTTTAAAAATCTCCGATAGGGCATGCTCAATAGCGTTTTTACCTTTTGTAGCATGGTCAACCGATTCAGTTGTTTTCTCTGATATATGAGAAGACATACGTGCAACCTCATTGATAGAAGCTGCAATCTGTTCTGTTGCAGCAGTAGAGGATTGAATCTCTTCATTTTGCTTATCTAGGCTAAAAACTAAATCTTTCATGTACATAATTTTGGCATTGACATCCATTAAAGAAGATATTTCTCCTACCACATTTTCTATAATGCGTTCTGTTAACACTTCCACTAATAATTCTTGATCGACATTGACAGCGGATTGGAATGATTTCATATATTGAAATGCTTTATTTGGCTTGATACCAAAATTGTGTAAAATATATGTAGTAATATAGAAGGCAAATTGGTTGAAGACAACAATTAATTTACCAGGCTCATATTGATGCTTACGGAATAGATTGAAAAATTTGACAGTTTCATCTACATAATGATCATCACGCGTTGCTAAGAAAAACTGTGTTAAGTATTGATTAATATTTTCTTCACTAATGATTAATTGAGAGGTAGGGGATATCTCGCTTAAATAATGGTGAAAAATGGCATTCATCGAAGGGGTAATATCCTTGAGCTTTTGATAGAGTGCCTTTAAGTGCTCCTCATCCTGTGAATTGAAATGATTGAAAGCCAATGTTTGGTAAAATCGGCCTGTTGCATGTAAATCTGTACCACGTTTGAGTAGTTCTTCTAGCTCTGCTTTAGGTCGAATACTTGAAAACATAAAAATACCTCCAAAAAGTATGAATAATAAGGTAATAATAGCATAATTCAGGTGGTTTTAATAGACATTTCAGTTGTGTTTGCTAAAATGAAACTATCTTATGACAGCAAGGAATGGGCAAATATGTATACAATTATTTACATGAAAGCGGACTATGAGCCTTGGTGGAAATTTGAAGGCTGGGAAGCTTATATTCAAACTGAAGATACATTTGACACGAAGGAGCTCTTTGAACGTGCATTACAGCAAAGATTAGCGCATTTTCGTTCCTCTTATGATAATGAGGCAACGAAAGAGGAGCAGTATTGGGCTTTTTGGTCTGAGGATGAAAGCTTTTACTGTGAGGCTTGCGATGATGATGCACAAGTATATCATGGAATAATTGCGTGTAAAATAGAAGAGAAGTAAAAAAATTTTGAAAAAAAGTAAAAAAGAATTTTTCTTATTTGACAAAATTATGGATGGCAGTTATACTTAACTTAACAATTTAATTGCTTCACCGGAAACATGAATTCACATATTACAAAAAGTGATCGCGTTAGTTCGGTACTCTTTGTAATATGTGAATTTTTTTCAATCGCTGAAGAAATTACATATTGTTCACTTTTATTTTTTGGAGGTTTTCTTAAATGAAACAAGGTACAGTAAAATGGTTTAACTCAGAAAAAGGTTTTGGATTCATCGAAGTTGAAGGTGAAAACGACGTATTCGTACACTTCTCAGCTATCCAAGGCGAAGGTTTCAAAACTCTTGACGAAGGTCAAAAAGTGGAATTCGAAGTTGTAGATGGCAACCGCGGACCACAAGCTGCTAACGTAACTAAACTTTAATTCTCAGTAATTAAAATTACTTTCGTTAAACCCAAGACATCCTATGCAAATAGGATGTCTTTTTTGTATCATTTGCAAGTTTAAGGATTACAAATCCTATTTTAGGTTAAATATATAGTAGTGGCGGATAGCCATGCAAAGTAAAGGATAGCGCTATAAAAGTAGCGGATAACCTTGTGAAACAGAAGGATAGCTGCACAAAAGTAGCGGATAACCCCATAAAATGGAGGGTAACCCCGCCAAAATAGCGCATCGCTTGTAAAGAAGGAGGCAGATGAATGTGAATAATGAAGAAAAATTGCCTGAAGAACAGGAGCAACAAGATTTTTATCAGAAACTACGTACAAAATTAGTAGCTTTTCTTGGGTCGAAAAAGGGAAAAAGTAACAAGTTTACTCCGTATTTAATGTTTGTGCCTGATTTATTTCATTTGTTAATTAAAACAGTAACCGATGCGGGTGTAGATAAAAAAAGTCGTGCATTAATTGGGGCATCCATTGCGTATTTTGTATTGCCGATGGATTTAATGCCAGAAGGACTGCTAGGCTTTGGTGGCTATTTAGATGATGTTGTACTAGCAACTTTTGTGGTAAATACCATTATTAATAAGTTGGGTCCAGATGTAGTGGAAAAGCATTGGACAGGGGATGACAAGCTTTTACATGTGCTACAAAAGGTTGCAGAAGTGAGTGATGAGGTTGTCAGTAAAATTCCTGTAAAATCGCCAATTGCTCAGCTCGTCAAGCAAGAAAGTAAAGATAAATAATAATATTATGTAAACCTAAGACATCCTAGAAAAATGAACCTGTCATAAGCAGGTTCATTTTTTATTGCTCTTCTAATAAATTTTGGATTTGTTGTACAGGTACAAATAGGCCAACATTTCCAATGGGCTCATATTTCATCGTGGCAAAGATAACTCCAATGACCTCACCATGTTGATCGATTACAGGGCTACCACTATTGCCCCGATAAACAGGTGCTTTTAGCATCCTAACTGGCTCCTGCCAATCTTCTAATTGAATGGCTTCTAGCAATGTTCCTTCATTAGCGATGCCGGTGAAAGCAAGTGGATTTCCAATAAAATAGACATGTTCATTAACAGTGTAAGGTGGATCTTCTGCAAGAGGTAGATAGGGAAGTTGCTCGTCTTGCACCTGTACAAAGGCTAAATCTACGGCTGGATAGCTCTCGACTAATGTTGCCTCCATCAATCCCTCATCAGGAAAGACGACTGATAGTGTTGAGGCATGTTCGACTACATGGGCGTTGGTGACAATCAGACCATCTGGTGAGATGGCAAAACCAGTGCCTTTACTGGAGCCTGTTGAAATTTCAACGACTGCCTTTTTATAGGTTTGTATATCTTCTTGTGCAGAGAGCCGCGTTGAAACCTTGATAAATTCAAGCGCAGGTATGGAGTAGATTTGAAAAATGAGGGCAAATGTATTGAAAAACAGCACTAGTGCCATACCCCACACGATCCAGCGTACAAGAGGCTTTTGTTTTTTGGGCTTTTTTCCATAAATGCGTTCTTCTCGCGCCTGTGCTAATGCTTTTTGCTGTTCCTCGAGTACAAGTTCAATAAATTCTTCTTCCGTTAATTCATCTGGCTTTGGTGTTGCATTATGTATATCACTCATTGATTGGCCCCCTTTGCTAAAAAACAGACGCCCAAGCAGGACGCCTGTTTTCTTTCAATTATTCTACTTTTTGCAAGGTTGATGTCACAACAAATGGCTCATCTTGCTCTGTTTCCATCGTATCTTCTTTGCGAATTAGACCAATGTCCTTTGCAAAATATTTGGTTGTGGTCATTTGATCTTCAGAGCGACTTAGCTGGATGACATCTTGATAGACCGTTGTACCAGTATCAACAGTAGCAGTCGTTGATTCAATGGTCCAACCTTGAAAGCTTGTCCCGACTTGTAATGGCTTTTGAAGTACGGTTTCCAGTACAGGATAAGAAGCTGCCTCAGCAATACTTGGCATGCTTGGATTACTGTCAACAGGTTCTCGATAGACAAGATCAATACTTGTATCCGTTATGCGGAAGATTTTTAATAGTGTGACACCACCATTATCCTCTATTTGTACGATATGCTGTGTATCGAGGTAGGTAGTTTTTAGTGTGAAGCTAGCAAATTCATTTCCTTCCCCTTGAAAAGAAGCAACAGATCCATCGGGTGGAAAATAGGAGAGAAGTGACGTTTGATCTTGTTCCACTGCTTGCTTGTCTTCCACAGATGGTGTTGGAGCTGGCACAGGCTCTTTCTGAACTTCTTCACGACAGCCAGCCAGTAAAAATACTACAGAAAGTACTAGAACAGGGTATCTCATGGGCACACTCCTTCGCTATTTTCTTTCATTATAAGTGAACGAGGCGTGTTATACGAATAATATGAGGTATTTATCTAATAATATTATTATGTAAACTATTTAGTGAAAACTTGTAACAGCATGGAAAATTATCTATGATAGAATTGAAGTGAAAAAATGGGGGGCAAAGACATGTATAGACATGTAGATGATTTCTTGCAAGAATGGTCAACTGCATCAAACGGGACACTACAGGTATTACAGGCTTTAACAGATGACAAGCTTCAGCAAAATATTGTAGAGGGTCACAGTACACTTGGTTGGTTAGGCTGGCATTTAGTTGGAGCAGCAGGATATTTTAGCTATCTAGCAGGGTTAAAAGTACCCATGATTCGTCAAGAAGTTCCTGTGCCAACGACAGCGGCTGAGATCGTGACAGCCTATGAAAACGTAGCAAATGGTATTAAAGAGGAAGTGGCTAAGCTTTCGAATGAAGATTTACTAGAGGTAGTAACAGGCTTTAAAGCACCGATGCCAAAAGGGGCTTTATTACGTATATTAATTGACCATCAAACACATCATCGTGGACAAATGACGGTCCTACTACGTCAAGCGGGTTTACCAGTACCTGGCGTGATGGGACCAACAAAGGAAATGCAATAATTACGCGAGCAGTAGATAAATCGATTATCTGCTGCATTTTTTAGATTGACACTTACCTACTAGTAAGTTAGTATAAAGCCATGACAAATAGAAAAATGCAAATTATAGAATTAACATTGAAGAATATTCAGGAAAAAGGATTCACATCATTTAGTTATGAGCATTTAGCAAAGGAGCTTGGCGTCACGAAGGCCAGTATTCACTATCATTTCGAGAAGAAGGGAGACTTAGGGATTGCTGTATGTGAAAGAATTCAACAAGGATTAGAGAGAACTTTTACATTGATGAAGGAGTCCACTTTGCCAGCTGAGGAAAAGCCATTTGCCTTTATTATGCAGCGAATAAAATTTCTAGAGCAAGACGGCATTTGCCCTATATCAGCTTTACAGGCGGATTATCAAGAATTACCGCAACCAATGCAAGAAAAGCTTCAGCAGCTTAGTCAAATGGAAATCGATGTCTTTGTTGAGCTATTGAAAGATGCTAAACAACAGGGCGCACTCCAAGCTACTAATGATTTGGAGGCTCTAGCTGTATTACTTATTTCAAGTACGAAAGGGGCATTACAATATAAACGTGTTGTAGGAGAAGCGTTCTTTCTAAAGATGCTAGAGCAATTAAAGGAACTGTTAAAGTAAGACATGAAACAAAAAGGAGCGATGTGCATGGTACGAAGAGTCGTTGTTACTGGATATGGTGTTGTTTCCCCGTTAGGTAATTCGGTATCAGCCTTATGGGAGAATATTAAAGCAGGAAAATCAGGGATTCAAAAAATTCAAGGGGAGGCATTTAACGGCATTAATACACAAATTGCTGGGACGAGTACGAATTTCGATGCAACGCTGTATATGGATAAAAAAGAAATCAGTAAATATGATTTATTTGTGCAATATGCTGTTGCCGCTGCCCAACAAGCTCTGGCACAAGCTAATTTAAATATGGATCAGGTAGATAAGGAGCGTTTAGGCGTTTACATTGGCTCTGGCATTGGGGGCATTGAAACGATTTTAGAAAATCATCAAGCGATGCTCAATCAAGGGCCTAGGAAGGTGTCACCGTTTATGGTGCCGATGATGATTAGTAATATGGCTGCAGGGATTCTAGCGATTAAAACAGGCTTTAAAGGGCCAAGCTTTTCACCTGTTTCAGCTTGTGCAACTGGTAACCAAGCCATTGGAGAAGCTTTCTTAGCGATTCGACATGGCTATGCGGATGGCATTTTAGCAGGTGGAGCGGAGGCACCCATAAATCCACTAAGCTTTGCAGGATTCTCACGTATGAAAGCTATGTCTACAAGAAATGAGGAGCCAACAAAAGCGAGCCGTCCATTTGATAGCGAACGAGATGGCTTTGTCATGTCAGAGGGGGCAGGAATCGTGTTCCTTGAGGAATATGAACATGCCAAACAAAGAGGTGCTACGATTCTCGGTGAGATTGTTGGTTACGGTGTGACAACAGATGCTTATCATATTACAGCTCCTGATTTTACGGGTGCTGCCAATGCCATGAAGCTAGCATTAAAAATGGGTGATATCGATGGGTCAGCCATCGATTATATCAACGCACACGGCACAAGTACTCCAGAGGGAGATAAATCTGAAACAAAAGCTATTAAACACGTTTTTGGTGACCATGCCTATCAACTAAAGGTTAGCTCCACAAAATCGATGACAGGACATCTCTTTGGCGCGGCCGGTGGAATTGAAGCCATTATTACATTGAAAAGTATAATGGATGGCATTATTCCACCAACCATCAATTATGATACACCAGATCCCGAATGTGATTTAAACTATGTTCCTAATGAGGCGCTTCATCAAAACGTTAACTTTGCCCTATCCAATGGGTTTGGCTTTGGCGGTCATAATGCTGTGCTAGCATTTAAAAAATTTGAGGATTAAGGCATTAGCTATTTGATAGAAAGAGTGGTATGAATTTGATTGTTCATACCATTTTTTACGTTTGTTTTATTCACTTGAAAAGAGAAGAGGTAAGTCAATAAGTTTTCCTTATGATAAATGGCTAGAAATTTGTATTATAACTTATGGTTAGAGTATGGTAAATTCGAAGGAAAAGGGGGATAAATGATGCGAATCTTTGATGCACACTTTCATATCATTGACTTTCATTTTCCGATTATCGAAAATCAAGGTTATACACCACCAAGCTATGTAGTAGAGGATTATCAAAAGGATACAGTGAGTCTACAGATAGCGGGAGGCGCCATTGTATCAGGATCTTTTCAAGGATTCGACCAAGCCTATCTTTTAAAAGCATTAAAACAACTGGGTCCAACATTTTGTGGGGTAACACAATTACCTAATACGGTTACGGATAATGAGATTGTACATTTACATAACAATGGGGTACGGGCATTACGCTTTAATGTAAAACGAGGTGGCTCAGAGGATTTATCGCAGCTAGATACCTTTGCGCGACGAGTTTATGAATTGGTCGGCTGGCATAGTGAATTATATATCGATGCGAAGAAATTACCAGAGATAGCCTCGACAATTGAAGCATTACCAGCCATCTCCATCGATCATTTAGGGTTGACGGAAGAGGGGCTGCCACATTTATTAAAGCTTGTTGATAAGGGCGTACGTGTCAAGGCGACTGGCTTTGGTCGTGTGGAGCTGGATGTGAAGCATGCTTTACAAGCGATTTATAATGTGAATCCAGCTGCGCTGATGTTCGGAACAGATTTGCCATCTACAAGAGCCAGACGACCTTTTAATTATGGGGATGTCGAATTGATTCAACAGCTATTCGATCAACAGGCGGCTGATAAAATCCTCTACGAGAATGCGTGGCAATGGTATTTCCAGCGTTAAATATAAAAAAGAATCCATGCTGGTATGAAAATGGATTCCTTTTTTGATTGTGACGGTACTAAGCATTTCGATAGTTAGCAAACATAATTTCATTATAATACTGATCTAATTGAGGCATACCCAGCTCTTTTGCGATCCTTAGCTCAGCCTCGCGGTCATATGCTACTCTAATAAATTGGATGGCATTGTTTGACTGTGTTCCATCTAGGATGGCATAGGAAGCAGAAGTTAGGTCAAGTGAATTACCAACACTTCCTACATTACAAAGAATTCCTTGTTTATATGTATGTAAAAAAGTTGTATGGATATCGCCATAGAACACAATATCAGGTTGTTTCTTGTAATGGATTGAGTGGGTTACTGCATTATTCTCAAACATAGATAAACGCTTTTCAAGCGGATGACTCGGTAAGATACGTTCAAACTCGCTCCTTGGAGACGCATGGAAAAATCTAATGAGCTGTTCATTTAATTCTAGATCAATATGGAAGGGTAATGACCCGAGATATTGATAGTCTTTTGCTGTTAATCGATCTTTAAACCATTGGAGAAAATCATTGTCAGTAGGGGATTGAATAAATACGTCCCAATTGCCTCGTACGACTTGTTCACAATTTTGTTGGATAAGTTCAATACAGGCAGATCCTTGAGGGCCCTTGCCAATTAAATCACCTAAACAAAAAATTCTGTCAATCTTTCTTAAGCGAATGTCTTTTAATACGGCCTCTAATGCTGTTTTATTCCCATGAATATCTGATATAATTGCAATTTTCTTCACGAAGTTTACCCCTCTCATTAATGCTATACTATATAATTCAATAAAAATCCTTTTAATCCTTTAAAAACCATATAAACGCAAAAGACAAAAAAATCCTCTACCCACTACGGGTAGAGGATTTTTGTAAAGCCTAGCTTAAGCCTTGGCTATCTTTCCACTCTAGGAATTCATCATATGTTAACTGCTTATCTAAAATAGAGCCGTCTTCACGGATTTCGATGACACGGTTAGCAATTGTTTGAATGAACTGATGGTCATGGGATGTGAAAATCATTGCGCCTTTGAAACGAATTAAGCCTTCGTTCAATGCTTGAATAGATTCAAGGTCAAGGTGGTTCGTTGGTTCATCTAATAAAATAACATTTGCTGTCGCAAGCATCATTTTCGATAGCATACAACGTACTTTTTCGCCCCCAGAAAGAACAGCAGGGGATTTCTTCACTTCTTCACCAGAGAACAGCATACGTCCTAGGAAACCACGTAGGAAGCTTTCTGTTTCATCGTCTGGTGAATATTGACGTAACCATTCTACTAATGTTTTTTCAGAACCTTCGAAGTACTTGTCATGATCGTTTTCGAAGTAGCTTTGAGATGTCGTTACACCCCATTTGAATGTGCCAGCATCCGCTTCTTTTTCTTCCATTAAAATATCAAGAAGTGCTGTTTTCGCCATTGGGCTACCAAGTAAAACAATTTTATCTTCTTTGTTCATCGAGAAGCGCATGTCCTTGAATAGTGTTTCGCCTTCATGACTTGCCGTTAGACCGTCTACTGTTAGGACATCGTTACCAATTTCACGGCCGATTTGAAAGTTGATGAATGGATATTTACGGCTTGATGGCTTAATATCATCCAGCTCAATTTTATCCAGCATTTTTTTACGAGATGTTGCTTGCTTCGATTTAGAAGCATTGGCAGAGAAACGTGCGATAAACGCTTGTAATTCTTTAATTTTCTCTTCTTTTTTCGCATTTTGGTCTTGTGCCATTTTTTGCGCCAATTGAGAAGATTCATACCAGAAATCATAGTTCCCTACATATAATTGGATTTTAGAGAAGTCCAAATCCGCAATATGTGTACATACTTTATTTAAGAAGTGACGGTCATGGGATACAACAATAACTGTATTTTCAAAGTTAATCAGGAACTCTTCCAGCCACTGAATTGCCTTTAAGTCAAGGTGGTTGGTAGGCTCATCGAGTAATAGTACATCAGGCTGACCAAACAGTGCCTGTGCCAGTAATACTTTCACTTTGTCAGAACCTTCAAGATCGCCCATTAGCATGTAATGAAGATCATCGGAGATACCTAAACCGTTTAGTAGTGTAGCCGCTTCTGAATCAGCTTCCCAACCGTTTAGCTCTGCAAATTCACCTTCTAACTCTGCAGCACGCATGCCATCCTCATCGGAGAAATCTTCCTTTGCATAGATAGCGTCTTTTTCTGTTTTCACGTCATATAGGCGTTTATTCCCCATAATAACTGTATCAAGCACTGTATGCTCATCGTATTCGAAGTGGTTTTGTTTCAGGACAGATAAACGTTCGTCCTTACCCATCGATACATTTCCTTCCTGCGCTTCAATTTCACCAGAAAGAATTTTTAAAAATGTTGATTTACCGGCCCCATTTGCCCCAATTAAACCGTAGCAATTGCCTGGTGTGAATTTTATATTTACGTCTTCAAATAGTTTACGATCGCCATAGCGAAGACCTACATTACTAACTTGAATCATGCAAGTTCCTCCTTTTTTCACAATGGCTCTAGTATAGCATGAAATATGTTCCATAGTCTATAAACATTATTAAATCAAGGTTTGGCGTTCTTTTCACATTTTTTGTTAAACATAAACTGAATTAAAGATACAATAAAAAAGTTAAATTTGGTGTAACTTTCTTTGAAATTGAGGCGTCTATATTGTAGTGTGATTAACTATTTTTGAAAAAGAATAGAAAAATGACATCATTTACCACGGGGATTTTAGTTGCTTATTCACAAAGGTTTCGTCTAAAATGATTCTGACTGTTTATATATCAAGTAAATCATCACTGGTGCCCACAAGCCCATCCCCGTTTTGAATGCCAGCTATTTGTGGCTCTTTCATTTATACTAGATAGATGTTGCTAAAGTTAGACTAATCACATCACAATCCTCATAAATGATTTCATTCATTTATCTTGATGATAATTTCATAAAGAATGCTGTAAGCCAATGAATTATTCGTTGTTGATAATGATATGCCTACGTTCAACTAGGACATTCAGCCCTTGTGGCGGGAATGATGATTAAATAAACACATCGGTGGAAATTTTAACAATTGGAGGTATATTATGGGTAAGGGCTTATTATGGACAGCCACTTGTGTAATAGTAGTTTTACTTGGATTTGGTAGCTACTATTTTATTAAAGAAATAACAAACTCTATGGCATACAATAAATTAGTAGATGAGTATAAAAAGCCAGAACCAATTGAACATATAGAGGAAGAATATGATGTTATTGTCATCGGTGGTGAACCAGAGGGTGTAGCTGCGGCTGTGGCTGCGGCTCGAAATGGTGCGAAAACATTGCTGGTTGAAAAACGACAAGAGTTAGGTGGATTATTTACATATGGTATGCTGAATTTCCTCGATATTCCTCGTAATGGCCGTAACAACTCGATTAGTGAGGGAATATTTAAGGAATGGCATGAGCTTGTTAGAGGGAATGACGCTTTTGGCATTGTTGGTGCTAAGGCAGCCTTTAAAAAGCTGATCGATGAAGAGCCCAACTTAACGTTATCCGTGCAAACCGAGGTTGTGAAAGCGAATGTCAAACAACAACAATTAACGTCTGTGGAATTAAAAAATGAGTACGGTACATATGTTGTAACGGGGAAATCATTTATAGATGCTACACAGGATGCTGATTTTGCTGCCTTGTCGGGCGTTCCTTTCTTTGTGGGTGGAGAAGATATTGGCATAAAGGATAAGCGTATGGCTGTGACGTTAATGCTACATTTAAAAAATGTCAATTGGGATGAAGTTAAAAAAGCGGCTAATTCCGGTGTATTTGGCGGTGCTAATTTAAATCATACGGTGATGTGGGGCTTTACAAAGCTACATGATGAATACAAGCCATTACAAGAGGGCACAAGATTACGAGGGTTAAACTTAGCTCGTGTAGATGATGAATATTTCATCAATGCCTTACAGATTTTTGGTATTGATGGCTTGAATGAATCCTCAAAACAAGCGGCGATTGTCGCCGGGAAGAAAGAAACGTTACACATTCTAAAATATTTACAAACAAACTTCCCAGGGTTTGAAAAGGCTGAAATTGTCAGCTATCCAGAAGAACTCTACGTCCGAGAAACGAGACACATTTGGGCAGAGTATCAATTACCAATGGCAGACCTGTGGAAAAATAGTGATCAGTGGGATAGCATTGGCATTGCCTCTTATCCAGTCGATGTGCAAGCGCAAACGCCTCATGATTATGGCTATGTGATCGCTGCACCAAAGCAATATGCTATTCCTTTCCGTTCGTTAGTACCGAAGGATATTGATGGCTTACTGGTTGTCGGACGCTCTGCTGGTTATTCATCACTTGCAGCTGGTAGTGCACGTATTGTTCCAACAGGGATGGTAACAGGTGAAGCGGCTGGGACTGCGGCTGCTCTTGCACAGAAGCACGATGTAACCTTTAGAGACATGAGTAAGGATAAACCATTAATCGCTACATTACGAAAGCAATTAGCTAAACAAGGTGCCTATGTTGATTCATTTTCAATTGAGTATCCATATCAAGGAGAATGGTATGATGAAGCCATTCAAACGCTCATTAATTACGGCCTTGTAGTGGGCGGCTATGATAATGACCTAAAAGTAGACAGTAAGGCGACGAAAATAAAGTTTGCTAAAATGTTAAAAGAGAGTATGCTACGTGCTGGTGGAGAAAGTGGATCAGGAATGAAGGACCAACTCGAAATTGTCATCAATAAGGTTTATAATCAAGGTGATGAAGCTATTGAGCGAGATGAGCTGGCTCAATATTTGGCTGACATCCTTATCGGTGAATCCAATGCGACCAGCTGGGATAGATTGGTAGAAAAAGGAATTATCACGGAGAAAGTAGCGAAGAAAGTCTCTGACAATAAGGAATTAAAATTAAAAGAGATGTACGCCATTATGGCTGATGTGATTCAGTATGTAGAAAAAAAACGTTCCTCCTCGTGAGGAGCGTTTTTTGCTGAAACGGCAACGTAAAAAATGGTTGACGCCAATAAGGAAATCCTGTAATATATGTCAAAATCATAGAAAAATTCGATGAAAAAGAGAGTAATTGATGGGATGACTGGCAAGCGAGTTAGGGATGGTGGGAGCCTAATGCAGGAACCATGAATGAAGCGCACTTTGGAGAAGGTTCTCGAACAAGTAGTAGAGAATAGCGGGGCGTCACCTCGTTAACAACGGAAAGTGGTCATGTTACATGACAACTAGAGTGGTACCACGGGATTATCATGCTCTCGTCTCTAATTATAGAGGCGAGGGCTTTTTTATTTGAACAGGAGGAGGAGTAAAATGAATCAACTAATCGCCGACAGTATAGCAGACGCATTAAAGCAACAAATAATAGGAGAGGAAATAGTGTCATTATTAGAAAAACCCAAAAGTTTGGAGCTTGGGGACGTAGCCTTTCCATGCTTTACTCTAGCAAAAGTGTGGAAAAAATCACCGCAAAATATTGCAGCACATATTGCAAGTCAAATAAATCATGACAGCATCGAGCGTGTGCAAGCTGTTGGTGGCTATGTCAATATTTTTCTCGATCAACAAAAGGTGACCCAACAGGTGTTACGCAAGATTCTGCGCGACAAGCAACAATATGGTACTACTCCAACAAAGATGGGAACGGTCGTCTTGGATTTTTCCTCTCCTAATATCGCCAAGCCTTTCTCAATGGGACATTTACGTTCAACGGTCATCGGCAATGCCTTAGCAAATATTGCAGAAAAAAATGGCTATCAAGCCATTCGTATTAATCATTTAGGGGACTGGGGTACACAGTTTGGCAAGCTTATTGTTGCTTATCAGCTTTGGGGTGATAAACAGGCCATTTCAGCGTCACCGATAGAGGAGTTATTAAAGATTTATGTGAAGTTTCATGAAGAGGCAGAGCAAGACCCAACGCTCAATGAACAGGCTCGTGCCGCCTTTAAAGCATTGGAGGACGGTAATGAAGAGGCACAGGCATTATGGCAATGGTTCCGAGATGTGTCATTCGTAGAATTTCAAACAATATATGAGCTATTAGGAATTCATTTTGATGCCTTTACAGGTGAAGCCTTTTACAATGACAAAATGCCGTCCGTTGTAACAGAATTAAAAGAAAAAGGACTCCTCGTGGCATCAGAAGGTGCGTATGTTGTGGAGATGGAGGAGATGCCTCCATGTTTAATAAAGAAAACGGATGGGGCCACGCTTTATGCGACGCGTGATTTAGCAGCTGCCCTGTATCGCCAACAGCACTACCAGCCCCAAAAGATGTTCTACGTTGTTGGCAATGAGCAGTCCCTCCACTTTAAACAACTTTTTCAGGTCATCGAAAAAATGGGCTATCCTTGGGCAAAGAATTTGCAACATGTGTCATTTGGCATGATGCTGAAGGATGGTAAAAAAATGTCGACGCGTAAAGGCAAAGTGGTGCTATTAGCTGATGTACTAGCAGAAGCTATAACGACAGCACAGCGTAATATGGGGCAGAAAAATCCTTCTCTGCCTAATAAAGAGCAAGTCGCAAAGCAAGTGGGGGTTGGAGCGGTAATTTTTAATGATGTAAAATCCTATCGTCTCAACGATATTGAATTTTCAATTGAGCAAATGATGAATTTTGAAGGCGAAACAGGGCCATACGTACAATATACATATGCACGTATTTGCTCTATTTTAGATAAAGCGAAAGCTCCGACTCAAGATATACTATTCAAATCTTTAGGAGAGCAGGCTTGGCCGATTATTTTATTACTAGAACAGTTTCCTAAAACGG
Source organism: Lysinibacillus sp. HST-98 (assembly GCF_016757845.1). NCBI lineage: Bacteria > Bacillati > Bacillota > Bacilli > Caryophanales > Bacillaceae > Lysinibacillus > Lysinibacillus sp. HST-98. The sequence goes on from NZ_JAENHX010000005.1 coordinate 128,567, forward strand.
TAGCTATGGCTTTTGAGCAGGCTGATCCGTCCCAAATAGCGAAATATGCCTTACAACTGGCACGTTTATTTAATAAATATTATGCACAGTACAAAATATTAGCAGATGACGAACAGCAAGCTTCCCGTCTTGCTCTATGTCAGAGTGTTGCGATTGTTTTAAAAGAGTCATTAGCCTTACTAGGTATTGAATCACCTGAAAATATGTAATTAGCATTAGCCATGTAAAGGTAAACTGTCCAATCATTGACCAACCATCGAAAACATGATAAAAGGATAGAGGAATCCATGCAAGCTTTTCATAAATGAAGGCTGTGTAATAATAGAGAGGATCAAACAAATGGCTAAAAAACATTGGACCGTATCACTCACCTTCGTGGTCATTAGTATATTTTTTGTCGCTCTTAATATGAGACCAGCTGTCACGGGAATAGGACCGCTTTTTAATGTCCTCATGACATCCTTACAAGTCTCGAATACAAGCATGAGCTTTCTCACTGCTATCCCCGTTTTTTGTATGGGATTATTCGCACCTTTGGCTGTCCCGCTTCAGCGAAAAATGGGCACGAAATCAGCTATCACCCTTTTAGTGGCGATTCTTGTCGTCGCGAATGGGCTACGCTTTTTCCAAGCAAGTTATCTTTTGCTCATCGTGACAAGCTTTGCGGCAGGCTTAGCGATTGCAATGATTGGTCCTATTCTAAATGCATATATTAAGAAAAAGTTTCCAGAACGCTTTACGACAGTAGTCGGTATCTATTCATTCGGTATAGGCGTAGGGGCTACTTTAAGTGCAGCCTTAACCGTGACTTTTTATCAGAGTTTCAGTAAAAGTTGGACAATCGCCCTTGGTATGTGGTCAATCCTTGCTATAATTGCTCTCGTTATCTGGCTAGCGGCCATTCCATCCGAACACAACGAGCAACTCCAACAAGTAACTACGTCAGAAGAAGTCCGTAATCCGTGGACATCTAGACGTGCCTGGGTAATTTTACTGTACTTTGGTTTGCAAACATCACTCTTTTTCTCAATTATGTCATGGCTTACGCCGCTGTTGCAGGATAAAGGCCTGTCATTAGAGGCATCCAGTGCCATGCTAACAATTATGTCTATTGTACAAATGATAGGAAATATGGCGGTCCCAATTCTCATGGAAAAATGGCAAAGTCGAATGGCCTGGCTACTAGTGTTTAGCTTTGTTGGCGTGATTGGTTTTATGCTACTCTGGCTGACAGCGGGTATTTACCTATGGCTGGCTGTTTTATTAATTGGTATTGTGCTAAGTGGGCTATTTCCAATCGGACTATTGTTGCCTCTTGATGAAGCCAAAAATGATCAGGAGGCCACTAGTTGGTCATCTATGGTGCTGGCAGGTGGCTTTATGGTAAGTGCCATTATCCCCATTCTAATAGGCGTTTGCTATGACCTAACAGGCAACCATACATGGACGTATCTGATCTTTGTATTATTAATGCTCGGCATTCTAGTAACGACAGGACTATTAAGGAAAAAATGATTGTAAGAGACATGTGTCAGGTTGCACATGTCTTTTTTTGTGAAAATTATTTTGAGGGTATGATATCCTTCCATCCTCACAGCAAATTTTGGCTTCCGTCAATATTAATGGGTAGAAAGAAATGACTTTAAGGTAGTTGCTGCATTTTTCTAATATTATTTAACTTATAATAATATTATGTAAACTTGAAACATTACGAGTCCTTGATTATGATAGAGAAGAGAGAATGTAGAATAGAAAGTTTTGGTGAAGGTATGTATAAAAAAGTGCTCATTTTAGGAGCGACAGCTTTTCTTGTCGCAGGCTGTGACAGTCAAATAGGGACAGGATGGTTTCAAAATAAAAAGGCAGAGGTGGAAACAGAGGGAGCTGTGACGAAGCAACAGGAAAAAATTGTCCCAGAGGTCAAAGTGATTGGAGAGCATGGTGTTGGAGCAGGCATTATTATCAGGCAACAGGATGATCAACTGTATATTTTAACGAATGGCGCACTAGTGGCATCCAAACCAACTGCCCTCGTTCAATTTGGTCAGGACAAGCTGGTAGCAGCAACTATTCATGTCATGTCAACAGCCTATAATATGGCCCTGCTACGAGTAACCTATCAAGCGGAAGTGCAAGTGCCTAATTTATATGAAGGAGAGCTAAATCAGCTGGCTGTTTATGTGAATGGCTTACCCTATACGATTCAAAAATACCAAGATAGAGTAGCGGCCTATTATATAAAAGCGGAACAATCGATCCCTCTAGGAAGCCCTGTCATGGAGGCTGAAAACGGAGCCATAGTCGGATTATATTTTAATCGACAACAGCAAGGACAGTCACAGCCATACATATTGCCTATAAAGGAATTCCAAGCATCCATCGATGAATGGATTGAGGAGGGCATGACAGCCAGTGTACGACTTTCCCAATCGAAAAACTTATACCCCTATATTGAACAAGGGGATAAAGAAGCTGTACAGCAAGCAGTCGAACAATATGGAGAAAATATATTTGCGTATAATACCGATGAAATTAAGCTATTTTTAGATACGTTTCACAAGCATTTAAAGGGGGCTGTGACAACCCAGGATGCAAATGTTATGAAACCGATTGTCGGGACAGAGGCCATACAAGAAACCTTGGCTAGTATGGTTGCCTATTATGCTTCCAAGCAAGCCAAAATTCATTTCTCAGACACGGATATTCAGGCAATTCGGGTAGAAGGACAGCGTCTTATCGTCCAGGCTAAAACGGAATATATCCTGACGAATGCTGCTGGACAGGAGGCACTTGCCTACTCCAACATGTTGTATGAGTTAGAAAAAAATGAACAGGGCGAGTACAAGCTACTTGGTCTCACAAACAAGGAGTGAATTTTGCATGGAGCAAGCTAGACAAATGCTACAGCATCATTTTGGCTATGATACCTTTCGCCAAGGACAAGCCCAAATTATTGAACAAACATTGCGGGGGCAGTCAAGCCTTTGTGTCATGCCAACAGGTGGAGGGAAATCCATTTGCTATCAAATTCCAGCGTTAATGCTTGAGGGGTTAACCATCGTGATTTCGCCACTGATTTCACTGATGCAAGATCAGGTGGAGGCTTTACGTACAGCAAATATTCCAGCAGCCTATATCAATAGTACGCTGACTGCACAGGAAGTGGATGAAACCATGCAGCTTGCTAGTGCGGGTTATTTAAAGCTCCTCTATATTGCACCTGAACGACTGGAAAGTACTACGTTTCTTCAAGCATTGTCGTATTTATCTGTCCCATTACTTGCGATTGACGAGGCTCATTGTATATCGCAATGGGGGCATGATTTTAGACCAAGCTATCGTTCGATCCACAAACTTTTTACGCTATGGCCACAAAAACCCACTGTTTTAGCGCTGACAGCCACTGCTACTCCAACAGTTTGTGATGATATTCGTCAATTGTTAGCGATTGATGAGCAGGCAACGGTCATGACAGGCTTTTCACGTGAGAATTTGGCACTTTCGGTGTTAATTGGTGAAAATAAAGAACGTTATGTAAAAAATTATGTACAACAAAATAAACAGGAAGTGGGCATCATTTATGCAGCTACTCGAAAAGCTGTGGATGCCATTTATGATGTGCTGAGTCGCTCTGGTGAAGACGTTGCGAAATATCATGCAGGTCTATCAGAGAACTTGCGAATGGCTGAACAGGAGCGGTTTTTAAAAGATGAGGCACGTATCATGGTGGCAACGAATGCTTTTGGTATGGGTATTGATAAAAGTAATGTGCGCTTTGTGTTGCATTATCAAATGCCTCGTAATATGGAGAGCTATTACCAGGAAGCGGGTCGTGCTGGCCGAGATGGCCTGCCAAGTGCTTGTATTTTATTGTATGCTTCAGGGGACGTTCAAACACAGCGTTTTCTTATCGAACAGTCACAGGATGAGGCTCGTATTACACAGGAGCTAGCTAAACTCCAAACAATGGTCGATTATTGCCATACTGAGGGCTGCTTACAGAATGCGATTTTAGCGTATTTTGGAGAAGTAGAGGACGAGCCATGTGGGCGTTGTAGTAACTGTATTGATGGGCGAGCAGTGACAGATGTGACAGAAGATGCGCAAAAGGTGCTGGCCTGTGTTGTGCGTATGGGTCAAAAATTCGGTAAGACCGTGGTGGCGCAGGTGTTAATTGGCTCTAAAAATCAAAAGATAGCTGAATTTGGCTTTGCCCGTTTATCGACCTATGGCATTTTAAAAGGACAATATGCCTCAAAGGATGTCTCTAACTTTATCGAATTTTTAATTGCAGAGGGCTTGCTGGCCGTGAAGCATGGTACATTTCCTACAATTTATGTATCAGCTGAAGGCAAGGAAGTGCTACTTGGCAATCGACAGGTCATGCGCAAGGAAGCTGTCACAGTGAAGAAGCTAGTGGATAATGATCCATTATTTGAACACTTACGGGTATTACGCAAAGAGATTGCCGATGAGGAAAAGGTACCACCATTTGTTGTATTTTCCGATAAAACGTTACGTGATTTATGTGATAAGAGACCAACTGTATTGGAGGATTTACGACAGGTGAGTGGTATAGGGGAAGTGAAATTTGAGAAGTATGGTCAACGCTTCTTTGACGCACTACAATCGTTTTTAGAAGCCTCTATTTAATAAATTTGTTGCGATTGTAAAAAAGAGAGGTGTCTCCAGCTTGTGGGACACCTCTTTTTTATTATTTTTCCCAATGCTTTGCAATGAACGTATCACGCCCAGAAACAGCACGGTCTTGCTGATAGTGTTCAGTCTCTTTTTTATAATAATCCTGGTGATAATCCTCTGCTGGGTAAAAGCGTTCAGCATCTCGAATTTTGGTTACAATAGGTTTATCAAAGCGTCCACTATTGGCAAGCTTTTCTTTCGAGGCCTCTGCGATTTGCTTTTGCTCATCTGTATAGGTAAAGATTGCGGTAGTATAGGATTCACCACGGTCATGGAACTGTCCATACGCATCCGTCGGATCAATTTGCATCCAATAAATATCAAGGAGCTGCTCATAACTAAAAATAGCAGGGTCGAATTCGATTTCGACTACTTCTAAATGACCTGACGTTCCTTTTTTGACATCTTCATAGGTTGGGTTTTCTAAGTGGCCACCCATATAGCCTGAAGTGACTTTATGTATACCGTCCCACTCGACGAATGGCTTGACCATACACCAAAAACAGCCGCCAGCAAATGTCGCTTTTTCTATCATTTGAATCATCCTTTCTTTTGTGAAAATATTATAGCATTGTTTGACGCTAAACGTGCAAATGGGTGTAAAATAACGTTTAGATAGAAAAACATGGAATAGATCCTTTTTATAATGAAACTTTCTAGCTAATCAATCGTTACATTAACTATATCAAAATAGAGGAGTTAGTTGTTATGGAAGAGCAAGATTATACAAGACGCTCCCAACGTCCTAAAAAGCGTCGATTACGTAAAGGGAGAGCATTTTTTACACTATTACTATTGTGTATCATTGTGATTGTCGGCTATTCGGTCATGCAATATCGTAGCGGACTTGAGCTAGCCAACGATACCAAAGTTGCACAGGAAGAATTTACGGGTGATAGCATCAAAGGGGATATCGAAAACTACTTGATTTTAGGGATCGATACACGTGGAGAGGAAAAATCACGGACCGATACAATGATGGTATTATCCTGGAATAAAGCAAACAACGACATTAAACTCGTATCCTTTATGCGTGATATTTACGCGGATATTCCAGGCTATCAATCCTATAAGCTTAATACAGCTTACTACCTAGATGGTGTTCAGCTATTAAAGGATACATTGACAAATATGTTTGGCCTACCAATTCATCATTATGCACTGATTGATTTTAAAAACTTTGAATCCTTAGTGGATATTTTAGCCCCAAATGGTGTGGAAATGGATGTTGAAAAGGACATGTCTGAAAATATTGGGGTAGAGTTAAAGCAAGGTGTTCATCGTTTAAATGGACAGGAGCTACTAGGTTATGCGCGTTTCCGTCATGATGCAGAAGGAGATTTTGGGCGTGTTGCACGTCAGCAAAAAGTGATTGAAGCATTAAAAACGGAGTTATTAACACCTACGAATATGTTGCATTTACCAAAATTTGTTGGTGCGGCACAGGGCTATATCACAACAGATTATTCATCTACTGAGGAAATGCAGCAAGTGCTTAAATTGCTATCAAAGGGCAAGGTAAACATTGAGAAAGCAACCATCCCTATCGAGGGGAGCTATCAATTCCAAAACTTTAGCCATGCGGGCGATTCTATTGTCATCGATGTGGAGCAAAACAAAGCCTTTTTAAGTGATTTTTTAGGTATTTCACTAGAGTGATGTTTCGCAAAAACCAGCATTATCCTGTAATATAAAGGTAGAGCATTTGGATAGGGGTGGATATATGGAAAAAGAGAGACCAAAAGAGCGTTCAAGCCTGTTAGCAACCAAGTTTATTCGTTTTTTAGGTGGTAGAAACCTATTATTTACACTGGTAATTTTATTACTGGTGGCATGTGTTATTTTTATGTTTAATCAAGTTTCCTTTATCTTTACCCCGCTACAAGTTTTATTTGAAGTAGTCATTTTACCAGGGGTACTAGCCGTCATTGGTTACTATTTATTACGCCCATTGCTGGCGATTCTAGTACGATGGCGCATACCAAGAATATGGGGTATTTTAATCCTCTATATTGCGGTCATTGGTGTCATTACGTTACTTGTGGTGCTAGTCTATCCGTTTTTACGCGATCAGTTCACGAATTTAGCACAGGAATTCCCAGAGTACTTCATGGCCTTTACGCAAAACATTGTAGAATTCCTAAATCATTCACGTTTCAATGAGTACTTAGATAAAATTAGTTTTAATTTTGATGAAGTTTTGAATAACTTCACAACGGATATGGTAAAAACAGTGAAGGATATGGCGACCAATGTAGCACAGGGTGTGGCATCTGGTATTACCGGCTTCCTATCAACGTTAACAGGTATTTTGCTTTCACTTGTAACGGTGCCATTCATTTTGTTTTATTTACTAAAAGAGGGCGAAAAATTACCGAAATTTATGCTGAAAGTGTGCCCACCACGTATGCGTAAAGAGGTAACTGACATTTTCCATGACATGGACAAGCAAATTAGTTCGTACATACAGGGACAGATTTTAGTATCCATGTGTATTGGGGCAATGGTAACGATTGGCTTCTTAATTATTGGCATGAAGTATGCTTTATTGCTCGGCTTCCTTGCCATGATTACAAGTGTGGTGCCTTATTTAGGACCCGTTATTGCGATCACACCAGCAGTCATTATCGCTCTTGTTACATCCCCATTGATGCTGATTAAGCTAGCGATTGTATGGACAATCGTTCAGCTAATCGAAGGAAAGTTCATTTCTCCGCAAATTATGGGGAAATCACTCAGTATTCACCCGATTACGATTATCTTTGTACTATTAACGGCAGGCTCGTTATTTGGAGTCCCAGGCGTTATTTTAGGGATTCCAGGCTATGCAATCTTTAAGGTACTTGTCACGCATTTATTCAAGCTCTTTAAGCAGCGCTATAATCGCTACGAAGATGACGTTCATCAAAAATATGATATCTAATAAACGACCAGCTACTGCTAGCAACGCAGTAGCTGGTTTTTGCTGTGGAAAATAGCATTATGCTATTCTAGTAGTAGAGTCAAAACAAGGGGGAAAAGGAAATGGCATACATACCGATTAATTTTCAAGAGAAACTGGCTAAATTTCAAGAGCATTGGTCTCCAAAGGTCATTGCTGAAATGAATAATTATCAATTCAAACTCGTCAAAGTTCAGGGGGATTTTGTTTGGCATAAGCATGAGGATACGGATGAGGTATTTATCGTCCTTGAGGGGCAATTAATTATTGAATTTCGAGATGGTCAGGTAAGCTTGTGTGCAGGAGAGATGTTTGTTGTTCCTCGCAATGTGGAACATAAACCCTTTGCAGCTTCGGAGTGTAAAATTCTGCTTGTAGAGCCGACGGGTGTCGTGAATACAGGTGAGGAGCAATCAGAGCTTACAGCTGAAAACGATGTGTGGATTTAACCTCCATAGAAAAAGCCCTTCCAACAAAACGTTAGAAGGGTTTTTACATTGACTAATTATTGCTTTGCTAATAATTGTACTTGTGCTAAGCGATCCACTGCTTCTTGCAGAAGTTCCTTTGGTTGGACTAATGCTAAACGTAAATAGCCTTGTCCAGCTGTACCAAATACGGTTCCTGGAACTGTGACAACACCTACTTGTTCAATCAATTGAAAGGCTAATTCTGTACAATCGATAGCATAGGGATATTTAGCCCATACGAACATTCCACCATCAGAGGGTGCTGCTTCCCAGCCTAAAGCTTGTAAGCCATTCATCAGCGTTTTATGGCGCTCTGAGAAAGTGGCACGTAAGCTTTCCGTAATTTCCTCAGCGTTATCCAATGCTACGACAGCCGCATCCTGAATTGGCTCGAAAATACCGAAATCTAAATTTGATTTTAATTGCTTAATAACCGCGATCATTTCTGCATTTCCTGCGATATAGGCAATACGTGTTCCAGCAAGGCTAAAGCTTTTAGAGAGGGAGTTAATTTCCATACCGACTTCTTTTGCTCCAGGAGCAGCTAGGAAGCTAATAGGACCATCTCCCGTAAAATAGAACTCTGAATAGGCTGCATCATGGAGGACGATGATATTATACTTTTTAGCAAAGGCAATGACTTTTTCAAAGTACGCTAATGACGGCATTGCTGGTACAGGATTTCCTGGTAAGTTTAAAATCAATAGCTTTGCTTTCTGTGCAATTTCTTCTGGTACAGCGTCTAAATCAGGTAAATAATCGTTGTCGGCTGTTTGAGGCATGTAATAAGGTGTTGCGCCAGCTAAGTGAATCCCTGCGTCATACGCTACATAAGCTGGGTTTGTGGATAAGACGATGTCTCCTGGATCACAAAAGGCGATTGGCAAATGGACTAAGCCTTCTTGCGACCCCATTGTTTGAATAATTTCTGTTGCGGGATCTAAATCAACATTACTACGACGCTTATAGTAGCGACTTACTGCGTCATAAAAACGCTGTGTGCCAGTCAGTGTATAGCCATAAGATTCGGCTAAACCTGCACGATAGGAAAGATGCTCACGTATTTTGGCATGTGGAGGAAGATCAGGGCTGCCTAAGCTTAAGTCAATTAAAGTCATGCCCTTTGCTTGCTGCTCGCGAGCAAAATTTTTCAAATCTCCGAAAATTGCTGGTGTAAATGATGACATTTTTTTAGATGGTACGATTTTCAAAACTAGTACACTCCTTGTAGTTGTATAACAGAATAGTAGTTCACATTTTATCATACTGAAGCGCAGAAAGGGACAGATATTCTGAAAAAAGAAAATATTTATATAATGAAGAGGATGTGTGCATAGACTAGCGAAAAAAGAATTTCTACCATTGGGAGAAGCTACTATAAATTCCTTCAAAGAGGAAAGTGTAATATACTGAGTATAAAGCTTTTCAGGTGAGGTGAGTCTTATGAGAACAGAGCAAGAAATGTATGATTTAATCCTAGCCACTGCACAACAGGACACTAGAATTCGTGCTGTTTACCTAAATGGCTCAAGAGCAAATCCGAATGGTCCAAGGGATATGTTTCAGGATTTTGATGTTGTGTATGTCGTAACAGACATAGCCTCTTTTTTACAAGATGACAAATGGATTCACGTATTTGGTGAGCGGCTGATGGTGCAGGAGCCTGATCTACTGGATAAGGGGCTTGGCTTGGACAAAGACTTTTCTTATAGCTATACATATTTAATGTTATTAAAGGATGGACATCGCATTGACCTTCGCCTATTATCGACACAAGCTATGCTGGATGAATATGGACAAGACAAGCTGACAGTCCCTTTACTCGATAAGGATCAGCTTTTGCCACCTATCTCTCCATCTTCAGATTGTGACGATCATATTAGCCCGCCGACTGTGGGGCAATTTGCCAGCTGTACCAATGATTTTTGGTGGTGCTTACAAAATGTAGCCAAGGGCATTTGGCGAGACGAGCTCCCATATGCCAAGCAAATGTTTGAGGAAACGACAAGGCAGTCCTTACATCAAATGCTCAATTGGTGGATTGGTCAGCATCATCATTTTCAATTATCTACGGGCAAAATGGGAAAGTATTTAAAAAACTATGTGCCAGCTAATTATTGGGCATTGTACGTAAAAACCTACGCTGACGCAGACTATGCTAACATGTGGAATGCCCTGTTTGCGGCATGCACACTCTTTCGAAGTATCGCAAAGGAGGTAGCCCATCACTTTCAGTTCGCGTACCCTCACGAGGATGATGCTCGTATGTCAGCCTATTTGAAGCATGTACGTACATTACCACCAGATGCGAAAACGATATTGTAAGGGGGAAGAGGGCATTGAAGGTTTATTCATTAAGTGGACCAAGCGGCACAGGCAAAAGTACAAGTGCGCTGGCCTTTGCCCATAAATTAGGGGTGGAGGCCATTGTTGATGATGGATTACTCATTGTGAATGGCGTCAGAGTGGCAGGTCTTTCTGCTAAATTCGAAAAGAATACAATTACTGCTGTACGACGTGCCATTTTTACAGATCCAGTTCATCGTGAGGCTGTCCAAAAGGCGCTAGCTCATCATCAGGTACAATCTATTTTACTGATAGGCACATCGACTAAAATGACGAATAGTATTGCCAAGCAGCTAGAGCTGGGTCCGATTGAACACTATTATAATGTAGAAGATGTCCGTTCATTAAAAGAAATTCAAAAAGCACGCTTTATCCGTCAAACACAGGGCAAGCATGTTATGCCGATTCCATATAGACAAGTGGAGCAAAATTTCTTTAAACGATTGGTGCAAAAGGGCATGGAGATTTTTTCTTCGAAACGAGAAAAAATCGGGGAAACGACGATTGTACGTCCTGATTTTCAGCGTGAATATGTAGAAATCAGCAAACCTGTTTATGTACAGCTACTGACATACTGCTGTAGCCAACAGGCAATTGTACAAAAGGTTGAACAAGCACAATTTGTGCTAGGGGATCAGGTTCAAGCTATCCTCACTATACAGGTGAAGTTGCCGATTGATTATCCATTAGCAGCGCGTTTAATAGAATTACAACAAGCTGTGCAGCAAGATTTTTATCTACATTTTGGCTATGAATTAGATGCTATTCATGTACATGTAAAAACGGCTTTGCAAAAGAAAAAAGCATAAAAAACAGGTACTCCGCTCGCACGTTGGCGTTAAGAGTACCTATTTTTTATTTAGGCTGGCGCGTGAACTGTGGCTGGCGTTTTTCCACAAAGGCACGACAACCCTCTGCGAAATCACTGCCTACAAATGGCGAAGAGCCTTGCCATAAGGTCGGCACACTATCGAGACATTCTTGAACAGATTGCTTCACGGCAAGTAAGGATTCAGGCGACATTCCTGCAACCAGCTTACCCATTCGAATCATGTATTTATTTAAATCTTTTTCAGCTACTAGGTAGTTAAGCATTCCAAGCTTGAAGGCTTCCTCTGCTTTAAACATTCGTCCTGTAAAGACTAAATCCTTGGTTGTGGCAGGACCAACGAGCTGGACTAAACGCTGTGCAAATTTGTTATTTAAGGTAATTCCTAATTTACCGACAGGAATGCCGAGCTTGGCCTTTTCAGAGCCAATGCGGATATCGCAGGCTAAGGCTAATTCCAAGCCAGCGCCCATCGCAGGCCCATTGATAACGCCAATCGTTGGAATCGGTAGGCGCTCAATGGTAGAAATGGTTTTTTCCATATGTACAAAGGCTTCTTCAGCTTGTTCAAGAGAAATGGCATTGAACTCTTTAATATCAGAGCCCGCTGTAAAGTTTTGGCCAGAGCCTCGTAAAATTAGTACTTTATTTTTCGGATTATCTAATACTTGTAGGGCAATCTTGGCTAATTGATCCCACATGTTTGCGGTTAATGCATTTTTTGCTTGTGGTCGATGAATCGTAATAATCGCTAGTCCAGCTGTTTCTTGATAAATAATTTTCGCATCTTCTGCTTCCAGTCGAGTCGTTTTTACTTGCATATCGGAAAGCCTCCTACATGTTAGTGTCTATCTTTATTATATAACACAATTAACCATAAACACGAAATGATACGAATTTTCACATAAAATTGCATTGTTATACAAGAATGTAGGGAATAGTAAGCAATTATTGTACTACAACAGGGGAGCGGAATTTACTATTGTAAGAAAGCAAAAATTATGAGAAACTACTTTAGGAACATATGTTTCTTCATTACGTAAAGGGCATTTGAATGGTAGAAGCGGGTTCCTGTTATAGAAATACAGATTATCCGACATTACAATATGATAAAATGAAATTGAACCTACGCACCCAAAATATAGTAAAATACAAATAACACACGCAAAGTAAACAAGGAGGGACGATATGGTTACACTCAAGGAAGCATGGAATAGCTATGTATTACTGCTGCAATCATTGAAAAAAAGTCCTGCCACAAAAAAACAATACAATATGGACGGGCAGCAATTTTTAACTTTCGCCCATAAGCAAAACTACTTGTATGTAGATCATCAATTGAAAAATTTATTACAGCTCTACTGCGACTATTTAAAGGAAACCTACAGTAATAGCAACACTTTTAACCATAAAATAGCGACATTGCGAGGCTTTGTAGACTTTATTTTTTTACGAGAATGGGTGGAGCCTTTTGATTATCAGCAAATTTTACAGCCGAAAAAAAGACAAAAAGAGGCACTGCAAGCCCTTACTAACAAGCAGATCATGCAAATTGCAAACGTATGGCCCACCTATTTCCAATATGCTAAAACAAAGGAGCATGCATGGCTGGCAAGACGCAATGGCTGTATCGTTCAAGTGTTGATGGAAACAGGTTGTAAGCCTGCCGAGCTCGTTCGTATGAAATGGACTCACTTTAATGAAGAAAAAGCGACTCTTTTTATTGCCAATCGAAATGGACGACGAGAAATAAAGTGTTCACCGATCCTTATGGACATAGTCACACAGTATAAAAAAGAGACGACCAATTTACATGAGCAAGAGGTAGGGGAATGGGTTTGGGTAAGCGAGGCAAGTTTAGCGAAGCCGATTACTACGAAAACAGTTGAACGCATTTTTCAAACGATGTCACAAGATATAGGGAAGAATGTAAGAGCCACTGACTTGCGTTATACTGTGATGCAACGGGCGTTTCAACAGGAAAAAACGCTGGAGCACATTCAACAAGAAATGGGCTATGTACGGAAATGGGTGCTAACAGAAAGACAGCAGCGCCTAGAATAAAAGCGTGCAGTAATCGCGATTTATCACCATTACTGCACGCCTTTTATAAATGATTCAATGCTTTGACATTTACTTTGACTGTTAAATCATGCTTGCCTCCTGTATATACCCCTTCCACCGGGCTAATGTCACTATAATCGCGTCCAATACATAAAATAATATGGTTTTCTAATACTTCCACATTATTTGTGGGATCAAGACCGATCCAGCCAATACCTGGAATCATGACTTCTACCCAGGCATGTGTAGCGATATCTCCGATGAGGGCTGAGTTTTCATCGACATATAGATAGCCACTGACATAGCGAGCTGGTATTCCTTTCGCCCGTAAAACAGCAAGCATGACATGGGTGAAATCCTGACAAACACCCCGTTTTAATGCAAATGCCTCACTTGCTATTGTAGTTACATTGGTCGCTGTCGGGTCATACTCAAAGCTAGAATATAAATACTGCATTAAATTAAGCGAAAAGAGCACAGGATTTTCAGCATGACCGATCGCATGATAAACTTCCTCTAGCTGCTGCTCTGTCATAAATGTAAAATGTGTTGCTTTTAAATACGGTAAATAATGCTCATAGAATAGCTGTGAGTGAAAGATGGTCTGCATTTCGGGCGAATATTGAATACGATGAATAAATGGTGCACGCTGAATACTAACAATTGAAGATGTATGAATTTCTAGTATCTGATGTTGCTCTGGTATATAAAAAGAACCAACTGTATTGCCCCAAATATCCGTATGCTCACGGGTTAGGGAGGATGGCGTAATGGCAATTCGATAAGATAACAATCGCTGACGCTCATCGCTACGCGGCTTTAAACGAATAGTATTCAAGCTTTGATCGACTTCAGACTCATATTGAAAAATATTTGTATGCTGAATTTCAAATTTCATCGTGTCCGCTTCCTTCTGCTTACTGACTTGCCTGTTGAAAGGGAGCTGTGGTGAATTCCTTTCAAGGTTGTACGCTGGGTTCATATAAATGATAGATTGTCGAAAAGGCATCACTAAAAGCCATACATTGAGACAATCTTTCCTCCATCATTTTTAGGGTTTCCTCAATAGTCATTTGCCAAAAATCAATATGATCGATTGCAAGAACAAGGCTACTAATATCCGACTGAAGCGTTAAAAATCGTGAGGATAAAGAATCATGTTCAATAGCCGTTATGGCTTCTTCTATTTTCTTTACACAGAACATCACAGAACATGGGAAATGCGCATCTTGGACTAAATAGCGAATGACCGTTAGTAAATTGGTCTGTCGATGCTTCCGCATGAAAGATTCTCTTGCTGCGGAAAGGTCCAATAAAAAGGTACCATCATCCTCTAATAGTGACATACCTGTTCGCTTCTGTTGTTCTACGATTATCACGATCATCCGAATGGTTTTTTCTGCTCGTTCAAGCCATTTGCCAACCTGCATAAAATAGAAGGGAAGATCGCGATCCATCGAGCCCTCAATTAGCCCTGTCTCCATCCATAAAGTCTTTCGCACATCCTGTAAAAAATCTTGAAGGGCAATGAGTGGAATAGGTCGTTCTCTTTTTAGTATGGACTGTTGCTTTGTTAAATAAAAGGAATTTTGAATTTCCCAAAGTTCCGTTGGCATACTATCACGTGTAACCCGTGCATTTTCCCGAATAGCACGTAATGTGGCATGAAGGGCATTGCCATTTTTCTCAGAAAACAGAAGATAATCAATCAAAGGGTTAACACGAATCGTTGTGTAATTTGCTAAATACTCCTCCTTAGAGGCACAAATATTTAAAACAGCCTCCCAATGATCAATATAATCATGTTCTTGCCCAGATTGCTCCAACATATTCAACAGCTGTACCTGTAATATATGTGCATTTGTTTGTGTACGTTCACTATAACGTGCCATCCAGTACAACGCGTCGGCTACTCGACTTAGCATGCTGCAATTCCTCCTTTAAAATCCACGTATCCTTTGCACCGCCCCCTTGAGAGGAATTCACCACAAGAGACCCTTCTTGTAGTGCCACTCTGGATAAACCACCAGGCAACACATAGCAATCCTCACCCTTCATGACATAGACACGTAAATCAACATGGCAAGGATAAAATCGCCCATTCTGGAAGGCAGGTGCTCTGGACAATTTAATTGTGGGTTGTGCAATGTATTGATAGGGCTGTTCAACAATTTTTTGCTTAAATAAAGCAATCTCTTCCTTACTCGCATGTGGACCAATTAACATGTCATAGCCGCCAGAGGCTCCTACGTTTTTTATAACGAGCTCGTGTATATGCTCTAGCACCCATTCACGCTGACTGTCATCTCCTAGATGATAGGTTTTCACATTCGGTAGAATAGGCTCTTCCTGTAAATAGTAGCGAATCATCTCAGGCACATAGGCATACATTGCTTTATCATCTGCCACTCCATTCCCAACGGCATTCAAGATGGATACATGACCTGCTTGATAAGCAGCCATTAAATGTGGAACACCTAATAAAGAATCCTCACGAAAGACAATAGGATCTAGAAAGTCATCATCAATCCGCCGATAAATAATATCGATTTGCTGTAGGCCATAAATGGTTTTCATATAGACCTTCAAATCATGTACTACTAAATCACGGCCCTCGACGAGCTGGATGTTTAAATGCTGGGCTAAAAAAACATGATCGTAATACGCAGAATTGTACATGCCTGCTGTCAGGAGTACAGCTTTAGGCTCTCTTTCTGCTTGCATGGAAGGTGGGCGATGGGCAAGAAGTGCTTTTTTCATATAAGCCATTTGTTTATCAAGAGGTCGAATCGTATGCTTGGAGAAAAATTCTGGGTATACTTCCTTCATCACATCCCGATTTTCAAAGACATAGGAAATGCCAGAAGGATTGCGTAAATTATCTTCGAGTACATGATAATCACCTTTTTCATCCCGAATTAAATCAATCCCTGCTAAAAATATATGATTCGCAATTGGTACTTGAAGTCCTCTCATGATTGGTTTGAAATATGGATTATTTTCAACAAGCTGTCTCGGAATAAGACCGTCCTGAATGATCTTTTGCTGTCCATAAACATCCTGTAAAAATTTGTTGAGTGCCTCCACACGCTGTTTGACACCTGCTTCAATCATGGCCCATTTGGTTTGAGGAATAATAATTGGGATACAATCAAAAGGCATAGTACGTTCTGTTCCATCTTGTGCACCATATACCGTAAATGTAATCCCTTGTCTGAGAAAGCTTGCTTGCGCTTGACGGTATTTTTCTTCAAGTTGCTCCCGCGAAAAAAAGGTTAGCTTATGATGAAAAGATCGATAATGAGGCTTTGGCTTATTGCCATCAAACATTTCATCGAAAAACAGACTAGAATCATATAAATTCATCATATGGATCGCCTCCGAATTCAAGTAGTAGTGAAAACATGTTACACTGTGAATAAATACATAAAAGGAGCTAACAACCATGGCCATCATTAATTTAATGCAAGCATATGAATTAGATAAACTATCCAAATTACATTTATCAGACGAGGAAATTTTACGAGCTTTGCGTTCGGGGGATGTATCAGCTTGGCAAGAACAAGTGCCAAACTATGAATTTAGCGAGACAATGGCTCTATATCAGGAAGGGGAACAAAAGTTCTTAGATGCATACAATGGCCATTATCGAATCAAGTATGTAACATTACCAGGCATCCAACGTTTATTGCAGCTACGCTTTCAATTAGAAGAAGGGAAGGATTACCAACTAGTAGAAACAGGTATCCAGCATTTAACGTGTGATGAGGAAACAGTCACAAGACTTCAGCAAATGTTATCGACAAACTGGTCACTAACAAAACAAGAGGATGGGAATTATTCAGTTTTTGTAAAATAATCCCATGTGTGTTGTGAGACGAATTGACATGGGCAGTTACCCATCTATTGTTTTTTCGAAGCGTCTCACAAAGCAAATAAAGTCTACTAGATTTTAATATTCATTTACCATGAACTTTATGCCTAAAATCCTATAACTGTCACAAAATAGTTGTAACAAAAACCCTCTTTTTAAAAAGGGGTTTTTTTATTAACTTCAAACAGAACATTTGTTCTAACATGCTAAAAAGGGCATTTTTTTCAATAAAGTTCCCAAATTTATATTTGGGAACGTTTTTTCATGGTAAAATAGAGCAAATAGAGGTGATGAGCATGCAAAAAACAAAACAACCAAAATTTATGAAGGATTTTCTTGTCTATTTAACAACCATCAAAGGAAAGTCTCAGCGCACAAGAAAAGAATATGAATATGACCTGACCTTATTTTTCCGCTTCTACAAAGCTGTCCAGGAGGATTTGGATATAGAGAATTTAGCTACCATTGATATTGGCACTATTACAATAGAAGAAATACGCGAAATGACATTAGAGGATCTTTATTTATTCATGGAATATTGCGAAGGACAGCGAGGTAATTCTGCTGCTGCCCGAGCACGAAAAGTGGCCACATTAAAATCCTTTTTTAACTATTTAAAAGGCAAACGTCGACTTATCGAGGAAAATCCTGCAGATGAATTAGAGACACCCAAGATAGGCAGAAAACGACCCATTTATATGAACCTACAAGAAGCTACACAATTTATAGATGGGATTAAAAGCAATCAGGCATCCCCGAGAAATTATTGCATGATGATGTTTTTTTTAAATTTAGGAATACGTGTCACCGAGCTATGTCAGCTTAATAAGACATCCATTCAAGGACGTTATTTAACCATAATTGGGAAGGGTAACAAAGAGCGCACCGTCTATTTAAATGATAGCTGTATGCAGGCACTTGCAGACTATGAAAACAGTGGGAAGACACCCTATAAAGGAGAAGGTGAGGAGCCACTTTTTGTGTCACAAAAGGGAACACGCTTCACAAGACAAACCGTTGCCAAAATTGTTAAACGTATTAATCAGCAGTCAGGCCTTCAAAAAGAACGACTTACACCACACAAGCTACGCCATACATCCGCAACGATGATGTATAAAGCAGGGGCAGATATCCGTAGTTTGCAGCACATTTTAGGGCATTCTAGCGTTGCAACCACGCAAATTTATACACATATTGAAGATGAGCAGCTACAGCATGTGTTAGAGAATAATCCATTTAATATTGTTCGGGAAAGATGATTTTCTCCCCTCCGTATCGAATATATAGTAGAAGACCTAATGAAAGGGGAGCCAAGGATGTCAAACGTCAAAGAACATCTCGATACCACAAGAACACAACTGCTTCAGGAAATTCACTTATTGGACGATACAACCTTTAATAAAAAACCAGATGCACAAAGCTGGAGTGTGGCACAAATCTGTCATCATCTCGTATTAGTAGAGGAAGCAACAAAGAAAGCCATTACATGGGGATTAAAGGCAGAGGAACAGTCAACACCCGCTCGAAAAAATGTTCAGCTCATCTTAGATCGAACAAGAAAGTTCCAAGCACCACCTATTGTAGAGCCAGCAGAAGAGCCTTTCACTGTTCAAGCGATGCTGGATTTACTAGCTACAACAAGAAAGAACCTCCTCGCCTTTTTGCAAACAATCGAGGAACCTGAAGCATTAGCTAAGCGCGCTGTGAAGCACCCAGCCTTAGGAGAATTACCACTCGACCAATGGATTGAAATGGTCTATATGCACGAGCAACGTCATATCAAGCAATTACAAGAAATCATTAGAGAGTAACATGCATGAAAGGAATTTGGCTACAGGAGAGGAGCTAAATTCCTTTTATTGTTATTCAATTTTTCTGTTATAATCACTTGACGTGCTACATAATCTGTTATATATTAAATAAAAATAATAACAACTGTTATAAAACAGTTTTCGTTAGAGGAGGAAATTTAAATGTCAAAGTATCGTGATGGTTATGAATTTTATTGTGAAATGTGTGAGCGCTATGGATTGGAGCCAATTTCTTTCCGTTACTATGTATTACAATTATCACAGCAACAACTTTCGGCTTACAATATGCAAGCAAAACAATTAGGAATTTAAAAGGAGTGATTATGACGGAAGCCGCCGTGAATATTTTATGAAAAGCCCAGCCATACTAAATAAAATGGTCTGGGCTTTCGTGATTTCAGCAAGAAATTTCAGATAATTCATTGACAAGTACAGTAGTCTGTTATATATTTTTAAAAAAATAATATTTCTGTTATATAACAAAAAACTAGACGTAAAATAGGGAATGTGAAAGGAAGTTATGAGGATGACAGATTATCGAGAAGGTTATGAATTTTATCGTCAAGTATGTGAGGAGCATGGGCTAGAACCTGTTAATTTTCACTATTACATTTCAAGTTTGTCCCAAGAGCAATTAGATGCCTACAACATGCAGGCGAAATCAATAGGGGGTTCAATAGAATATGAGGTCTCTTGACATATAAAATGCCTTACTTCCTATGTGGGACAGTAAGGCATTTTACTTTAACAAAAATTTTACAAGACATTCAAACATATTATATAAAACTTTTATATTTTGTATTAAAAAGATAAATAGCCTAAATAAACTATTTAATATAGTTCAAAAGTAGTGAATAACTATATATTTAGACAATTACAAGGAGGTTATATCCACTAATTTTTGTCTATTTTATTAAAAACTATCAAATGTAGCTTTGAATGTTTTTGAGATTTGGGTTGAATTAACTGCTTTTCTAAGACTATAATATAATTACATAAAAAAGGGCGATATACCACAACTTTATACCTCGCTGTAAAATAAAGCAAAAGTACCAAACCCTTCATATTTTAATGAATGGAGAATGAAAATGATGAATATCACGCCTAGTAGTGTTAATCAAATGAACTACAGTCTAAAAGAATTACAAGATATCTTTTCCGCCATGAATAGTTCCATCATTGTAGCGATTACAGATCGTACCGGAAAAATTACATTTGTTAATGATCATTTTTGTAAAATTTCGAAGTATACGCGTGAAGAATTAGTGGGTCAAGATCACCGTTTACTAAATTCAGGCTTTCATCCCAAATCTTTCTTTAGAGAGATGTGGAAAACAATCGGTAATGGCGATATGTGGAATGGCGAGGTGTGCAATCGTGCGAAAGATGGCAGTTTATATTGGGTGAAAACAACGATTATCCCGTTCCTAGATGAACGAGGAAAGCCGTATCAATATATTGCCATTCGCGTAGATATTACAGCGCAAAAGGACATTAAAAAAATTACTCACATTGCCTATCATGATGAACTAACAGGGCTACCAAATCGTCGCAAATTAGAACAGCGTTTAGAAAATGAATTTCATCAATCTCGACGTACAGGAGAGAAGTTTGCGTTATTTTTCATTGATGTAAATCGTTTCAAACACATTAACGACGGACTTGGTCATATTATTGGCGATATGTTTTTAGTGGAAATGTCCAATCGTCTCCGCAATATTGATCATACATCAAATTCTTTCTATCGCCACAATAGCGATGAATTTGTCATGATTTTAAATGATGTCAGTCGCATTGAGGAAATGGCTAAGGAAATTATTGGCGTCTTCCATGAAAGCTTTATTGTCGATACCTATGAGTTTTATGCGAGTATTAGTATCGGCATCAGTGTATTCCCAGATCATGCAAACTCTGTGGAAGAATTATTGAAAAATGCGGATATTGCTATGTATGCGGCAAAATCTACACGTGGTAACCAATATCGCCTCTATCGTGATAATATGGACGAGGCCAATGATAAATGGCTTTTGCTGGAAACGAAATTACATCAAGCATTAAAGCAAGATCGTCTAGAATTACATTATCAGCCTAAGATCGACTTAAAAACGGATTCTGTTATTGGGATGGAGGCATTGCTACGCTGGTATGACCCTGAATTAGGTCATATTCCGCCAGATCGTTTTATTCCATTTGCAGAGGATTGTGGACTGATTAATGATATTGGTGTATGGGTTTTACGTAAAGCCTGTGCTCAAGCTCGTCAGTGGAATGAAGTACATGATTTATCATTGCGGGTAGCTGTGAATATTTCACCAATTCATATTAGTACAGGTGGCTTTGTGGATATGGTGCGTAGTGTCATTGCAGAAACAGGCATTGACCCTAATTTATTAGAAATTGAAATTACCGAGATGAGTATGCTTGATTATACGGAAGATTTAATTGATACTATCAAGCAATTACGAGAACTAGGTATAACTATTTCATTAGATGATTTCGGGACAGGCTATTCATCGTTAAATTACTTAAAAAAATTCCCGGTGGATGTGCTTAAAATTGATCGTGCCTTTGTCCGTGATATCGTACCTGAGAAGTCTGGAATCGCTATGATTTCAGCCATGATTTCATTAGCACATGCCTTAAACCTCCAAGTAGTAGCTGAAGGTGTAGAGGAGGAAGCTGAATTAAATGTTCTGCGTGAGCATGGATGTGAGTATGTGCAGGGCTATTATTTTAGTAAGCCTTTATCTGTAGAAGATTTTACGAATCTCATTGTTAATACTGTCACAAATAAATCCAGTTATTAATTGCTATTCCTGAATGATTTTGCTAAAGTGGGATAAAGTAAAACTGTTAACATGATAAACCATTTGATGATGTGGCCAAGTAAGTAAGAATTGTGAAACAGAAAATATAGCATCTGCTGAGAGCTATATCACCGCTTCTTGACTGAACACCTACCACGGAGATGTTATGCAAACATAACCGAGTCGTTTTCGTTACCAAACGTGAGAGGGCTTTATAATCTACGTAAAGCTAAATCAAGGTGGTACCACGTCATTCCAGCACAAAGACGTCCTTATTCAGAGGACAGCTTTGTGCTTTTTTTCTTGCTTCAGCTAAATCTTCATACGGGTTGAACAAGTATTCATTTAACACAATTGGAGGAGAACACATGTCAAAACAACTAGAAGATTTTTCGAAATGGTATATCGATACCATCCAAAAAGCCGATTTGATGGATTATACACCTGTTCGAGGCTGTATCGCCTTTAAGCCAGACGGCTATGAAATTTGGGAGCATATTCAGGAGGAGATGGATCGTCGCTTTAAAGAGACAGGACATCGTAATGCCTATTTCCCAATGCTTATTCCTGAATCCTTCTTCCAAAAGGAAAAGGATCATATCGAAGGGTTCTCACCTGAGCTTCCTTGGGTAACCGAGGCAGCAGGGGAACAATTAGAAGAACGGCTAGCCCTTCGTCCAACATCTGAGACGATGATTGGTCATCTTTACTCTAATTGGATTAAAAGCTACCGTGACCTACCAGTGCTGATCAATCAATGGGCAAATGTCTTCCGTTGGGAAAAGAAAACACTGCCTTTTATTCGTACCTCTGAATTTTTATGGCAAGAAGGGCATACAGCGCATGTAGATGAAACCGATGCTCGTCAGGAAACAATGCAAATGCTAGACATTTATAAAGAAGTCGTAGAACAGGTACTAGCAATTCCTGTCTATGATGGACAAAAAACCCCTTCTGAGCGTTTCGCAGGGGCTGTCGATACGTACTCTATTGAGGCAATGATGAAAAATGGCAAGGCTGTGCAAGCAGGAACATCCCATTATTTAGGAACAAAATTTGCTGAAGCCTTTAATATCAAGTATTTAAATAAAGCGAACCAGCACGAATACGTACACACAACATCATGGGGAACTTCCACACGTTTAATTGGTTCGGTTATTATGGTGCATGGTGATGAGCAGGGACTTGTTTTACCTCCACGCATTGCACCAACGCAAGTCGTTTTAATTCCAGTTGGGCCATGGAAAAAGAACCCTCAAATCATGGAGCATTTAGATGAGATTTTTGCAGCCTTAAAAGCGAAGGGTATTCGTGTACGTCTGGATGATTCAGACCAATCGCCAGGCTATAAGTTCAATGAATGGGAGCTAAAAGGCGTGCCTGTGCGTGTTGAATTAGGGCCGCGTGACCTAGAAAACAAGCAAGCTTTACTGAAAGCGCGTGATGAAGAAGAAAAACGAACTGTCGAATTAGCTTCAATCATCACAGCTATTGAAGAAGAATTAACAACCATGCAAACGCGCTTATTAGAAAAAGCTCGTCAATTCCGTGAAGCAAATGCTCACACAACAATTGACACACTTTCACAATTACAACAGCACATTGACACAGCAAAAAACAATGGCACAATCCCAGGCTGGGTGCTTGCTGGCTGGTGTGGCGAGGATGCATGTGAGGAAAAAGTAAAGGAAGAGACGAAATACACATCTCGCAACATTCCTTTCAATCCACCAACAACGAAAACTACATGTATTGGCTGTGGAAACGAAGCAAAACATACAGTTTGGTTTGCACAAGCTTATTAATTAACAAAGCATGAACAGAACGCCCGAACAATTATGAAGCACACTAGGTTGTTTTATAATTTAGTTCGGGTTTTTAATGTTCTGCTAAAAAGAAAGCGCTTTTACCAAAGACTTTATTTCCATTTAGATAGTCAAAATTCTCACTCTTGTTTCTCCATGGCTCCTCCAGATAGGCATTGATCCAACGAGTTGTCTTCATCACTCGTAATGGTATTTCCATCTTAGCATCTATCGCCAAGTTCTCATCATGATTGTGATAAAATAAAGGGACGTTTGCTTCTGAAAAATCCTAAAGAAATGAGGATATGAATGACAGTATTACAAGAAGTATTTCATAACTATCTTAATATCAAATTTAACCGGGGATTACCAGCTGTTCACATGAATGATTTCGAATATGTTTTATTAGAAGATACTAGCGCAGAGCTCTTTTTTATTGATCACGAACAGGGGACATTTTTGGAATGGGCAGAGGCATTTCAACCACAAAATCCGCAATATGTTCAAAAGCCCGACTGGCAGCCTATGCTTACATCTTGTTTCAAGCAGCTAGATGTTTATGATGAGCAAGTATGTTATTATTTGCTCTACACAATAAATGCAACAACTAGAATAATTCCACGGAACCCGTATAACAAGATGAATGATTTTATGAAAAACTATTGCTTCTTTCAACTTGCTCAATTAGAGCATATCACGATACTCAACAAAGAGCAGAAACAACAGTTAAAGGACTTTTTATTCTTTTTCTATCTGTATACCCATCCAGTGAATGAGGAAACGCTTTACGCTTTTTCGTTCAAAGAAGGAACTTTAATTCATGCTAAAACGAATATCAATATGGAGCAATATTTTTCTCATTATCATGCTTATATTTGTCAGCATAAGAAGGACCGAACATTAGTAACACCACATGAGATAAATGCTTGCAAGAAGCTGACAATCGAACTATTGAGAAGCATCGAAGGAAAATCAAAAAGACTCGTTATGCCTTTTGAAGATGGCATAGAGTACTTACATCTAATTAATAATGTAGATGATTTTTTACATATGTTTAATCAAAATAATAAGGCATTCTATCAATTGCTTCATAGCTTTCTATTCGATCATCAATCGAATCCTTATCGTGAGCATTGCTATAGTATGCTATTACAGAATTATGTCACTTATATTTTGACTTTTCACTTTGATGACCTTATTCAGTTAATAGCGTATTTCCATGACTTACCATCAATAGGTAGGATGATTATCAATAAAATTTTTGTCGATACCATCTTTATGCAAAAGATGTTGAAAGAGGCCAATATTAACATTCATCATTATCCAACGATCATAGAGTTTTTTGACGAGGAGGCTAGAAGCATATATCTTGACGAACAGTAAAGGAGACAAGGAAATGACCAACACAACAGGCTGGAAACAGAATGCACAAAATCGCACATTTATAGCTTCATTTAGTGGTGGCAAGGATAGTGTTTTAGCTTTATATAAAGCATCACAGGTGGGCCGAGCAATAGGGCTTATCGTGATGCTGGAGGAAGAAGGGAAACGTTCAAGGTCTCACGGGATGCCACCTGCGCTTATCCAGGCACAAGCTGACTCTATTGGGCTGCCAGTCTATACTGCTGCAGCAAGCTGGGCGGATTATGAAGAAGTATTTGTAGGTTTATTAGTAAATGCAAAGCAGCAGGGAGCTGAAGTATTAGTAACAGGAGACTTAGATATGCCTGAACATGGCTGCTGGCACGATAAAGTCACTAAAAAGGTAGGTTTAAAGCTAGGCATGCCATTGTGGGAGATGAACCATCGTGAGGCTGTCGATGAATTTATTCACTTAGGCTTTATTACAATGATAGTCACGGTCAACCTATCTTTGGGCATGACGGAGGACGATTTAGGGCGTGTGCTTACCCCTGAATATGTAAAGGAGCTTGAAGCCCGGAGCATTGACCCATGCGGAGAAGGCGGCGAATTCCATACGACCGTCATTGATGGACCTCTTTTCCAGCAGCCAATTGCGGTGCGTAAAGGTTCCGTTATTAAAGATGGAGACTACGCCTTTTTACCTTTAGAGCTAGCATAAATTCACATCAGAAAACCTTTATTGGGATGCGCAATTCATGACAATACGGGTTTTCTTTTGAGGCGTATTGTTATTCTGTTACATGCCTCCATAACAACTGAAGTTAACAAATGAATAATTACCCGAAAGTACACAGGCTCTCCTCTGTACTTTTTTGTATTTCAGCTAGTTTTTCCTTGTAGGTATAGAACTCCTATCACTTTGTCCAAAATAATATTTGACTGGACACTAATTGGTGTCATATAATTAAGACACCAATTAGTGTCCTATTAGAAAGGGTGGTGGTTTTGAATAACAATCATCAAGAGCGTGACGTTTATGTAGCCATTGCTGACCCTACAAGACGAAAGTTGATCCGTTTATTGGCAGAGGTAGATGAGTTACCGCTTCACGAATTAACCGCTCAATTTGATATGGGTCGTACGGCTGTCTCGAAACATTTAGCCATTCTAAAAGATGCAGGCCTTGTTCTTGCACGCAAGGAAGGTAGAGAGACGAGATATCGATTGAATGCAGCTCCATTGAAAGAAATACAAGATTGGGTATCGTTTTATGAAGGTTTTTGGAAAGAAAGAATCGCGAAATTACATCTATTATTGGAGGAAAACAAATGAAACCAGATGTATCATTAGATTTTAAATTTACAAGCTCCATCGAGCAAGTATGGCATGCTTTAACTGACTCAGATACACTAGCAAAATGGATCTGGAGCAATGACTTCCAACCAGTTGTAGGACATAAATTCCAATTCCGTGCTGAACCAAATGAATGGTGGGACGGTATTGTAGACTGTGAGGTACTGGAAGTGGAAGAGCCTTACAAATTATCTTATACTTGGACAAGTGCTGGCGAAACAACAACAGTTACATGGACATTAACACAGGAAGCAGATGGCTCGACTCAGCTTCATCTTGATCAAGGTGGCTTCAGTGAAGAAACAAAAGCGCGTCAAGGTGCAATCGAGGGAGCAAAATATGCTTGGACAAATATGAGTGCACAACTTGAAAAAGTATTAGCGTAGTATAAATTAAATAACAGCAAGAAGAGCGCAATTCCGTAGCAAGAATTGTGTTCTTTCATGTTCAGTCCAATCTTTTAATTTTCTTAAATGGAAGGATAACTAAATGAAAATTAATGAACTAATTGCCAATAATATTAACCGTCTAGATGTCGTTTTATCCGACGATCAATCTTTAGCAATAGCAGGTTTGTCTGGCTCAGGGAAGACGACATTTTGTCAAACGATTGGAGAAGAATCCAAAAAACGTCTTGTATCTTTATTGCCAAAGGCTGAATATCAATATTTATTTCCAAACATTATGGAAACGAACTTCAGTGCCATCAAAATGGAGGACATGCCCCTTGTACTTTTTCTAGGAAAATCCTCAATCTCTAGCAATCCACGTTCCACAATTGGTACACATACAGGTGTTTTTAAAGAAATTCGTAACCGACTGGCAGATGAGTTTCAGCTATCGCCAGAGATGTTTTCCTTTAACAATGCGTTAGGCTGGTGTCCTGCATGTAAGGGGCGAGGCACGACAAAAAATGTAGAATGTAAAAAATGTTTGGGTAAGCGCTATAGTCCAGAAGTGGAGCAGTATAAAATCACTTTATGGAATGAACTCTATAGTATTTCTGATATTCATCATTTAAGTATAGAGGCCATCTATTCCTTATCAAAAGAATTAAATATCAGTGAAGAAAAACAGCATATTCTGCACAATATTATACAAATGAATATTGGCTACTTAACCTTAAATCGTGTTATGGGAACTTTATCAGGTGGAGAATTAACAAGGCTGTACTTAGCAGAATTCATGGCAACAAGCGAAAACACCGTGATTATTGTTGATGAAATTTCTGTGGGTCTTGACCATAACACCTTACTAAAAATTTTAGAGCAAATACAACAGCTAGGCGCTAAAAACCAAATTTGGTTGATTGATCATTCTGATACTGTGTTAGACACGGCAGACGAGCATCTATTCTTTGGACCAGGTAGTGGAAAATACGGAGGAAAAATCGTTGAAGAATCTCCACGACCAAAGCCTATCTATTGGGAACGAAATCCAGCAGCACCAACATCCTATTATCAATTCCGAGATTTATATTGCCGTAATATCCAAATGGATGCAATAGACATTCCACAAAATCGACTTGTTACCTTTACAGGAGAGTCTGGTTGTGGGAAATCAACGCTTGTTAATGAGTGTATTGCTAAAGATTTTATCAAACGCTATCCAAAGGACAAACTCGTGATGGTTGGGCAAGATCGTAATCAATCCATTACGAGTCGTTCCACTGTCGCAACATTCCTCGATATTAAAAAGAAACTAACAAAATATAGTGAGGACATTGATGATATTTTCCAGCGCTCGATTGAAGATATTATCGATGAACTACCTAATGAAGATATCGCACATAAACGCTTAAGCTTATTGATTAAGCTTGGACTAGGCTACTTAACGCTTGAGAGAAAAACACAATCTCTATCGACTGGTGAATTCCAATGTGTGCATCTAGTCTCAGAGTTATTTGCCAATGCTCGTAATCCCCATACATTATTTATTTTTGATGAGCCATCTAAAGGGCTATCTCAGAACATTTTAAACCAATTTATCGATAGTGTAAGGGACATCCTAGAGGATGAATCTATCTCCATCATCATGATTGAGCATAATGCCTATATGCTGGAAAGCTCTGATTTTGTTGTTGACTTCGGTAAAAGACAGCAGGAGCCTGTAACACATCTAAATGTAGTTAGCCATGAAGATTATTTTAATCAGGATAATCATTCAAGGGTTTCAGCTCCATTACAAATCACATCTACGCTCGCATTAAGGAATGGCATTCAATACTTAGAAGACAACCATATTAGCTATTTCAAAAATGCGGAAAATATATATAAGGGTGGCATCTTAAAGAGCTTATCTTCCATGGCTCGTCTGATTTACGGTGAATATGAATCGAACAAAATTGCCCCAGTTGTTGCCATTGATTTGGAAAGACATTTATATAGCCAATATAGTTTCCTGTATGAAATAGGTGGCCTAATCAATCATATTGTGGCTGCTCATCCAACAAATAAGGATACGAGAAGCTTCGATTTTTATAGCCAAGAAAATCATTGTCCTAGCTGCTCTGGTCGATTAGAAATTGAAAAATTCGATTTTGATCTTGTGGTTCAAGACAAAAACGTGCCATTTTGGGACGGCCTACTATATCCCGATATAATGGAGGTTTTAAAATACTATCAACATTCTAAATTAGAATTTCTCTTTGAGCAGATTAAAATCGAGCTTGGTCAGGACCTTAGTAAAAGCTATCATGATATGACTGAGGAGGAAAAGCATACATTTTTATATGGTTATTGGGACAAGTCCTTTTATGATAAGGCAACGAAATCCTCGAAAAAGTGGGAGGGCTTTAATTTTATCATTGGTCGTTATATCGTGATTTCAAAATCCATTATTAAAGAGCAAATGAAGGAAACAAGAGAAATGGTACCATGCCCAATTTGTCATGGGACTGTGCTCAACCACCAAAAGAAATTACGATTTGGGAACACAGATATTCGTAACTTAATTCGCCAACCGCTTGGTGAAGTCATCAACGTTGTAGGCAACTTACCACAACTAGAAAAAATCAAAGCCATCGTTGGCGAAGACATGTCACTGCTACAAGATGTTTCCTTATTGCCAAGGGAAACACAGGTATCTCTAAAAATGCTGGAATTAGAGCTGGCAAGCTTTGTCGGCTATGAAATCGTACTACAAAACGCTTTTCCTTTTTGGAACAAAATCAAAGATAATCTAGAGCGCATCAGCCATAAAAATCAAGTGACGATCTGTGATTTTGCCAATATACAGGAGACAAGAGAAACCATTATCGATCAATATTTTACGAATGGTAAATATAAAAAACTAACATATGTATATGAAGCATTTGGCTACAAGAAAATCGTAACCCAAATCAATAAAGTCAAAGCCAGTCATTCCTGTTCATTCTGTAAAGGGAAAAAGGTGCTCTCTGAAGATGGACTGCATGGTGGAGTCCATAAATTAACCGTGCCCTGTGTAAGCTGTGGCGCAAGTGGCATTAATGAGGAGGGACGCCAGCAAATCGTTGATGGCATTGATGTGGAAACATGGCTAACTGGTACTGTAAGCGATGTTGTGACAGAGGGCTCCCATCTTGAGACCGTTGCCAATATTCCTATTTTTAATCGTATACGCGAATTGAATAAACAGGAAATGATGGCAGTCTATCAGTTCCTACAATCAAATAACTAATTCATCAAACCCGTGTGCTTCGGCATATGGGTTTCTTCTTTCGTTGGACTAGAATGACTCACTCATTTTTCCACAAAAATTCATAATTCGTGTCATCTTTGATTACTATAAAGATAACAGTAATGGTAGTAAAAGGGAGGATATGGTTTGGTAAAAAAAGTGCTGTTATTTGGGGATATTGGCATTGATGATACGGTGGCATTGATCTATGCACGACTTAATCTAGAAATAGAAATTGTGGGACTCGTTGCAGATTACGGCAATGTATCGCGAGAGGATGCGGTGTCCAATATTTATTATGTCATGAAATTGTTCGACTTTCCTCAAGGAATTCCTGTGATCTTAGGAGCAGAAGTACCCTTAACAGGAGAGCAGCCGACCTATTACCCAGAAATTCATGGTGAACGAGGACTTGGACCCATCATCCCAAATGATGATCACGAATTAAAAATTGAGAACTTTTTTGAAATCGTCAACATTATTGAAAGGTATAAGCATGATGAGCTAATTATTGCCAATATTGGGCGATTAACCTCACTAGCCACGATGTTTATCCTTTATAAAGAGCTTATGAAAAATATCAAGGAATTTTATATTATGGGTGGAGCATTTTGGGTGCCAGGTAATGTAACGACAGTGGCTGAAGCGAATTTCCATGGCGATCCCTTTGCCGTTCATATTGTGCTTACCTATGCAACGAATGTGACAATCATCCCTTTAAATGCGACACAAAAGGCCATTGTCACACCGGGGATGGTAGACTATATTGACTCCTTTGGCAAAACAAAAATTCTAAAGCCCTTAATGGAATACTATACACGTTTTTATAAAGAACGGGACCCCTCACTTCTAGGAAGTCCCGTGCATGATGCTTTAACACTAATGGCAGTTATTTATCCTGACATGTTTATTTATGAGTCCTATCCTGTAACCGTTGTCGACAAGTTAGAAGGACCTGCAAGGGGGCAAAGTATTGCCGAGACAAGACCTTATGAAAATAATAATGGCGAAAAAAAGCATCGTATTGCTTTTGATATTCATTATGAACATTTTTTCCAAAACTTTTTATCGGTTATGACAGGGCAACCATTTCACTAGTTATTCAAAAACACCATCTCTTAAAATTGTAAAATCAACATGGACATTTACCTTCATGTCTTTATATATTTTTTGCCATTTAACCTTTGTTAGCTTAGAATGTCTTACTTCGCTTCGATATTTCTCACCAAAGCCAAAAATATCAGACTCAACTTCCTGACTATGAGCAATCACTCTACGTATTTCCTTTGACAATTTTTTCTCGATTGCTTTTTCCAGTGCCGCCACACTTTTTGGGTCCCCTTGATTGATATCAGGGTACACCTCTAATACTCTTGATTTGATTTTGATGTTCAGGTCAAATGTTGGCGTTTCCGCATCAACTAACTTCATATCTCGTTTCGACTGGATGGCATCAAAGGCTACCGTTATTTTATTTGCAGGCTTTTGAAGAATCTTGGAAGAGACATCTTCATTTTCCAGAATGGTTTCATATAAGCCTACTTTAAAGGTATCTCTGACAATTTTTACGTAAAAGCTATCTTTTGCTGGAAGGGTACTGACCATTTTGCTGCCTTTAAAAAGAGCTATCCCACTTAATTCCACCAGCTCGTCATCTCTTTTAATAATAGGCATGGCAAAATCTTTTCCAGATGAATAATAATCATGGGCAATTTGATGAAGTGTAGAGGAAATCATATATTCCTGCTCGACATTTTGTTCGATTAACCTAAAAATATGCTGCCCAATATCCTCAATATTTTGATATTCGTATTTCAGTAATGTTTCTGTTTCACCTTCTACAATAGCCATAAAGATCCCATTGCTGACACTTGCGTTTTCTAGGTTTGTATCAATATAGTAGCGAAGGTCTTTTTTTGCCAATTCCTCTCCAAATAGGATGACTCTCATTTGACCAACCATGATTTTTTTCGAAAGCTTACGATTGGCTTCCATCCGATTTCCTTTACTCGTATCGTTTTCTGTAGACAGAATTTCCACATTGCTTTGAAATTCGGGGTTTACTTCACGAATAACAGCTGTTGTCTTTATTTTATCCTCTGTTCCTACATCATAGCCGACTAAAGTAGTTAATCCAACTTTATCCAAAATATTGGTTTGTGCACATCCATATAAAAAAACAAAGGAGAGAAGAATCATCCATCTTCCTCTAAGTTTGTTCATTCTTTTTCACCCTCTTTGATGTGAAGTTCTTCTTTAGTCGTGCTATTGGCCAAAGTAAAATAGGGTAGACAAAAATTACGTAAAATGCTATTTGTCCAAACACCGTGTTAATTGTATTAATCTGTGTCCGTGTTTGAACCAATAATGTTCCAATTAAAACGATGAATGAAAAGAGCCAAACAAACGACTTTTCACTTATCGGGAATAAACGAATTGCTCCTCGGTACGCAGCCCATAAGTATAGACAGAGATTCGGTAAAATGATTAGCATCCAAAAACAAACAGCTACAAATTCAAATCGTTCCATAAAGGGGAAGCTGATAAAACTAAATAATGTCAAGGTTGCCCATATCGTTTTCAATAGCTTGCCTTCACTGTAATATGCAATGGACACCATCATCACGGCTAAATAGATGATGGTTGTAGCTAATAGTCCTAAATGAACAGGTTTTCTAATTTTTTTCTTGTCTTTTACAAAGGGGTAAATCACGTTTAGTATTTCAAAGCCGATGATGGTAAAGGTCATTGATTGTGCCCCTTTTAAAATGGAGCGAATATCATTTTCTAAAATAGGGAAAAGGCTTTCTACTGTAGCATATTTTATGGGAAATGCTAACATTGGGAGAATCCATAAGGAGAGAATGATACTAAAAAAAGACACGCCTACAATGACACGAAGCCCTCCTGTAAAGGCATAGATAATAATAATTAATAAAGTTGCTGACAGGAACCAGGTCTCGATGCTAGGAAAAATCCATGCTTGTATAACTTCAATATAATTTCGTAAAACTGAAAAGAACGCCACGGAGCAATAGATGACATATATTGCATTTAAAAAATTGCCAATCCATTTGCCAAAAATATCAATTTGAATTCCGTAAAGGTCATTAGAGCCGTAAATTTCTAATGTTTTAATCATACAAAACGTAACAATATGTGTGGCAATCCCAGCCAGTAAAACAGAAATCCATGCATCCTGTCTTGCATCCTGATAGATAATGCGTTGAAATCCCTGTATACCAACCCCAATTTGAGCACCATGTAACACAAAAAAAAGCAAATAAGCATTGATCATATCTTTAGGGCTAAGTTGTATAGGTTTTCCCATTTATTTCACCTTCAGTTCAACTTTTATCAGGTTTCACTGGCTCTGGGACAAATTTATGCTCATCCTTTGGTCTTGTCAAAGCAGGTCTTTTCGCTGTTAATGGGACAGGCATTCTAATAATACTATCCCGCATTTCCTTCAACCTCGGTGGATAGAAGGGCGACATGTACGGAGCACCCAAGCTTGACTGACGTAACAAATGAATAAGAATAAAACAAAAAGCCAGCATGATACCATAAAAACCCCAAAATCCTGCAAGTATAATAATAGGGAAGCGAATAAGACGAATCACATTGCCCATCATATAACTTGGCGATGTAAAAGAGGCTAGGGCACTTAACGCAATGATAATCAGCAATATATTACTGGTAATCCCCGCCTGTACAGCAGCTGTTCCAATAACGATACCACCAACGATACCAATTGTTTGTCCAATTTTTGTTGGTAATCTAGCTCCTGCTTCTCTCAGTAGTTCAATAATAAATTCCAGCAGCAAAGCCTCAAATATCGGTGGGAAAGGAACCAAAGCCCTTGATTCACTTAATGGTACGAGAAAGGCTTGTGGAATCACTTCATAGTGAAATGTCAGAGCTGCCACATAAAACGGTGTTAAATAAACAGATAAAAAGAAGGCAGCCAGTCGTAATAAACGAAGAAAAGTAGCAATTTGCCACCTTAAATTTTGATCTTCTTGACTTTGAAAAAACTCAGTAAATCCTTGGGGGCAAACGATGGCCATTGAACTACCATCTACGAGAACCCCAATTTTTCCGTCTAAAATGCCATCACAAAATCTGTCAGGTCTTTCCGTCAAAAGCATTTGTGGAAAGACAGATAGTGAATTATCATCAATCATTTCAGCTAATACGGCACTATCGATAAGTTCATCGATATGTAGATCTGTGATTCGTTGCCGCATTGTTTGAACCATTTGATCATTGGCAATGCCACGCATATATAAAAGAGAGACAGAGGTACTTGTCCTTGCACCAATTTTTACTTTTTCATTACAAAGATTAGGACTCACTATGTAGCGACGAATCAAGGAAACATTGGTAGATAGACTCTCATTAAATCCAACCTGTGTACCAATTACCTGCGATTCATTTTCAGGCGCTGACAATGCTCTAGACTCTCTGCTAGCGATATTGGCTAAAATAGTCTGTGGGAAACCATCTATATGTATCACAACATAACCATTGACCATCAATTCTACTGTTTCCCTTAGTAGACCGGTTTGACTAACTTCTGCAATAGAAAGGGCCACCTCAATTGCCTCGGGTGTATCATGAGGCTTGCTCTGTAAATTAGCAATAATATCATTATTTAAAGTCTGATCATCAATCAGATTATCGATGTAAATAAGAGTGACGTTTGGTGGAAGAGATTTAATGATTAAATCGGCTGGATGATTCGTTGCATTTTTAATCGATTGAATAAAATGATCTGTGGCATGTGCAACCCTCACAAGATTTTCTTTAGGCGCCTCTTGAACTGGTTGTTGTTGTTTTTGTTGTTTGTTGAAAGGTAGTTTAAATTTCATAGTAATTGGTAGGCTCCCTTCATTGCTAACTCGTTTATAGAATAGGCTTTAAAGGGGTAATCTATACTTATTTCATTTATTTTCATCATGTAGACATATCTAACAATTAACGGTAATATAATAGTATTCTTAAAAACAGAAGGGAGATTAGCCTTTTTTATGCTAAAACTAATTATCGCAAATTAAATTCCAATGAATTTAATAAAGGGGTCATTCTATAATTTTTAAAAATTATAGGATCTATTTAGTAATGCCCTTTTGCGATAAAAGAGAAGCATAATGATGTCTAATCCACAGTTATATTTTATATAACAAAGGACTCTATGAGCTTGTTCTCATAGGGTCTTTTTCTGTTTTTAGGAGGTGATGATTCCTACAAAAATTAGCGATTGAAACATAAAATAGGAGGGAATAGACGTGGAAAAATATGAATTAGTTAGTGATTATCGTCACAATGAAAAATTAAAGGCAAGTTTTAATGATTTAGCAATGAAAACATTTGGTCTGGATTTTCGAGGCTGGTATAACAAAGGCTATTGGAATGACCAATATATTCCTTACTCATATGTACAAGCAGGAAAAGTAATTGCGAATGCTTCTATTTATAGGATGTCGATTCGCGTAAATGGTGAGCGATTAAAGGGAATTCAGATCGGTACAGTGATGACGGATGAACATTATCGTCATCAAGGCTTGGCAAAGCAGTTGATGCTGCATCTCATGGAAGAGTACGAAGGTGCCTGTGATTTCATGTATCTCTTTGCCAATGAAACAGTACTAGATTTTTATCCGAGGTTTGGCTTTACGCGAATCCATGAAAGTGAATACAGCTTAGATCTTACCACAAGACCTATTCAACCAAAGCTGACCAGCGTCCAACAGCTGACAATTGAGCAGGATCTAGCACTTCTTGAAGAGTATGCAAAAAATCGTTATATCCATTCTAGTATGATTGCTGTTGAGGAAAATGAAAGTTTATTAATGTTTTATTTTACGTTAGTTTTCCCTCATGCTATTTACTATTTAGAAGAACTAGAAACAATAGTAGTAATGGAGGAGGAAGAAGGGGTATTAACTATTTACGATATCATCTCTTTACAGGCAACCAATGCAGAGGCTGTATTAACAAGCATTATTAAGGATACAACAAAAAAAGTAGTATTCTATTTTACACCTGGCTTTACAATCGAAGGCATGACAGCCACCATCACCACAAATGATGACGATGCCTTATTCATTCTCTCGAAAAAGCCCTTCTTACAAGGGCACTTTATGTTTCCTGTAACGTCCCATTGCTAAGTTGGATGATCACTTCTAGCTGAAATATGAGCGACATTGGATAAAAAGTGAGCGCTTCGAACAAGAACAAGAGCGCTTTAACATGAAATTGGATTACATTTTCACATACCATAACAGCCTTTTTTAATTGACATTATAAATATTGGGCATTTCTCTATAGGATGGTATAGATAAAGTTATTTCATTAGGAGGAAGCAATGTATACAGTTGGTGTCAGCGTTCCTCATTTTCATCTGTAGAACGCATCATTCAATTCCGATTTTTCGATTATTATTAGATTAAGTGAAGAGTTAATTTTGTGGAGTAGTCAAGAGTTTAGATTTATTACGATTGATGATGCCTATTCTACTGGCAGCAGTATTATGCCACAGAAGAAAAACCCTGATGCCGCTGAACTGATACGAGGCAAAACAGTACGTGTATATGGTTCACTGACTTCACTCTTAACAACTATGAATTTTCACTTAAACTAAAGGTGCAGGTTAGTGTAATCGAAAATAACATATTTTTGTAACGTAATTAAATTCTAAGAGTTATATAAGTGAAAGGGGTGAAAATAGGTGGACTTTGAGGAAATCTATCACGAATACTTTAAAGAAGTTTATTTATTTATCCTATCATTAAGTCACGATGAGCGCATAGCCGAGGAAATAACACAAGAAGCATTTTTTAAGGCATTAAAAGCAATTGAAAAATTTGATGGTTCAAAGGATATTCGAGCATGGCTTTTTACAATTGCGAAAAATACATATTTCTCACACTACAAAAGAAAGAAACGACAAGTAGACTCAGGTGCAATAGGAGAATCAAGTATGGAAGTGCAAATTGTAAAGCATTTGATGAATGAAGAAGATGCCTTCATGGTTCATCAGTTTCTTCACTCGATGAATGAGCCATATAAGGAGGTCTTTTCATTACGTACTTTTGGAGAATTACCTTTTGAAAAGATAGGACGTCTTTTTGGAAAAAGTGCAGGGTGGGCAAGGGTTACCTTTTACAGAGCGAGAAAACAAATTATCGAGTATATGGAGGCGATGAATTATGAAAGAGATTAAATGCACAATTATTCAAGATGTTTTACCTTTGTATGTTGATGAGGTAGTTAGTCAAGATACAAAAGAAATGGTAGACGAACATTTACAGCATTGCGAAAAATGTCAAAAAGAATATGACGCCATGAAACAGGAACTTTATATCCCGGCAGAAAATAAGGCTTTTCAATTTAAAGAGATC
This sequence comes from Lysinibacillus sp. HST-98, assembly GCF_016757845.1. NCBI lineage: Bacteria > Bacillati > Bacillota > Bacilli > Caryophanales > Bacillaceae > Lysinibacillus > Lysinibacillus sp. HST-98. The sequence continues at coordinate 165,999 of NZ_JAENHX010000005.1, forward strand.
AGTAAAAAATGGCGTAAGAAAAAAGTGATCATTTCCATTACTTCCGTTTTCATAACGGCACTTATTTTATTGGGGACCTATTTGTCTGTTTTCTATTTTGAAACGGTTATTCCTTATTCGGAAGATTTGATCAAAATCGAAAGACAAAATGATCATCAGTTGGTTTCCCGATATTATGGCAAAAGCCGTGCAGGTGTTCACGGAACGTTTCCTATGGGATTTGAAATTGATGGAGAGAAAAAGATTGTGAGTTTTATTTATTATACAAAAACATTGGCTGATTCGCCTTCGAGAAACCTGATTGATGATGAAAAGAGGCTTGGACAAGAAGATACCTTCGTTCTACCTGAAAGTGGAAATAACGATGCGGTATACTATGTGGAATTTGATTCAGAAGAGATGGTTCCTGGAGGAAAGGATTCTTGGGATTCAGCCTTAGAACGTGCTGTATTAATTTGGGAGAAATAATCTGATTGAAATCATATTTAGTTATTCCATTATCGGGCGCGATTCTGTAACTAGAATCAGCGCTCGTTTTCATTAATGGGCCAAATTGTTGAATAACATTATTTTATGCAATCGTACAAAAATTTACGGATATGTTATATATATTTTAAACTCATTGATGTGTTATAATTTACCAATAATATTAATTGAGGAGCGATTATCTTTTGAAAAAGCTTTTTTTACATAGAAATGATGGACTAGAATTATACAACGCGATTATTCTATAGAGGAGATAAATGACAAAGATTTTAATGGATTTATTGCTCTTATAAAAATAAATGAAGTAAAAGAACCATTAATAACTGAATATTTAATTAAAAAGCTTTGTATTGTTGATAACAATTACTTATGGTTACAATAACTACCACTCAATGAAAATTTCGCTATTACATCAATGTTTAATGAAAATGGAGAAATTATTCAGTGGTACATAGATATCACATATGAAAATGGCGTTGAGAATGGAGAACCCTATATGATGGACTTATTTTTAGATATTGTTATATTACCAACTGGAGAAATCATTGAAAAAGATAAAGATGAATTAGAAGAGGCTATACACAATAATTGGATTACAAAATCACAATACGATTTTGCCTATCGAGTTTTTAATCAAGTGTTGAAACAAATACACGAAGGTACTTTTAAATACTTTGATTTAAGTTTGAAGCATCGAGACTATTTATTAGGTAAGATTCGTGAATAAATCATGCTTTAATATTTCATTACCAAATGAAAGTTTGAGTTTTACTTTAGGGGCAGTTAAAAAAGGATGTTCAACAATCGGGCGCAATTGTGGAACAACATAGCTGAAAAATGATCAAACTTTTTTATAAATATCTCATACTTATCTAAAGAGAGGAACTCCATTTTGAGCAAACTTTTTTCAAAATGGAGTTTATGATGTTGCTATTAGACAAGGATTAAGGGATATTTTTTAATCCATCTTTTTCCCAAAGCTACACCAATATAAAAATGTGTTTGTCTTTTTATCTATTGTTCTATTTTTAAATTCAGAAAATCTACAGTCTGAGGTTGAGAAATTATTTTCACTCCATTTTTTCTACTTCTAAACATTTAGTTTCACAGTAATAGCCTTCACCGCCAACATAAACTTTTTCTATTTCATTCTTGCTATTGGTTGCTAGTTTAACTAATATTTCGGAAGGAGAGTGTAAAGAATAACCTTGTTCAAATATATAGACTTCTTTTTGCAAGTGGTGCTGTTCATAAAGGTAGCAAGCTAATGCACCGTTAGAAGTGCCAGTCGCTGCTTCTTCATTGATGTCATATAGTGGGGCAAAATTTCTGCAAATAATTCGATTGTCATTAAACGTATACAGATGCGTCCCGACAACATGATAGTACTCGCTGATTTCTTTAATTTTTTCAAAATTAGGTTGCAGTGCATGTAATTGTGTTTCGCTTGTTATCGGAATTAAAATATCTTTTAGACCCGTGGAGACAATTTGAATTGGGTATTGATTGTCTATATCTTGAATGTCAAAACAATCGATAAACTCGTTTGGAGAAATAATATCATAGAATATCGGTTTGTTTTGTTCCATGAAAATGATGTTATCTTTTATGGTAATAGTAAGAACACCGCTGTTTGTTTCAATCGTATAGCGATCCTTGAAAAGTTTATTTAAATGCATCAGGATCGTGAAAGAGCCAATTGTGGCATGACCACATAAATCAACCTCTTCTTTTGGTGTAAAATACTCAAATTTATAATCAGCCATTTCAGATGCTGATATAAATGCGGTTTCCGCATAGCCCAATTCTTTAGCTATCGCCATTTTTTGAGTAGTAGTCAATGTATTTTCATTCAATACCACTCCTGCTTTATTCCCGCCTTGGTGATCCTTGCTAAATGCACTTGCAACATAAACGGATATTTTCATAAAACATCTTCCTTCCTCATTGTGAATTGTAGCATATAAAGAACTACGTAAAAATGTTGTTGGATAAATTTTTCAGCATCTAAAATCTAAAAAAATAGATTGTCACTTTCTTTAAACACGGTTTTAAGATTCCTTACTTCATCTACTAGGAAGTACGCGAATAATAGATGATTCCATCTTTGTTTTAACCTTTAACGTCAGCACCATGATAATGATGATGATGAATAATAAGGTGATAAGGGCAACATCAAATGTATTCGTCATATCTTTGATAACACCAACAAGCATAGGAATGATGCCGCTAATGATATAGCCACCGAATTGAATCATCGCTGTCCATTCACTTGCCTCTTTTGGTGTAGTCGTAGCATCTAAAGGTAAAATCATTGCTAATGGGAACAAACCACCAGCACCGATCCCAGTTAACGTCGCACAGAAAATGGGCGAGATGCCGCCCAGAATTAACATCAAAATGCCAATAAAGGAGCTTGAAGCACACAGTAGCATCCAAGGCTTTCTCTTCACGCTGTTATTAATGATAATGGGAATAATAAAGCTACAAATCATTTGCATGACAGAAAAAATAGTTACCGTTGTTGCGGCGTAGGCATCACTATATCCCATATCCTGTACTTTTGGAGCGAGCCATGTCGCGAGGGAATAATAAACGCCAGATTGTAAACCGAACATGACCATAAGGAGCCAAACATATCGGTTTCCCCAAGGTAGTCGACTTTTTTGACTCGCAGATTTCTCTAATGGCTCTTGAGTTTGTTTGGATTTTTTGATAATTGGAATCCAAACAATAATACCCATAAGAGCGAATACCGACCATATCGCTAAAGCTGCGTTCCAGGATTGATGAAAAGCATGCATAGCAGGCACAACTAAACCAGCACTCAAAGACGCTCCAATTCCCATACCCGCAGAATATACACCAATCATCGTAGAAGAATATTTAGGAAATTCCTTTTTGATATAGCCTGAAATCAGTGGGCCTGTAATAGCAATACCTATCCCACTAAGAATAGCTGTTACTAATAAAAATAAAGGAAAAGTCGCCACTAACCGTAAAGCTGTTGATACACCAATTAATAAAACGGATAGCCCAATCGTCCATTCGATACCCCATCGTTCACTTAGTTTACCAGCCAATGGCGCAAAAATCCCCATACAAAATACAGGAAGTGCTGTTAATAAACTTACAACAACACTTGTCATCTGCAAATCCATTTGAATATTTTTCAATACTGGCGAGATAGATGTGATCGAAGCTCGTAAATTCATAGATAGTATAAACAAAGAAAAAACGCTCCAAATAATCGGAAAGTTTTTTGATTTCGCCATCACTGAAAACACCTCTTTTAGTTATTATTTGATATACTATAGTTAACTTTTAAATTTAAAAACAAACTATAATTAATTGATTTGTATACTATAATATACTATTTATACAAAGTCAATGGGAGGGGTGCGCAGAATGCAGGAGGAAAATATCGACTTATCTGGACAAGTTGGAGGAAATTTGCGAGAAATTCGAAAAAGCAAAAGGATGAGTTTAGAGGAGCTGGCGAAAGTCAGCAATGTTAGTAAATTGACGTTAGGGAAAATTGAACGAGGGGAAACGAATCCGACTGTAAATATTCTTTGGAAAATTTGTAGAGGACTTAATATTCCGCTTGTCGCTTTACTATCTTTTGAGGAAAATATAGAGGTTCATCGTTTTGGCTCAGACTACCAATTCGTAGGTCATAATAACGACTGGTTTGTTGATCCATTATTCAAAACAAATGGGACTGAGTGGTTTAGAGGTCGTCTTGAACCGAATAGTGAATACAGCGAGTGTCACCTAGCAGGCTCCGAGGAAATTGTGCTCGTATTAAATGGGCAATTGGAGCTAAAGGTCGGAGAGAAAACCCATCAGCTAAACCAATGGGATGTCATTAAATTCAAGGGTGAAGAACTTCACACGTATATCAATCACTCGGATGAAAAAGTACATTTAATGCTGTCATTAACTTATACAACCCCATGATTGTTCAACAAAAACCCAGCAGAAGATGATACTATTTTGGGAGGAAAAAATAATACTGATTATCGATTTCATCATTTATTATTTTCATGAATATCAAAAAAATCTTGTAAGAAACGAAGAAATCGATAAAATTGGCGTCATAAATGAAACAACATCCTCTATAATTATTGATAAAGGCAATCCTATATTTATCCCATTCAACCAAGCTCAACCACGAATCCCTTCATATCACAATGAATGAAAGTGGACTCTTACTTTACAAAAATCGTCCTTACTAAGTTAAAGTAAGGACGATTTTTTTTATTTAGATATAACCCCAAATCATACATAATAATGTTCCGAAAATGGTAACGAGCGCAATGATTAAGCCATAATAAATATTGGTATAGATGGCTGGTTTATCATTTGTTTCACCAGCATGCATAAAGACAACTAACTGCAAGCCTGCCTGAATAAATGCTGTGACTAATAAAATAGTCATGGTAATCGGAAAAGATAGATTGAAAAAATATACACATGCCGCAAGGATCGTAAGGATTATGGACACACCAAACCCCATGACTTGTTTGAGTGGGAATAAATCACTCATGTTACACCATTCCTTTCAGGTAAATGAAGCTGAAAATAAAAATCCAGACCACATCTAAAAAGTGCCAGTATAAAGAGAAGATAAACGATTTATTGGCTGTTTCTGGTGTTAAGCCACGTTGGATGAGCTGATAGACGATGAACATTCCCCAGAATACCCCAAAGGTAACGTGTGCACCATGTGTTCCTAATGTTGTTAAAAGGGCAGCCGTAAAGGCACTCGTCTGTAAACTCGCACCAACATGAATATAGTGCATAAACTCGTAAACTTCAAAACCAATAAATACGACACCGAGTACTAATGTCAAAACATAGAACCCTATCATTGCTTTCGTGTAGCCCTTACGCATAGCATGTATACCTAAGCCAATGGTAAAGCTACTTGTTAAAAGAATAAACGTTTCAAATAAAACAGGTGTAATTTCAAAAATCTCCGCTCCTGTTGGACCATTCCCAGTACGGTCTACTAAAACAAAATAACCTGCGAATAATGTGCCGAAGAGCATAATTTCAGCACCAATAAACACCCAGAAGCCTAATATATTCAATTGATTTTGCTGAGTACTATATTCTAAAGGAAGTGAGTGATCGATTTTCATAATTGACTACCTCGCAATTTCGATTCTGTTGCTTTCACTTTTTCGACAGGTACATAGTGTCCTGGATCTTTTTCCAATGAACGGTGAGCCATGCAAATAAAAATACCAATGGTTGTGAGAATTGTTGGTATCCACATTCCGAAAACAAAGGAGAAGCCCCATGCAAAGAAAATACATCCTAATATAAAAGGCACACCGCTATTATTCGGCATATGGATCTTTTCATATGGCTCTGGGAACAGTTCATGTTGATGATATTTTGCATCCCATAACGCTTCCGTTGAAATCACATGTGGAACCTTGGCAAAATTATAGTAAGGCACAGGGCTTGGTGTAGCCCACTCTAACGTGCGAGCGTCCCATGGATCCGACCCAACATTCCTTGGTGAATAACGAATACTGTAGATAACATTGTAAACAACTAATATAAAACCAATTGTTAAGCCAATTGCACCGATAAACGAAATCATATTCCATAATCCAAAGCCAGTGGAGGCAGAATAAGTGTACATACGTCGTGCTTGTCCATCTAAGCCAGAGACAAACATTGGCATAAAGGCTAGTAAAGTACTGATAGCAATAATCCAAGCCGTCCACTTGCCGATTTTTTCATTCAACATAAAGCCAAACATTTTTGGCCAATAGTAATGTAAACCAGCTAGCATAGCAAAGACAACACCAGGAATAATTACCATATGGAAGTGGGCAACCAAGAACATTGTATTATGGTATTGATAGTCAGCTGCTGACATGCCAAGCATTACACCCGTTACGCCACCTATTGTAAAGGTAGGAATAAATAACATGGAGTAAAGCATTGGCGTTGTAAAAACAATTTTTCCTTTCCACAGGGTGAATAACCAGTTAAAAATTTTAACACCAGTTGGAACGGCAATGGCCATCGTTGTAATCGAGAAAATACTATTTGTTAAAGCACCTTGTCCCATCGTAAAGAAATGATGGGTCCATACTAAAAACGAAAGGAAGGAAATGATCACCATGGAGCCGACCATTGATTTATAGCCATAGAGATTTCGACCTGAGAAAGTAGAAATAATCTCACTGTAGATCCCAAAGGCAGGTAAAATCAGAATATAAACCTCAGGATGCCCCCAGACCCAGAAAAAGTTTGCCCACAGCATATCCATACCACCATCGGATGTTGTGAAAAAATTAGTAGCAAATAGGCGGTCAAAAGTTCCCATCGTTAAGGCAACCGTTAAAACAGGAAAGGCAAAAACGATAATCACGTTTGCTACTAATGAAGACCACGTAAACATCGGCATTTTCATAAGCGTCATGCCTGGTGCTCTCATTTTAAGTATCGTCACAATCATATTAATACCAGTAATTAATGTGCCAAGACCTGAAATCTGTAAGGCAAATAAATAATAGTTTGTTCCTACAGATTGACTAAATTCATTATTTGCTAGAGGGAAATAATTCGTCCAGCCAGCATCAGGGGAGCCACCTATAACAAAGGATATATTTAGTAGCATAGCCCCCATGAAAAATAGCCAAAAGCTTAAAGCATTCAAACGTGGGAAAGCAACGTCTCTTGCACCGATTTGTAAGGGCACAATATAATTCATAAAGGCCATAATAAAAGGCATGGCCATAAAAATAATCATGACTGTTCCATGTGTTGTGAAGATTTCATTATAATGCTGCGCATCAAGTAATGTATTGTCAGGTACAGCCATTTGGGCGCGCATCATAATCGCATCTGCTCCACCACGGAAAAGCATCAGAAGGGCAGAAATTAGATACATAATACCAATACGTTTATGATCAACGGTAGTTAACCATTCACGCCAAAGGTAGCCCCATTTTTTAAAGTAGGTTAAGCCAACTATAATTGCTATCACCGTCAGTCCAATCGCAACCATCGATGCATAGATAGCTGGGCTTGGATGGGGTATAGCAAATCGTTCGAAGTACTCCATATGACTATGTCTCCTTTTAATTAATGATCGTTTTGTTGAGAAGCATGATCTTTAATGTGTGATGTGCCATGCTGATGTCCACCATTTTCACCCTCAGGGGCTGGCAGGAATGTTAAATGTGTACCCGTGTAGGTTGATTGGCCAACGTGTCCTGGTTCTAGCAACGTATTAAATTTTTCTTCTGTTAATGGTTCAGCTGTTGCTTTTACTTCCTTCACCCAATCATCAAACTCATCCTGAGTCACTGCTGTTACGTTAAACGTATTTTCAGCGAACCCTTTACCATTAAAGTTTGCATTTCTCCCCATATACTCCCCAGGTAGATCCGCAGCCAGATGCAATGTATTCACCATATCGGCCATTGCATATTTTTGACCACCTAGTTGAGGAATCCAGAAACTTGTAATTGGTCCGTAAGAATAAAGTTTAAATTCGATAGGACGCTCTGCAGGAATATACAAATAATTTACTGTTTCAATATCTTCCTCTGGATAGCTAAAATGCCATTTCCAGTTCGATGTTGAAGCATAAATGATTAACGGCTCTTCCTGTTTGTATTTCTCTGGGGTAGATTCCACCTTATAGTTACTTTCAACAGAAATGAAGGATAGGTACGCTACAATTAGAATGGGTATACCTACACAAATGATTTCCACCTTTGTACTCCCCTTAATGTGGGGAGGCTTATAGTCAGGGCTTTGCTTAGATGCACGAAATTTCACTAACATATAAGCTAACAACACAAAAACAATGAGTACGATAAAGGACATAATCCCTATCGAGAGTATAATATCTTTGGCTTGCACTTGAGCTTGAGGTCCTTTTGGATCTAATACTAACAATGGGTCACAGCCTGTTAGCATAGTGACAATAGTGGAAAGACCAATTAATCTGAGCCAACTTTTTTTCATAAACAAACCCCTTTAACTATTTCATTGAAGTGCTATTGGCTACTACGAGTTTGTATGGAATTCGATTCACAATTGATTTTTATAATAGGGGCACTTCTTTTGAAAGACAAGGCGTTTTCCAAGATAACACAGAATGTTCTCAAACGAGAAAAATAATTTCAGTATAATTTTATAGAAGGAAATGCGCATCGAGTAAGGGCTTTCATCAATTAGAATAGATTGAAATTGAAAGTGGATGGTGAAAGTAATAAGGAAATGGATGGTTAGTTTCAAATATTGTTATAGTATGATTGTCTTTTTAGCTTATTTACTAGAGCTAAGAAAGGATAAGGCATAACCGAGGTGAATAAACATGGATTGGAAACCTGATCGAACAGTAAAAAAAGCGATTTATAAGCAGCTCGCAGAATACATTGAAAAGGGTATTGCAGATGGGACATTCCCGCCCGATAAGCCCTTACCATCTGAGCGCTATTTAGCAAACGCTTTGAGTGTAAACAGAAGTACGGTAGTTAGTGCATACGATGAATTGGAAGCAATGGGGCTGATTGAACGAAATCGTGGAAGTGGCACAACCATTAGCAAAGACATCTGGGGCATCACGAGGAAACGAATTCCTAGCTGGAATCGCTATATTGAGGCAGGTTCCTTTTTACCGAACCTTCCTGTTACCCAAAAAATTAGAAAAGAGGCTATTGAACATAAATTAATTAATCTAGCTACTGGCGAATTATCAGAGGATCTTTTTCCCAAAAGCGCCTTGAGAGAAATTACCGCAACGCGTTCATTTATCGGTAGCCTTGGGTATGACCATCCTTTAGGGAGTGACATATTACGGACAACCCTTACACGGCATATTAAAAACAGCAGGGGAATTGAGACAAAGCCGTCCTCCATACTGATTACTTCAGGAGCACAGCAAGCGCTACATTTGATTGTCCAATGCCTGTTAAAGCCTGGAGATGCAGTCGCCATAGAAGATCCTTCTTACAACTTTAATCTGCCTATATTTAAAACAGCAGGCTTACAAATCCATTATCTTCCTGTCAACAAGGATGGCATTAACCCGGATGATTTGCAAGTATTATATAAAAAACATCGAATTAAAATGATTTTTCTAAATCCTGATTTTCATAATCCTACGGGATCTTCCTTAGATTTGAAGAAAAGAGAAGCTATTCTAGACATATCCTCTAAACTAGGTATACCAGTAGTAGAAGATGACCCCTATAGCCTAACAGCTTTTTCGGGGGATAAAATACCTACGCTTAAATCGCTCGATAAGAACGGGAATGTTTTATATATTAGCTCTTTGTCCAAAATTGTAGCCTCAGGCTTACGAATCGGATGGATTGTTGGTCCTACATCTGTAATCGAACGACTATCCGATGCCAAGCAACAAATTGACTTTGGGCATTCTAGTTTCACACAATGGATCGCCAATGATTTTTTAGAGTCCCCTAACTTTAATTTGCATATTAAGCATTTAGTGAAGGAATTAGAAACACGACGAGATACCATTGTACAGAGCTTCGATATGTATTTAAAGGACATAGTGACGTTTTCCATTCCACAAGGTGGGATTCATTTATGGTGTCATGTTCTCAAGGAATATAACGAAACGCAATTACCTGAGGAATCCATTAAGCGAGGCGTCATTTATGTTCCTGGATCTACGATGGGCTCCAAAAAGGGTTTTGTACGCTTCACTTACGCCAGAGAGGATGTTCATTCAATCAATGAGGGGATTAAAAGGTTTGCACAAGCTCTAAATAGCTTCTAGTAATTTTGTAAATTATAGCCAAGTGGATGGCTGAGAAAGTGCTTAAGTGGATGGTTTAAATTCGCTAGAAAGTATTTAAGATAGAGTCATGGATAACAACTATCCATCAAGGCTAACTACTATCATGGCAGTGTGGATGGATTCACAATTATTCACACAAGTAATGAAATCTGTAAATTGGGAAGGTGATAGAGGAACCTTGACTGCTATGCCGAGGACGTTAGGGAAGAGGTAGATCGCTAATGCTAGTAGGTTAATGCTTCACAGAGGTTATTGGAAAAAATCGCTATAGCCCACTTTTAATAAAGAGGTTATAACATTCACAACACCGATTGTTAAAGTTGTCTGAAAGCTTTACCTGTTCGACCAATTTCATTTTTAGCTTTAGCTGCTGATGAAAAAAACCAAGGCAGTCACTACTTATTATATTTTAAGGCCAACGAGAATATAGAAAGGATATAGGTACTCCTTATATATTCAATTAAAACTAGTTAAAAGCATCACTTAGCCACCTAGCTCTGCAATACCATCAGCGCGCTAGGTGGCTGGCTGCTTTTATAGAAAGATTGAGAAAATAGTTAAGTAATAATATCTGATTATAAAAATTTCGTGATCACTCAGTTAGTGGTGATGATATACAATATTATTTTTTAGTTACTATATTAATGCCTGCACTTGCAGTACCTATTACATTAACTGGTAGATTCACTGTTATTGAAGGAATATAAAAAACGATTAATAAACAATCACCTATCGTTATAGGTAAGGGTGAAATATTACCTGATGCGAAAGCTATTTTTCCTAAGGTTACAATCGGTAATGTTATAGGGGGAGTCAAATCAATAAAGGCACTTGTACCAGTGAACATATTACTTCCAACGGGTGCATGAAAAATTTGAGCACGGATTGTAACAGTTCCTTCTACTAAAGGTAATGATCCTAATGGAGAAAATGACGCTGAGATAGCTGTAATGTTACCATTACAAGGAACTGTGAAGGCTTCACTTGTGTTTCCATTTAAGTTAATGACATTATTTATAATAGAAACAGTATTTGCAGTACCGAACCCTATGCTACTTGCGAGTCCAACTAGAGCTTGAATATGTGATGTTGAATTTCCAGTTGAGAATGCAATTATAGTGTTATCAGTGGTAGAAGAAGGGTTTAAACAGTTGGTTTCTTTAGCCACAAATGGTCCTGATTGATCGCATGCTCTAAATGTTGACAATCTACTACTATATCGACAATTATCCATACAAGAACTTATCCCCTTTCTATTTTTAATATGTAGTAAAGAGTATTAGGCATGAACAATAACCTTATGTCTGGGTATTTAATGTGAGTAAAAACACTTTCAAATGGTTCACAAATGAACTACATATAATATAGATAAGGAAGATCACTTTGAGCGACAAGTGATCCTTCTTTTTTATACGTCCAATTAAGTTTCTTTAGTCCTGAAAGATTATGATTTATAAGGAATACAGGTTTTAGTCATCGCATGTATATTTAAATTCCGGATTAGTCTGAATAAAATATCCACTTCTAACTTGCCCTGCCCAATTCTGTAGTGCTTCTTTCCACGCTACACTTTCAAAAAACTCATCTACTGTTGTTGTTTCAGAAAACCAAATTAATGGTGTGAAGGGTGCAAGAGGTCCCGCATCACCCCAAATCCCCCCAGCTTTAATCGTACTTTGTTTCACAAGAAGCAAGGGGAGCCCGTGTTGAAAAGACATGGAAGGTTCTATTTGCATGAAAGGTGAATAGGGTTCTAATTGATCCGTACGACGTGTTGGCTTTAAAAGGGCAGCTATAGTTCCGTAAGTAGAGTTTACAATTCTACGGACATTTTCTAAAGTGGTGTTAGGATACTGGTCTGTATTGGGTAGTGTTCTAGGGAAAAGAAGAACCTCTTTTATTTCATTAAACATACGAATAATGAATCGCTGCTCTTGTGATAATGGTGGTTGCGATGGCCCCAGAGTAAATAGGTTCTGATGGCTAAAAAAAATAGGTATCCGGAAAAAAGCACTCGCTGCTTCATTGAAATCATCAACAGCTTTATAAAACTGATCTATTTCATTATTAGTAGCATTTTTTCTAGTTTTATTCTCACTCAATTTTTTATCACCTCCTCACGATAACTTATTCATAAGTTGGAAGGGAGGTTTGTGTTTACATACAAAGTTCACTATTCATTTTAGTATTCATGAATCTCTTTAAATAGATATTTATTTCTAGGATTATATATTATTTATGAAAAAATAAAATGAAACTAATTATTCGTCTGTTCAACATTTTTGTTTCAGAAAAATCTTTGCCTGCACATTTATGGTTCTTATGAATAATAACTTAACTCCTATTTTCCCATGTTGTAAACACCACAGAATAAAAGTGCACCTTTTAACTGTTTCTTATCAACAAAAGTTTGAAGATCCATTGATTTTGCTAGTGCTTCATTAGTATTATCGCCTTTATTCGACTGGCAATTTAAGTCCATGCTGAATCACCGTCAATAAATAATTGATTTGAGACATTCGCCTGTAAATATTTGAGCGCCTGATTAACTTGTATAATTGGTCCTAGATATTGCGGCAGAAACATTAGTGTTTCGCGTGGTCACTGCTACTTACAAGAAGTCACCCCTATCATTTACGAATTAATAAGGGAAGGATTATTTATAAAAATAACGACAACAAAAAAGTCGCATTCCAAGAATTCAGGAATCGACTTTTTGTGAAAAAATTATATAAAATACATTGAAATGTGAATAGTCTTATGATAAATTTATAGAGATAGACACTGTATAATTATTTTACCGCGCATTATCCCTATCTTAATTATACAATACAATTTATTGTGTCGTCAACAATTTTAATTTTATTTTTTTGAGGGGTGGTTGCGATGAAATTAACAGGGGCAAAACAGCAGATTGGGGGAACAAACACACGAAGAAGCTCCATTCTTTGACACAATCAATGGCTTCCTAAACATGTGAATGAAATTGAAAAAGATAAAGAAAGTAGGACTGATACTATATGTCAGAGAAAACCATTTCAGTTGAGACAAAAGCGCCATATGGCATGATTGCCATTTTATTTATCGGGGCCTTTGTTGCTATTTTAAATGAGACCTTACTCAACATTGCACTACCAGCCATTATGGACGAATTCGATGTGAAAGCCACTGCAGTACAATGGCTTTCAACAGGCTATATGCTAATTAACGGTATTTTAATTCCTGCCAGCGCGTTCTTCATTCAACGATTTACGGATAAAAAATTATTTATTACAGCGATGGCTCTGTTTACATTAGGTACATTTCTGGCCAGTATTGCACCTGCATTTGGTGTGTTATTAGCAGCACGTATGATACAAGCTGCAGGCTCAGCGATCATGATGCCTTTATTAATGAATGTGATGCTGACAGCATTCCCTGTAGAAAAACGAGGAGCTGCAATGGGGATGTTCGGTCTTGTCATGATTACAGCTCCAGCGATCGGCCCGACACTTTCTGGTTGGATTATCGAGCATTATAGCTGGAGAATGTTATTTGATCTTGTGCTACCAATTGCCATTTTAACTTTAATTTTTGCAGCCTTTAAATTAAAGGATGTAACGCCACAACGTGCGATTAAGCTCGATGTGATTTCTCTTATTCTATCAAGCATTGGATTTGGCGGTTTGCTTTATGGCTTTAGTTCCGCAGGTGAAAAAGGATGGGATCATATCCTTGTATATGGAACTATTATTATTGGGACGATTGCATTAATTACCTTTACCCTTCGTCAGCTTCGAATGGATGAACCAATGCTTGAGTTTCGTATTTTCAAATATCCAATGTTTTCCTTATCCTCAGCCATCTCCATCGTTATTTCGGTGGCGATGTTCTCGGCTATGATTTTAATGCCTATTTACGTACAAACCATTCGTGGTATTTCCCCAATGGATTCAGGTCTACTCATGCTGCCTGGTGCCATTGTGATGGGCATTATGTCGCCGATTACAGGGAAGCTCTTTGATAAATACGGGGCAAGAAGCTTGGCTGTATTTGGCTTGATCATTACCATTGTTACGACGTATTACTTCAGTAAAATTAGCATGGATACAGCTTATTCTACATTGGTGCTGCTGTATACATTACGTATGTTTGGGATGTCTATGGTAATGATGCCCGTGATGACAAATGGTTTAAATCAGCTACCAGCACACAATAATCCGCACGGTACAGCTATGAACAACACATTACAACAGGTTTCTGGTGCGATTGGTTCTGCGGTGCTGATTACGATTATGAACAATAAAACAACTGCCAAGGCAGAGGAATTGGCTGCAGGCACGATGAATAATATGAGTGCCAACGCAGCACAGGCAACGACACAGGCTGCCAGCGAATTAAAACAGCAAATCTTAAACGAAGCCATGCTGCATGGCATCAATTATACGTTCTTCCTTTCCACATTGATTGCGGCCATCGCACTCATACTTGCCTTCTTTATTAAGCGAGTAAAGCCTAACGATAATAATCACACAGGTGGGGAAGTTGCTGGAAAACAGGTAGAGGAATAGATGAATGGGATAAAAAAACAGGCGTTGCTTATGCTGAGCAACGTCTGTTTTTAATACAAAGAACTTTAAGAATATAAAAATTAAATTGACATAGGAAACAACTTACAATACATTTTGATTGATTCATCAATCATTTTTTTGAAGGAGTTTTGAAATGAAATCTAAATTAACTATTAATGAAAAAAAAGAAAATAAAACGATCCACTATTCTAAACGCTGCCATCAAATTATACAGCGAAAATGGTTTTGCAGAGACAAAAGTGGCAGAAATAGCAAAAGAAGCAGGTGTTAGTTTTGGAACAGTATTTACATATTTTGAATCGAAAGAAGCACTTTGGAATCATTGGCGCATTTCTCTTCAAAAATTACTTATTTGAATTATTTATCGGCATATCATTTATCTCGTTGTTATCTGTATTAATGACCCTTTTTTTCATTACGGAAACCTACATACCCAAACAACCTGCTAAACCATTAAATCAAAAACAAAATTGGGCATTAAAAGAAATGTTCTATAGTTTTTCTACTGTTTTAAAAGATAAATTGTTTATGTTTTACATTATAGGAGGGGTCTTAATCCTTTCATTGGAACAGTCTTTAACAAACTATATTGGCATTCGTCTCGAAAAAGATATACCTCATCAACTAACTACATTCTTCAATATAAATTTCATGCTTGATGGCACAAAGATGTTAGGCTTTCTACGCACAGAGAATACCATTCTTGTGGTTCTCTTATCCAGTGTTATATTATTCGCATTTAAAAAGTGGCGTGATCGCTGGACGCTAGTTACAGGCATGCTGATCTTTTCGATATGCTTCAGTATTTTTGCTTTTACAAATAATGTGTTAATTCTTTTTATTGCTATGTTTATTGGAACAATCGGGGAACTGATGTATGTTCCGATAAAGCAGGCAATGTTAGGCGAAATTGCACCACCCAACGCTCGGAGCACCTATATGGCTTTTAATAGCATGACCCTCTATGGAGCAATGGTAGTTTCTTCATTGCTAATCATCATAGGAGAGTGGGTTTCACCTATTTATATGGGAGGCTTACTTCTTCTACTAGGATTAACTGGTACATTTTTGTACTATATAGTTACAAAAACACTAGACGTGAGAGTCAGTGAGAAAAAAGAAAGTCAAGTACCTGTTTCTCAACTTTAATTTCGATTGAATAAATTTGAAAAAAACTTACTAACAGAGTCCAAAATAATTTACTTGGAAATCCTAGTTGATTAGTCAGTACAATTCGTACTGGCTTTTCTCTATGGTAGTGGGGGAGTAAAAGAATGCTATTTCCTAGTAAGAATGAAAAAGGTATTCCATCCATAGATGAAATACCTTTTCTAGTAGTTATTGAGCTAATCGTTGGATAAAGGCTTCTAATTGGACCAATGTGACATTGTCGTTCACACCGAATGTGCCGTCCCCTTTACCTACGGTTACTTTATTCGAAGCAAGGATTGCTACATAATTATTTGCCCAATGTGAGCCTGGAACATCAATAAATTGTTCAGCTGTTCCTTGCTGTGTTAAATGAAATGCTTCCACTAAGACTTTAGATAGTTGCCCACGTGTCATTGGAGACCCAGGATTGAATTTTCCATTATCATCACCCGTAAAAACGCCAATTTTTTTAAGTGCCTCTGCAGCACCTGCATATTGAGATGATGGTTTAATATCTGGGAAACTTGAATTTGTATTACTCGTATCTAAATGTAATTTATTGGCTAATCGAAGAGCTACCTCTCCACGCGATGCATAAATACTAAAGTCAATTTCCGCATCTTTTACTTCTCCATAATCAGAGAAGTTGGCAATACGTTTTGCCCCTACATAACGTGAACCCCAATAATATGGGTCATTCACTGTATCTACCTTAACCCCAGAACTTGTAGTAGCTGAGATAAAATTATTGTCACCTATGTATATGCCAACGTGTGAAACACCGCTTCCAGAAGTATTAAAAAATACGAGATCACCCGTTTTTAAATTGTCTTTTGAAATGGAAGTACCTTGTTGGTATTGATCTTTAGATGTACGCTCTAATGAAATGCCTACCTTAGAAAAAACTAACTGTGTATATGCTGAGCAATCCACACCTGTCTTAATATCCGTTCCTCCATATTTATAAGGAGCTCCAATATATGCTTTGGCTGTATTTGTTATATCTGCTATTGTTGCCGCTTTCGCATCATGAATACCCATACCTGTAAAGAACATAAACGATGCGAAAATGGGCAGTAACCATTTTTTCTTCAAATCAATCTTACCCCTTTCAAAAAGCTTTCGCATTTGAACTAAAGTAAGAATAGCATGAAATAGGGTAGAGTTATTTTTCAATAATATTACCGATTACCCCTAAACACCAAAATTGAAACCTTAATTTTAATTGTGTAAAACTTTTGCAATAATAATGGGCAATTTTACTAAAAATATATGAAATTAATGGATTTATAGGGACATAAGTGTTAATTTAAACGTTTTATCCAATTGAAAAATCGTTATTGTAATAGTGGCTTTCTAACATAACGGTTATTTAAACAATATTATTTTTATGTGATACTCACGTTATGACACGAAGGATGGTAGTATAAAATTCTGCTTTTATGTAGTTCCCATAACTTCAAAGTCATTTATTGCTAAATAGGAATGGTTAGCCTTAATTTATGTATTTTTGAGCAATGGATACGTTAAACTATGATAGAAATAATAAAGAAACATACGAGCGTGATAGAGAAATTAAAATCGAATGAATACTAAACGAGAAGGAGGTATTCCATTGCAGCAAATTTTTAATGAAATAATAAAACAGGACATCAAGCCATTTCTAATCAAGCTAGGCTACAAAAAGAAAGGATTGAACTTCTATCAAACAACTGAAAATCTTATCTATCTCATCAATTTTCAAAAATCCTCTGGTAATACAGCCGACACTCTGATGTTTTATGTGAATTGTGGGATATATGCAGCTGAGCTGGCACAGCTACAATCAAGAGAGTGTGTGACAGCACCCAAAGAAGCAGAATGCCACTTTCGAGCAAGGATTAGCTCCATTGTCGAAGATGCACCTGATCGATTTTCCATCACAGCCACTACAAATTTGGACGAATTAACCAACATATTGCTGCTGGGATTAGAGGAGGTTCATAATTTCTATGAAACAATGACTTCCGCAAGATCCATTGTGAATTATTATATAGCAGGGCCATTTTTGCACTTGGGCGAAGAAAGTTTTCATTTGTTATTACAAGCCAATGATGTAACAACAGCAAAGCTCTACTACAATGCATTGCAGAAACAGCATGGAACCGAACAGAGGTGGTCCATTTTCAAAAATATATACCAAGCCATTTTCAATCAATACGGTGTGGAACTTGGGGAAAATTAGGCATCAAAACCAGAACTCATTCTTGAACGAGTATCTGGTTTTATATTTTAGGAGTTGTTCAGTATATTATCTAGTATTCTTCCAGTTATCGGCATAAAAAAATGGAGGATATAACCACCTAAGCAAACTGTTAATAATGTACCGACACCGATGGGGCCATTAAAAATGATAGCTAACATTAAAAATAAAATATAAATAAGGGTTCTTGAGAAGAAAACCGTTTTTCTTGTTAATTCTTTGATGATCAAAGTAAGTCGATCTACAGGAATTGGTGCAAAATTTGTATGTAAATAAGTTGCCGTTCCTAACCCAACTATAACTAATCCAGTTATAAAACAGACAGCTTGGCTAAACCAAAGATCTGGTGATACTACATCGTGTAATAAAAATAACCATATATCAATCCCTATGCCAGTGATCAATGCGGTGAGCAAACCTAAAATTTCAGGCCTTTTTCTAGCTAATAGGGAATTACTACCTATTAATAGGAGAGCTAAGAGAATTTCCCAACTACCTACAGTTAGCCCCACATTTTTAGATAATCCTACTAGAAGCGCATCGAAAGGTGATGTGCCTAGTTTAGATTGTATCGTGAGCGAAATACCTAGCGTTAAAATTAAAATACCCACTACATAAAAGACATATTTCAACTAAAAGACCTCCTCCTACAATTTTTATTGCAAATACAACAAAATTGCGTTAAATTGACTATATACTCTTTTTATTGCATTTGCAATATAAAATCTAGTAAGAGTTTACGACAAAGGAGTGGAATCAATGTCTGTTAAATTAGAGAAGTGTGAGCACGCAAATTTAAAACAGCTTCAAGCAATAAGTATTGAAACATTTAATGATACATTTAAAGACCAGAACTCCCCCGAAAATATGAAGGCTTATTTAGAGCGTGCCTTTCATAGGCAGCAGCTAGAGAAGGAATTGGCCAATTTGGATTCAGCGTTTTATTTTATCTATTATGAGGAAGAAATAGCTGGTTATCTAAAAGTAAATGTCAATGAAGCACAATCCGAACTAATGGGGGATGAGTCATTAGAGGTGGAGAGAATTTATGTTCGACATCAATATCAAGGAAAAGGGCTTGGCAAATACCTTATGAATAAAGCAATAGAGGAGGCTGTGGCTCAAAACAAAAAAAGCATTTGGCTAGGGGTTTGGGAGAAAAATGACAGTGCCATCGGTTTTTATCAGAAAATAGGCTTTGTCCAAACAGGCGCCCATTCATTTTATATGGGTGACGAAGAACAAATTGATCTTATCATGACGAAAACACTTGCCTAAATGTTATGGCAGAAACGTTGATTCACAACATTTCTGCCTGCTATTTTAATGGCTTCTATTTTTCTTCATCGCCTCAGCTAACGCATCAGCATGTGGGTTTTCCTCTTTATAAAGTTCCTTTATTATATGGGCGTAATCACTAGCATTTCGATTTTGACTTAATTTATAGGCTGCCTGCACTTCTTCCACCTTTATTTTAAACCCCTTTATTCCTTTCATTTCTTGCTGCAAAAGCTCAGGAGATAGTTTATCCCATAACACAGGATTTTCACGGAATGACTCATATTTTTCAAGTAAGCTAGTCAAATCTTGTTCTAAAGCTATTCCTTCAATCAGACTTGCCTGTCCATATACATGGACAGCTTGATAATTCCAGGTTGGTACATTTTCATGCTCATACCACGAAGAAGAGATATAGGCATGTGGACCATTAAATATTACGAGAATGTCTTGTACTTCCTCAAAGGTCTTCCATAAAGGGTTACCATAGGCTAAGTGACCAGTCAAATAATAGTCATTCTCGATTTTTTTCAGCAACACGGGTATATGGGCTGCAATTGGCTTACCTTTTCTTATTGAAACGATTGTTGCGAAGGAATTATGTTGAATAAATTCTTTGATTTCTTCTAAATCCGATACTTTATAATACTTAGGAACATACATGGAAATCTCTCCTTATACATAAAATCATCGCGAGTTTTTTGAATAAAAAATAACTATGCAGGGATGTCTTTACATTTTCTACTCAACAATGTAAATTTTATTATAATCAATCACTGGCACCCCTTAAAAGTGCCAATAATGCTATTTTCAAAGGAGCCAAGCATCATGCTCGAAATGACCCCAAACCTGAATAATGAGGAGCCACTTTACCTTCAATTATATAACTATATAAAAGTAGAAATCCAAAATGGAAAGATAAGGGCTCAAAGTAAATTGCCGTCTCAGCGTAGTTTAGCTAAACATTTACAGATTAGTCGCAACACAGTAGATGCAGCATATCAGCAGCTTCTTGCAGAGGGCTATGTGATAAGTAGAGAGCGAGATGGACTATATGTGGTTGACCTTGAAAAAGGTTATTTTCAAGGAGGCCCTCATCATTTTGAACCACAATTAGCGACTCAGCAGAAACAAGACCGACCAGCGATTAAGTACAATTTTAATTATGGGGATATTAATCTAAAAGATTTTCCCTTTAAAATATGGCGTAAATTATCGATGCAGAGCCTTGATGAAGAACAGGCTCATCTCCTTTTATATGGAGATCCACAGGGAGAGCTGGAATTAAGAAATTATATGACAAGCTATCTTTATGAATCAAGAGGGGTGCAATGCAGTGCAGAGCAAATCGTTATAGGAGCAGGCTTGCAGTATCTTCTGGGTATCGTATGTAACCTAATTGGACGAAATGAGCTTTTTGCTATGGAAGATCCAGGTTATTATCGCGTTCGTTACCTGTTTAAAGATAATGGTATAAAGGTGAAACCAATCCCACTTGACGAGCATGGTATTCATATCGATCCGTTGAGAAACAATAATATCAAGGCTGTTTATGTCACACCCTCCCATCAATTTCCCCTTGGAACGGTTATGCCTATCTCAAGAAGATTAGCATTACTAGAGTGGGCTAAGGAAGAAGATGCTTATATCATTGAGGATGATTATGATGGGGAATTTCGATATGCTGGAAAACCGATTCCTGCACTACAGGGATTAGATTCAAGTGATCGCGTCATCTATATGGGCACCTTTTCAAAATCTTTGATTCCAGCCATTAAGCTAAGCTATATGATATTACCTAGAAAATTAATGGATTTATTTCATCAAAACCATTACTATGTTCAAACTGTGTCTAGACTCCATCAGCATACGTTACAGCTATTTATAGAGAGTGGGCATTGGGAGAGACATTTGAATAAAACACGAAATAGTTATAAGCGAAGATATGAGGCATTACTAAAGTCCATTCAACAAACGTTCGGGGAAAATGGGAAAATTTATGGAGCCAGCAGTGGCTTACATATTTTACTTGAACCAAATAATAAGATGACTGAAGAGGAATTGATTGATACAGCAAAAATGGCTGGTGTTAAGGTCTACCCAACATCTATTTTTTATGCAAATCCCTTGGTTGTTCAGCCCGCAAAGGTATTACTTGGATTTGCTAATCTAGCGGAAGATGAGATTGACAAAGGCATTAAGCTATTAAACAATGCCTGGTTTAACAGTTCTACTATGAAGTAAATCTCTTTGAAAGTTCTATTTCCACATTTCTTGTATATACATAATAGAGATAAGTGGGAGGGGAGTTTTATGCAATTTTATTATGGCCATCAAATGCCATTACGTGTATTAGATGAAGCTGAATTTTGGAAACATCAAGAAGAGGAGCATACAGTAGTAATCAGAGAGCTTGTGAAAGATTTGGAGCAGCAATATGTCGATGCGTTAAAGGAATGGGAAACAGCTTTCGCTCAAACACATCAGCAAGTTGTGAGATATATAGAAACCGTCAATCGTTCACAGGGACAAGTTTCTCCAGCTTTGTTTCAGGATATTTTACAGCTTACTTCCTTCTGTCTGCAACAGAGTGATCAATTTATTCAATTTTGCCGAACGCTTATGCAAGAAAGTCAACCGATAAGCGCCAATCCGACAGCTAAAGTTGTATTAAATCATATCATTGTAGAATCCGAATATTTTATCGGGATTGCTCAAACCATTTTATATCAACAGAAATACTAGGTCTTAGCGTCTGGAAAATGGAGTTTGGAGAAGGGACATTTGCCATACTCCATTTTCAGGTCGCTATACCCCAAAATATTAACTATTCGGAATTTTCTCTTTATATTTAAAAGAGAGGAGGCTTAATGAATAATTTTTAAGTGTATCTGTGTGAACAAAGTCATTTAAAATACTTTCAATTGAATGACAATGTTGATTGATTAAATTAATTTCTTCTATATAATTTGAATCAATCAATACTTCTTTTAATGTTTTAAACACTACTTTCTGCTCGTTAAATAAATAAACCAGTTCAAACCTAGCGTTCACTATTAGAGTGGTAATCTCGGGAAAAATAATTCGATCCTTTAGTACTTCAAGAATGGAATCCACGGATTTTACTCCCTCAATAGCTTGTAAAGCTGAAAAAACACCATTTAATAACTCTTCAAAATCAACCTTCATCAAAATCCTCCATCAATCAAAATCCTTTTTGATCATAACATTTTTTCAGAAAAATTTTAATGATTAATATTTTCCTTCAATAATGTGAAAAGACTATTTAGACAATAGTAAGTTGTTGAAAAACAAATCAATTCACATGCTTGAAGAGGTTAATAAAAATCCTTAATCTGCTCATAATCGTTTTTTTAAGATAACAACAAATAAAACATCAAGAAAGGTATTATTATTGTTTGTTTAGATTTTGTTCAAACACAGTATGCTACTATCTCAAAAGGGGTTGATTGTAAAAACTGTGAGCAATATGATGTAAAGATACATCATAAATGATCGATCTTTGGGGGCACGGAAATGAAAAAAAATATCATAATTATTGTCAGTATAATCATGCTTTTTGTGATTGTTTTTTTGATTGGTAACTGGCAATATTTCTCCAATAATCAGCCGAAAATTATACATAAAGGTGTAGGAAAGTTAGAGGAAGAGCAATTATTAAAGCCTGTAAAGCTAGAAGGCGAATGGGCATTTTATCCAAATGTATTAATTTCTTTGGGGGATAATTTTGATAGCTATCAACATAAAAGACTGAATTTAAATGTACCCTTCAATTGGCAAGCATATGTAGAGCCAAATGAAGAGGGGCTTTCGGTGGGAACCTATCACGTCAGCATAGAGGTACCATCAGATGGATTTTATGGCCTATATATTCGAACGATTCGTCAAGCTAGTCGTGTATTCATTAATGGCGTTGAGGTAGGGGCTAAAGGAAATCCAAGTACCGTTTTAAGCGCGTATGCATCTGAAAATGATGATAAATATACCGTGTTTTCTCCTAGTGTCAATAAAAAACTAGACATTGTCATCCATGTTGCCAACTACAATTATCCTCAGGCTGGAATTGTTTATCCTATTGAATTTGGGACGATGCAGACTATTCAAAAGCATTATCACTGGAAAGTGTTTTTAGATCTAGTAGTGAGTATAGGTCATATGATAGTTGGTGCGATCTATGTTTTTACATTTTTACAGGATCACAAGCGTAAAGAAGAGTTATTCTTTGGTCTTTTTACTATTTCATTAGGTTTTTATATGTCGTTTATCAATCAAAAAGTGTTTTTCCTGTTATTTACTGATCTATCAACGGTTAATCAATTGCGTCTGCAATTAGGAATCATTCCACTTGCATTACTTGCTTTAACATTTTTTATAAATGCGATGTATCCACAATTACTAGAAAGAAAAATTTTTTACACGCTTGCCATAGTGCTTGGTATCGTGTTTGTTATGTACGGTATCTATAATCCCTTTACAAAAAATGAAAGAGCCTCTTCAGAATTTGAAATGATTATGAGAAAAATAATCTATATTAGTGTCACGGCTCCGGTTATTTTCTATAATATATGGATGCTTATAAAGGTCATGCTAAAACGTCTAGAGGCTGTGCGTTATGTACTAATAGTTATTACAGCGATTAGTTGTTATTCCATTTTACTCATTTGTAACTTTTTATTTGGGACGCCTTTTGACTATACAGAATTTTTGTTATTTTTACTAATATTATTTGGCTTTGCCTCATTATTAAATTATCGTGCCAATCAAGCTGTTTTAAAAATAGCCGCATTGTCAGAAGAATTGCTTGAACATAACCAAATGAAGAATGAATTTCTTCTGAAAACATCGCATGAACTCCGTGCCCCCCTAAACGGAATATTAAATTTATCCAGATCCTTAATGGAAGGTGCTCAAGGACCATTAAAACGATCTCAACAGGAGCAAGTTATTCTAATTCACAGCGTTACACAGCGTATAGGCCATTTAGTAGAAGATTTATTGTTTTCTTCCAATCAAATGACAGGCGAAGTAAGGATTAGTCTACGTAGTGTATCTCTGTCTGTTATACATGAAGTAGTGGCCGAAATTCGTAGTGTAATGCCCAAAAATAGTCAAGTAAGGGTAGCCGCAGAGATAAACGGGGATTTGCCAAAGATCTTCACGGATGAATTACGCTTTAAACAAATTTTATATAACTTGCTGCATAATGCGATTAAATTTACACAAAACGGAACAATCACAGTCACTGCGCATGTTGAACAGCAGCAGATGGTCATCCAAGTAAGTGATACAGGCTGTGGAATTCCAACACAAGAGTTAGATCGTATTTTTAATGCCTTTTATCAAGGAAACCATCATCATAATAAAGAAGGGTTAGGTTTGGGACTAAGTATTACTAAAAATATTGTTGAAAAATTAAACGGTAACATTCATGTGACAAGCACTGTAGAGGAAGGTACAACATTTACATTTACAATGCCTCTCTCAACATCAGAAAACGTAAGTAATGAACAAGCTACCATTACATCGCATACTGATACAGAAATACAGCTTCGATTACCTCTTATTTATAAAGGAAGTGATAAAAAAATACTGGTGGTAGATGACAACCATGTTAATATAAAAGCTTTAACGGAAGCATTAAGTTTAAAGGGATATACAGTGATCGCCGTAGATAATGGCTTTGATGCGATCGATTATATTAAAACCAATCATGTAGATTGTATGTTAATCGACCTAATGATGAATGGGATGTCAGGTTATGAGTTATGTAAACGTGTACGTAAACAATATGATATGCTGGAACTACCCATAATTATCTTAACTACAGTAATGAAGCAATCTGACTTACTGCAAACGTTAAAAGTAGGGGCGAATGATTATCTACAAAAGCCGATTTCTACCGATGAACTTTTTATTCGTATTGAATCTTTATTGGCTGTTCGACAATCATCAATCGATGCGATCGAAGTAGAAATGAACTACTTATATTCACAGGTCACACCACATTTTGTATATAACACCCTTAATACGATTATTGGTTTAAGTTATACAGATATGGAAAACACACGTGAAGCTCTTTATTGTTTAGCCACTTATTTCCGTGCAAAATTGAATGTTCATTACCGAAATAGCATTGTCCCCATTGATGAGGAGATGGAGCTTGTAAAAGCCTATTTATCGATTGAAAAAATGCGCTTTGGAGATCGTTTACGTATTAAATATGATATTGACGAATCGATACAATTAGGAATCCCTGCTTTGTCTATTCAACCACTAGTTGAAAACGCAGTATTCCATGGAATTTCTAAGAAAGTAGAGGGAGGGACCATTGAATTAAGCCTACAGAGAGAGGGACAATTTGTAAGAATTAAAATCTATGATAATGGTGTAGGAATTTCAGAAGAAAAAGTGCAACAATTGCTAAATGAAGAAAGTACAAGAATTGGCTTTATGAATCCATTAAAGAAATTTAAATTAATAAAAAATGCTAGTTTACGAATTTACAGCAAAGAAGGAAAGGGAACAACAATTGTCATTTTATTACCAGCGGGTGGTGGCACATGAATATAATGATCGTTGATGATGAAAAATTGGCCATTGATGTTTTAACGATTATGGTTAAACAACTTGCCCAATTTCAGATTAACATTAAAGGAACATTTACAAATTCAACTGAAGCCCTCCAGTTTCTTGAAAAAGAAATAATTGATGTAGTGTTTTTAGATATTGAAATGATTGACACACACGGTATGCAACTTGCAAAGCTGTTACTACACAAGCAACCATCCTTACAAATTATTTTTGTTACAGCTCATACACAATTTGCAGTGGAGGCTTTTGAAGTAGAGGCAACAGATTATTTATTAAAGCCTGTACATGAAAAACGACTGATTATAGCGTTAACAAAAGCACAGAAAAAAATGGTCGTTACGGTGGCGCCGAGGGTTGAGAAAAACTCATTATATGCGCATACATTAGGCAGCTTTTATCTACTGGATGTTCAACATAATGTGATTAAGTGGCGTACGAGAAAAGTACGTGAACTATTTTTATATTTACTATTTCATCAAAAAAGGCCTATGTTAAATGCAATTCTTTTAGAGGAATTGTGGCCAGATTTGGACTTTGAAAAGGCAGCTAGTAATTTACATACAACTATTTATCATTTAAGAAAGATATTAAAGGACAATGGCATTCAAGATCCAATACTCTTAGTCAATAATCACTATAAATTAAATGCTCAAATTCAAACTGATTATGATGAGCTGAATCAACTATTGGAGCAGGAACAACATGATGAGAAATCCATTCAGCAGTTATTGAATTGCTATGAGGGTGATTTTTTATTAGATGAGGAGTATTTATGGGTTAATCAAATCAGGCTCCGCTTAAAGCAAGCTGTATTACATGTACTTGAACAGTATATAGCACGTCCAAACGCTGCACATACTTTATTAAAGTATAATTGCCTACAAAAGCTATTAGAGCTAGACGAATATAATGAATACTATATGTTTCAATTGTTAGAATTCTTAATTCAACAAAATAGAAAACAAGAATGTATAAAATTCTTTGAATCTATAGAGGCAAAATTAGCTGAAATTGATCTCCCTGTGCCAGAAAAAATTTATAGAAAATACAACGAGTTCTTACTCAACGTTTAGAAACGATTTCGGAAAAGTAATTTCTGTTTTAATAGTAGGCAATAATTTTATAAAAAGGGGATGCTTTCGACATGCAAAGGATTGAAATAATTGAGCTTCACCATATGGAGCAAGATTTGGAGGAGCTTACTGAATTATTGATTATGGTCGTAGATGAAGGAGCATCCGTAGGTTTTTTACCTCCACTCACACAAGAACAAGCGATAAAATATTGGCAATCTGTCTTGGCGTCAGATGTCTTGTTATTCATTGCGAAAATAAATAAACAAATTGTAGGTAGTATTCAATTGCATTTAACTAGCAAACCAAATGGCATTCACCGTGCTGAAATTTGCAAGTTACTGACACACCCCGACTTTAGACGCAACGGTATTGGACGAGCGCTGATGCAACAAGCAGAGGAACAAGCAAAACAAGAAAAACGTTCCCTGCTAGTTCTAGATACGAGAGAAGGAGATCCTTCCAATAAATTATATAAATCATTAGATTATCAAGAAGTGGGGAAAATTCCTCAATATACTATTTCACCAGATGGAGAATTAGAAGCAACCGTAATTTACTATAAATTCATTTAATCATGGTATCGAATACAAAAAATAACTGAAAACGTATAGACAGGGAGCTCTTAAAAAATGAAGCCTAACTGATGGAATCAGTTAGGCTTCATTTTTCTATATATACCACGGCAACAAATCCTCCATTTTCTTACCTGGCTTACTTGTTTTATCTGTTACGATCCATGTGCCGTCTTTCTTTTGCAGTTGATAGCTTACATTTGTACCATCCGCCCTTTTAAAGAGCATATAGCCGATATTACCCTTGATAAAGGTGACAGGGTCTATGACATTTTTGTAGGGAATCTTTCGCTCAGGAAATAAAATATGGGTCACTATTTCCTCTGCAATCGTAGCAAGGGGTTTCATATCACTATTTATTTCAGCTTGATATTGCAATTGATCGTAATGATAGGAAGTATACGATGCTAAGTCCAGCTTAAAACTCTGCTTTATATCTAACAGTGTTGCCCTATAGAATGCGTTTATTGCCTTTTCTACATCATCTGCCTCATGTATATAGCGAAGTGTACTGACACCAGTTGGACTGACTTCAAATGTAATGATTTCCTTACTGTAGGGTGGGGAATGTGCATGCTCAAAGGTGGTAGCTTCCACGTCAACCCTAAAGCTAAACTGACTTTCTCTAACAATCTTTAAAATTTTCACATCATATAAGCCGTACTGCTTAGGATAGCCGTAGTAATGATCAATTTCCTTTTCGATAAATGGATTAAGGATTGTAATGAATGTGTCCCTGATTAGTTGATCATCAGCTTGTTCACTTTGCGCATAAATCTTACATGGCACAATGAACATAGTGAAGATAGCCATTAAAACATAAGCAAATTTTTTCATGGAATAGTGACCTTTCTGCAGGATGATACTTTATAGAGTGCACCAATCACAGCAAATTATCGAGCATTTTTAAAGAAAGGGAATTGAACAATGGGAAAAATAATAATGCCCTTTTTATGTATGCTTTTGTTATTTCCAACAGCTACTTCGGGGTCAGAACCTGAAGGCTTAAAATGTCCAAATCCAGATGTATTGATGGAAACAACGGAGAAAGACAAAAATGAGCTTAGTCAAGCATTAGCTGACATCATTCCAAAAGTATATGGCTCAAGCCCTGATGATCAGGAGTGGCAAATTGAGGTGATAAAGCCCATGCCCATATTAACTGGCATGGAGGAGAATTACTATAAAATGGCGGTGAACTTCTGTGGAGAAAATGTGGCTAATCACTCCTGGTTTGTTCGATTAAGGTTTCCAAGATTACTGCCAGCGCAAAGTGCATCACTAGGTGAGCTATATATCGTGAAAGAGACAACTACTAAATGGGTCCATTGGTTTCAATATCATTAAAAAGGAAGAATCCATAAAATGGATTCTTCTCTTTACGACATCGCTACCGTTTTCGTTGCTATAGTTTGTTGAAATGCCTGATCATGCTCAACCATTACCATTGTGAGATGGGAGCTTTTTATGAGCTCTTCAATCTGCATGCGTGAATAGATATCAATAAAATTGAGTGGTTCATCCCAAATATATAAATGAGCCTTCTCACACAAGCTTTTAGCAATCAGCAGCTTTTTCTTTTGCCCACCAGAATAATGAGAGATATCCTTCTCAAATTGAATACGCTCAAAATCCATCTTGCGCAGGATTGATTTAAATAACGTCTCATCAATACCATGCTCTTCAATAAATTCCGATAGCAATCCCTTTAAATGGGATGTATCCTGCTGAACATAGGAAATGACTAGACCTGAAGCTAACTTTATCGAGCCTGTATGTTGGATGGGATTACCTAGAATAAGTTTTAACATACTACTTTTTCCGCTTCCATTTTTGCCATCTAAAACAACTCGATCCCCTTGTGCCACTTTGAAGCTAATAGGCTTATTCACAATATGGTCATCGTATTGAATGGATACATCTGTTACAGCAACCATTTCTTTTGATGGATATGCCAATGGCTCTACTTTCAATGACTCAGTTTTTTCCACATTTTTTAGCAGCTTTGATTTTTCCTCAATAGCTCTTTGTTGTCTGGATTCCAAATTCTTTGCTCGTTTCATCATTTTAGCTGCTTTATGCCCGACAAAGCCTTTGTCCAGCTTTGAACCTGAATTGGTTGTGCCATTTTTGGAGGCTTCCACTTGATTAGACCAACCTACCGAACGCTTTGAAGATTGTTTTAATCGATCAATATCTTTTTGCAGTCGTTGATTGGTTACTTCTTCGTGCTCCTGCTGTCGATCAAAATTTAACTTCCAAGAAGAATAGTTTCCACTTTGAACGTCAATATTGGCTCTATTGATCGATAGAATATGGTCAACACAGCCATCTAAAAAGTTTCTGTCATGTGAAATTAAAATAAATCCTTTTTTCCTGCGAAGATAATCTGAAACCGTCTTTCGTGCATCCGTGTCTAGATGATTGGTTGGCTCATCAATTAATAAAAATTGACCCTCTGTCAAAAACAACGCAGCAAGCAGCACCTTTGTTTGCTCGCCATTGGATAATGTTTTAAAAGGACGATACATGACCTCCGCATCTACATGTAGGTAAGCTATTTCACGTAGACATTCCCAATCCTCTGCCTGAGGACAAATTTCTTCAAATATTTCGTGGGTATATTTATTTGGATCTGAAACAGGGTAGGGGAAATAAGTAAAGTCTACAGAAGAGATGATTTTTCCGCTATACTCATATTTTCCTAATAACAACTGAAAGAATGTTGTTTTACCTCGTCCGTTTCTACCGATAAATCCAAGTTTCCAATCGGTATCGATTTGGAAGTTGACATTCTCAAAAATATTGTCAAAGCTACTTGGATAAGAAAAAGTTAAGTTTTGTACTTGTATCATGGACATGATAATTCCTCCTTTGTATTACAACAGTTTACTTTTCATACAAAGTCGGTCTATCCATCTATGTTTCATTTCTCCGTATAAGCAGATGGATATTAACGACTTATACGGAGTGTTACATGCGTCACAATAGTTTCTAAATCGCTCATATTTTTCCTCTCCTTTATGGGTAAATGAAAGGTACAAAATCAACTATGAAGCAAGAAAAAATCCCTCCACTTGTGCATTGGAAGGATTAGTCTTTCACTAAATAAATACGATTTGCCATTTGAGTCATGACAAATACAATGCAAACTGATTGTTAAAAATGGATAAACTAACCCTATATTTTGTGTTTGAAATCATTCAATTCAAATAAAAATATAGTTTAGTTCTTCATTGTCCATTCATCAGTCCTCTCATAATTGTCTTTTTATAGTAACAAATTTTTTTACAGAATACAATGTAACCTTATTTTCAATTCTAAACTGTCATGATCTAACTGATGTCGCTAGCTACAAGTAGAATAGAAAACACATACATAGAGTAAAGTTGACTGTGCTATGATTGCTTACGACAAGCAATACAGCAATGATTAATTAATATTTTTAATTCAATAATTAATTTTATTTATTTTATAATTAAAAAAATCAATTTTTATTATTTACATATTTAATTTCTTTGTTATATAATCAACTTAACTTAAAGGAAGGAGTTCACTATGGCTTATCAAGTAATCACAAATTGCCCTGTCTGCAGTAAAACATTAAAAATTACGAAGTTACAGTGTTCTCATTGTCACACGACCATTGAAAATGAATTTGAATTGTCGAAGCTAGCATCCTTATCACAGGATCAGCTTCATTTTGTGGAAGTGTTTTTAACCTGCAGAGGAAACATTAAAGAGGTTGAAAAGGAACTGGGTGTTTCGTATCCAACAGTTCGAGGCAAGCTAAACGACATTATTTCATCCCTTGGCTATGCTCAAAAGAAGAAAAATGAAGTAGACGAGAAAAAAATTGTAAGCATGCTGGAAAATGGCGAAATCACAACGGATGAAGCCATAAAGCTCTTAAAAGACGAATAGGGAGGAACGGACCATGAAAGAGGAAATCACAAAAGTGTTAACCATGATTCAAGAGGGAAAAATTGATGCGGATAAAGGATCAGAGCTGATTCAAGTGCTACAACAGAAAGAAGACTCAGAGAACAAATTTGTGGAAAAAACAAAGTATTTAGAAAAAACATTAAAGGTTCGTGTTGTATCCACCGAAAATGATAATGTTACGGTAAACTTGCCGATTAAACTTGTTAAAGCCGTATTGATGGCAGGACACAGCATCGCTGCGAGTATTCCACAATCAGAAAAATACGTAAAAGATATCGACATCAATCTTCTTCTTGAAGCAATCGAAAATGAATTAGACGGACAAATTGTAGATATAAAATCAGCAAACGGGGATTCCGTTGCAGTCTTCATTGAGTAGAGGCAACGAATGATGCATGTAAAAGTGAAAGCAAAAGATGTTCGCTTTACAGTCCCAGTTCCCTATATTGTGCTAACCATTGTCCTCTCCATTTTAACTTCTAAATGGATTCAGCAACAAGCCAATAAGTGGACAAAGGCATACTTCGATCGAAAGAACATAGACTTTACCTTTCCGATCATCGACAAAGAAATGCTAAAGCCGATTATCAAGGAACTACAAAATTATAAGGGAGTCGTGCTAGTCGATGTCAAAGCTCAGGACGGGACTGAGGTTAAGATTAGACTATAATCCCAATGATAGAATGGTAAGAGCATGTTATGATAAAAGCATGCTCTTTATTAATTTAATGAGCATCATTTGAAATGGGTAAGAGATGATCATTATTTCAGGATTTATGATAGAAGCTACTATTTTTCAATGGTACATAAAATAGAACATTTCTTTCAGAATTCTAGATACACTTTGATAGATAAACATGTACATCGTCTAAAATAGATTTTTGATTTGGGTATAAGCGATTAGTGGTAATCTATTTGGAACTACATAATTAAAAATACTGAATAATCCAAAAATAAAGAAGTTTAGAATCTTGATTTACTTTTCATTTGAAGGATGGTACACTTAAAACTATTGAACAACAACTATATATTGTGTTCGTTTTACAAAGGTACTACTACATGTAGTTTAAAAGGGAAGTTCGGTACAATTCCGACGCTGTCCCCGCAACTGTGTAGCTGACGATGATTGCAACCACTGTGCATTTGCATGGGAAGGGAATCAGAGAATGAAGCAAAGCCAGGAGACCTGCCTTTATAAAACAAATTTATCATTTCTTCGGGGATTAAGAGATGGGAACGTCAGTATTTTTGGTATGTTAACGTTTCCATTTAGCCTATCTCTCTAGAGGAGATAGGCTTTTTTATTTTATGAAAAGAGGGATTTCTATGAAACTTTATACGAAAACAATTTGTCCAAAATGCCTATGGGTAAAATCTGAACTACAACGTGCAGGACTTGAAGCTGAAATTGTTAACATCGATCACGATGAACAAGCAAAGCAAACGATTATTGACGCAGGTTTTTTAAGTGTGCCTGTTTTAGAGATGAATGAAACTTTTATAGGAGATGTTCAGGAAATTGTTTCTCAAATTGAGTTGATTGCCCTATGATTGTTTACGCGAGTCGTACAGGTAATGTCCGAAATGTTGTATCCAAATTAAAGGCAGAATGTATCGAGCTCTCGGAGGAATTGCGATTGAACAAGCCCTATCTTTTAATTACCTACACAGATGGTTTAGGTGACATTCCAGCAAAGGTACAACGTTTCTTAGAAAAAAACAGGGATTTTTGTAAAGGAGTAGTTGCCAGTGGTAATAGTAACTTCGGTCATCATGTATTTGGCGCTGCTGGTGAGAAAATCGCTGCTACCTATCATGTACCCTTAGTAAGGAAATTAGATTTACGAGGTAATCAAACGGATTACGAAGCAATACAAACGTTTTATGAAACGAGGGTAATAAGATGAAAACCTATTTAAAGCTTAATAATGACGTACTGAATCGTTATAGTACAACTGGATTACTTGAGTTAGAAAAGGACCGCGAAGCTACGCGCCGCTACTTTTTAGAGTATGTTAACGTACGTTTGCGTTATTTTATAGATATTGAGGAAAAAATTCGCTATTTAGTTGATGAGGGCTACTATGAGAAAGCATTTATCGATATGTACGAGATGGAATTTATTAAGAAGCTGTACAAGAAAGCCTATGATTATAATTTCCGCTTCCCATCCTTTATGAGCGCAAGCAAATTTTATGATAGCTATGCTATGAAAAGTCGTGACGGGGAAGAGATCTTAGAAAAGTATGAGGATCGTATTGTCATTATTGCTTTGTATTTGGCTCAAGGAAACACGGCTCTAGCAGAACGCTCTGTCGAAGCAATGATGGAAGCCTACCAGCCAGCAACACCAACTGCTTTAAATAGTGGTAAGAAAGCACGTGGTGAATTAGTTAGCTGCTTTAAATTATCAATGGATGACTCCATGAACAGTATTGCTGAAAATATTGGCTATTGTTTAGAGCTATCACGCCTTGGTGGTGGAGTAGGGGTCAACTTAACAGATTTACGCCCTTTAGGTGATCCAATTAAAGAGATATTAAATCGTGCAAGTGGTGTCATCCCAGTAGCAAAACTGTTAGAAAATTCTTTCAGTTATTCGAATCAGCTAGGGCAACGAAATGGCTCAGGCGTTGTTTATCTAAATATTTTCCATGCAGACATAGAAAATTTCATATCATCAAAAAAACCAAATGCTGACGATAAAATTCGCCTCGCAACTCTTTCAACAGGGATTATTATACCTAGTATTTTCTTCGAACTGATGAAACGTGATAAGGATATCGTCTTGTTTAGCCCATACGATATTTTTAAAGAATACGGTAAACGTATGTCTGAGATTTCCATTTCAGACATGTACTACGAGCTACTTGATAACCCAAAAATTCGTAAAATTAAACGTTTAAATGCACGGAAGCTTTACACAGAGGTGAAAAAAGCACAATTTGAATCAGGCTATCCGTTTGAAATCTTTGATGATAATGTCAATAAGGTACATCCTTTAAAAAATATTGGACGTGTCAAAATGTCC
Organism: Lysinibacillus sp. HST-98; assembly: GCF_016757845.1. Lineage (NCBI taxonomy): Bacteria > Bacillati > Bacillota > Bacilli > Caryophanales > Bacillaceae > Lysinibacillus > Lysinibacillus sp. HST-98. The sequence continues at coordinate 200,775 of NZ_JAENHX010000005.1, forward strand.
AATCTATGTACAGAAATTCTGCAAGTGCAAGAGACAAGTATCATTACGGATCAGGATCAACCAAATGACTATGGATTAGATGTATCGTGTAACTTAGGTTCCATCGATATCCATGCAGCAAGTAAAGTGAAGGATTTCGGCGCATTAGTCGATACAGCGATGCACCTACTAACAAATGTATCGCAAATGACGCATATTAAAAATGTACCGTCTGTTGCAAAAGCCAATCAATTAATGCATTCTGTAGGGCTTGGCTGTATGAACCTCCATGGGCATCTGGTGACGGAGGGCATCCTGTACGGCTCAAGAGAGTCGATTGATTTCATGGATCACTTTATGGAAGCGATGAACTATTATTCACTGAAATCTTCGATGGAAATGGCAAAAGAAAAAGCTGCAACCTTCTATCGATTCGAGGACAGTGATTATGCATCTGGTAGCTATTTTGACCAATATATCAATAAAGCTGAAGAAGAATTGTCACCTGTTGTATTGAAGGCGCTTGGCAATATTCCAATCATCACAAACAAGATGTGGGAAACGTTAAAGCAAGATGTGATGCAATACGGGCTATTCCATTCCTATCGTTTGGCTATTGCCCCAACTGGTAGTATTTCATATATTCGTAGCTGTACGGCTTCAATCGCTCCATGTACAGAGCGCGTAGAGGTTCGTGATTATGCCGATAGTAGAACCATTTATCCAATGCCTCATTTAACAAATGACAATAGTCATTTATATGTGGAGGCGTATGATGTGAATCCGTATGATTTAATTGATTTATATGCAGCTTCTCAAAAGCACGTTGACCAAGGTATTTCCATGACGCTTTATGTAACAGACAATTGGACAACCGAACAATTGGCTAAAGTATACATTTATGCGTGGATAAAGGGCATTAAGTCCGTTTACTATGTTCGTCAACGATTACAAAGCTTAGAGGAGTGTGTAGCATGTCAAATATAATTTATGAGGCAGTCAATTGGAATAAAGCAACAAGTGAACTTGCCCAAATATTTTGGGACCAGCAATGGAAGCAAATTTGGTTTCCAGAAGAAATTGCGGTCAGTAAAGATATTAAACAATGGAAAAGCTTTGAGCATCAGGACACATATAAAAAAGTATTTGCAGGATTAACCTTACTGGATACTGTACAAACAAATATCGGAATGAATCGTGTTGCCGCTTATACAGATGATTTACAGGAGAAGGCTGTGCTAACCGTTTTTGATGCATTCGAGGCGATACATGCCAAGTCCTATTCTTATATTTTCACAACGCTTTGTACAAACGAAGAAATCGATGAGCTATTTGAATGGGTCAAGAAAAATGAATTTCTACAGTATAAGGCCAATAAAATCGCAGATATTTATAATAGTATTGAAGAAGGCAATCCAGAGAGCCTATGGAAAGCGATGTTCTCATCCGTTATGCTTGAATCTTTCCTGTTTTATTCTGGCTTTTTCTATCCACTATACTTAGGGGGACAAGGCTTCCTACGAAACAGTGCCGAGATTATTTCACTTATCTTGCGTGATGAGTCTATCCATGGGGTAGCAGTTGGATTTTTTGCTCAAAATCTATTCAAGCAATTTTCAAAGGAAAAGCAAGAAGAGCTACATTTGTGGGGCTATGAGCTATTATTAGATTTATATCAAAATGAAATGAAGTATACAGATGATATTTATGCGGAAACAGGATTATCACCTGAAGTGCGAGCCTATGTACGTTATAATGCTAATAAAGCATTAATGAATGTCGGCTTTGAAGCCATGTTCCCAGAAGAAGAAGTCAATCCAATTGTGATGAATGGTATTCGTAATGAAGGCTCCACATATGATTTCTTTTCACAAAAGGGTGCTACCTATGCCAAGGCAAAAGTTGCGCCGATCACAGATGACACATTCAATTTTAATCGTTAAGGATGAAGAACAATGAATCTAGAAGTAAAAATTAAAAAAGTTCACGCTGATGCCATGCTACCGATACAAGCCAACCCTGGTGATGCAGGCATGGATCTCTATTCCATAGAAGCAGTAGAAATCCCAGCAGGCGTAGCCAAACTCATTAAGACAGGTATACAGATTGAATTACCTAAAGGAACGGAAGCCCAAATTCGACCAAGAAGTGGACTAGCATTAAAGCATAGTGTAACCGTACTGAATAGCCCAGGCACTATAGATGAAGGCTATAGAGGCGAAATCGGTGTTATTTTAATCAACCATGGTCAAGAACCATTTATCGTAGAAAAATCAATGCGCATTGCTCAAATGGTTATACAATTTGTTCCTTCTATTCAATTAGTGGAAGTAGATGAATTATCTCAAACAGAGCGCGGAACTTCTGGATTTGGCGCAAGTGGTACGAAATAGCGTGTGTATATAAACCTCATAAAGTTTACTTAAAAATCCTGCGAAGATGCAGGATTTTTTTGTTACCGTTGCTAATAACAGAAGGAAATAATAGGGTTCATATGGAATGAAGTAATGATAGCGAATTAAAGGAGCTAATAATCATGAAAAAAATATGTTCAGGTATTTTCCTTATGTTGATTGTCCTTCTTACATCTATCACAACTGCTGCAGCAGCTAGTAGTCAACTAAAAGTGGACGGTATGACAGTACAAACGGATGTGAAGCCCGAAATAAAAAACAATCGAACAATGGTACCTTTACGCGTGATTAGTGAAAATTTAGGGGCTAAAGTTCATTGGTCGGATGGCCAAGTGATACTGACCCAAAGTGAGATGAAAGTCAGTTTAAAGTTGAACAGTAGTAAAGCCACAGTAAATGGAAAAACGGTATTATTGGATGCAAAGCCATACCTAAAGAATGGACGCACCATTGTACCATTACGTTTTCTAGCAGAAACTCTTGGCTGTAAAGTTCATTACGATCATTTAACGATCTCAATCGATACAGAGCCATTGATGATGAAGGGGGTGGAAGTGAAAGCATTCCTTCATGAATACCACATGACAATGGGCGGAGTAGTCGAGCAAATCAATGGCAATGCCTATATGGAAGAAATGCACCGTATATTTACTAAAAATATGGGCAAGAAGATAAAACAGCCTAACGACTACACATGGTCTGTCCATAGCACCGTAATTGGGGGCTATTATAAAATGGGCCAATATGATTTCCTGAACAAGGAAGGTAGTAGCATAGCACGTTATGATCTCTATTCGTTGGTGCAATCTTCAGATAAACCTTTGACTGGACAGCCAGACGTGTTGATTTATGATGCCACTGTTGACCAATGGTATGAGTTTAACAAAACTGCCAGTGACGCTATTTATTCGTTAATGGAAACTGCCACGAGAAATGGCTTTGTGACAGTTATTAGTAATACAGTTCCATGATGATGAATCCATTAAAAACGCAATAGAGAGCACATCTATGAATAAGATGTGCTCTTCTTATTTTAGTGAGGATAAAAAATGCTAATCATTTTTATTTAGAAAAGTACTAGGCATGACTACAAGAACTACTGTTCCACGAGCACAAAGCGTATCCTGCGCGTAAACTTCAGTTTCTACTTTCCATTTCTTCGGATGAATTTCTTCAACAGTGCCAATTGCCTTTAAGGGAACATCTTGGGGTGTTGGCTTTAGGAAATCTACATGAAGGTTAGCCGTTACAAATCGAGGTGGCTCCGCTCCATCACCAATTTCATGTCCATTTTTACGATGCAAGGCAAGCGCTGCCGACCCTGTTCCATGGCAATCAATTAATGAAGCAATTAAACCACCATAGATAAATCCTGGAATACCCATATATTTTGATTCAGGTGTATAGATTGTAATCGTCTTTTCACCATGCCACCCTGTGCGAAGATGATGACCATCATCATTCAAACGACCACAGCCATAACACCAAGCGATATCATCTGGATAAATATCTTGAATTGCTTTTTCTACTTTTAATTCTTCCATTTTTCTCTCCCCAATACTCTAGTATTATATGTTTCTCATCGAACGTTAATCATTTAAGTATAATTAATCATTGCCATTCCATCAATAAAAATCTAAATATTCCATCTATTTAAACTAAGTAAAAAAGCACTACCATAAAGTTGGACAAGTTTTATAAATGACAGATGGAGAGGGCTGGTATCAGGAAGAAGGAAAAGCTGCATAGCTTGTAAAATGCTGGCATGGTGCAACAAAAGAAAGATGGTATACTAAGATCGTTACATTTTTCTTTTACCGTGCTGAAGAAGGAATTAAAGGAGTCAAAAGGGATGTCATTAGAAAAGATAATCGATTGTATTTGCAAGGAAGCAACCAATAAAGACAGAAAAAAATTAGAAGAATTATTAGAACAATTGTACGATTATGAAAGTGCTAAAATACTTGATATTTACCCTTATCAGATACAAAGTAATGAAAAATATAGTCAAGTTGAAGTATTCTTCGATAAATTAGAGATGGTCGATTTCCAACAAAAAACGCAGGATTATCATACGTATCAAAAAAGTCTAGAAAAATTCGAGAGATTTTTTGAATTGATGTGGTTAAAATCATCTGAATTTTATGCATTTTATTATTTACCAGATCCTTTAGATATGGATCAAATGTATTATAAAGTCTACAAGAATGAATGGAATAAAATTATACCTAAAGATCGTACAGAAGGCATTTTATTAAACATTGATGAATACACAATGTTAATTTCACTAATAAAATTAGCTGTTTCGGACCATCTCCCTTTACATTTTATTTTACCTGAGGAGAATATTGTATTTAATGGGAATGGCTTAGCCTTTTTAATTTACAGCCAACATAATCTTGAGCTATTAGAAAAGGTTGCTAATACGGAGGGGCTCTATATCCGTTGAAAAAGTGAGAGAACATTTCCCGCTACATGGAGCCAGATAAATATGAAACATACCCTAAAAAAATAGCAACCATCTGTGTTGTGTACAGATCGTTGCTACTGTTATATGAAATCATTTATTTTGCTCTCGATAATTTATGGCCTCTTTAAATTCATCGGTAGCTAGGATATTGTAAAACATATTTCTACTGTTTACGTTTGCTATTGTCCCCGTGACTGTATTGTCTATCCATAGGTAGTATTCATCATCGTTTAGTTTGATCTTATACTGCGGAGCAATTTCGTTATCGACCTCACCGAATTCTCTAGCTTTTTTAAATGTTTTTTCTATAATTTGAATATCTTTCGCATCGGAGATTTGTTGTAAAGTATCGGGCTGCACTTCATCGAAATTAATTAATTCTTGAATTTCTATCACCTTTGCTGTTTCTTTCTGATCGTTACAAGCAACTAACGCTAAGGAACAAATCATGAACAACAAAATTGTTTTTATTTTCACCTTGTCTTCACCTCTTTTTGTTCAATCTAGTATATTCCCTTATGAACATTTCTTCAAACTGCAAAACCCTCGAAGTATTTACATATTCTAACAGTCTAAAAAAGTTTAACCATAGCATAAAAACTTATCTGAGAGCTTTCCCCTTGAATGGAATTTATAGTATGCTGATTAAAAGGGAGGAGAGGGATTTTATGGTTAAACAATTGATTGTTGGGGATACAACACAGGAATTGGCTTCTACTCGTCGCATGCTGGAACGCTTGCCCGACGAGCATATGACATGGAGGCCACATGAGAAATCAATGACACTAGGAGGTCTGGCCACGCACCTAATCAATCTGCTAAACTGGCAAATGGCTATTTTACAGTACTTAGACTTTGATCTTTCCACCGTTCCGTTGCGACGAGAGGCATTAGAAAAGCGAGCTGACATTCTGGATGAGTTCGATACAAACGTAAGAAAACTGGAAATGATGCTTACTGAATGTGATGAGAAAACGCTCGGAGAGGAATGGACACTACGTCATGGTGACCATATTATTCGCCAAGAGCCTCGAGCAATTGCGTTCCGCACCTTCGGATTAAGCCACATGGTCCATCATCGGGCGCAGCTTGGGGTATACTTGCGACTTCTCGATATTCCAATACCAGGCATCTACGGCCCCTCTGCAGACGAAGAAGCCTAGTAAACTACTTCCATGAATCGCTATTTAGAAAGGTATGAGGTGTTCGATTGACTAAGATAATGACGAAAACAGAACGATTAATTATTCGATTAATGGAAGAGGGAGATTACTCTTCTTGGCTTACGCAATATGAAAATCGTTTACCTTCCCAGCATAAATACGATGAAGGTAAATTAGATATGAGCATCTGTACGAAAGAATGGTTTCGTGATTTAGTTACTAAGCATCATCAGATGGCTGAGGATGATAAGGTGTATGTATTTGGCGTATTTAGAAAAACAGATAATACGCATATTGGGTTTGTAGACTTTTCCACAATTATGAGGGAAGAATTTCAATGGGCTAGGTTCGGGTATACCATTCATAACCATTTTTGGAGAAAAGGTTATGGTAAAGAGGCTGTAAAGGCAGCGATTGATCTAGCATTTGAAAAATTAAATTATCATCGAATAGAAGCTCATATAAACCTCGACAATACGGCATCTATAAAATTAGCAGAAAATGTTGGGATGCTTTATGAATGCACGAGGAAAGGATTCATATACGAGGACAACAAGTGGACTGATCAGCTGGTTTATTTTATAAATGCAGAAGACATTTAAAAGGGAGGAGCTGTATGTACGACATGGAGAACTCTTTAGAAGTGCAAAAGAAAGAGGATATAAAAATTTCAATAGTCATACCAGCCCATAATGAAGAAAAATACATTGGAAAATGCTTAGAATCTATTTTAAAGGCTTCCAAATCCTTTGAAAATCAAGTAGAGATTATTGTTGTTTTAAATCGCTGTACAGATCGAACAGAGGAAATTGCCAAATCGTATAATTGTATCCTCCTAAAAAATAGCGATAAGAACCTTTCGAAGATTAGGAACGCTGGCGTTGATATAGCAAGAGGGGAAATCATCGTCACAATTGATGCCGATACACAGATGAACGAACATGTGTTATCGAAGGCAGTGGAGAACTTAAGCACAGGTAAGTACATTGGCGGGGGCGTTACAGGAAAGTTTGAAAGAATGTCCTTAGGAATTTTTGTTTCAGCTTTGTTATTAATCGGACCACTATTTTTAAAATATGGTGCAATTTCTGTAGGCATCTTTTGGTGCTACAAAAAAGATTTTCAAGCAATTAATGGATTTAATGAAAATATGCTCATGGCAGAAGATGCCGATTTTGCTAAACGATTAAAAGATTGGGGAAAAAAGAACGGAAAAAAATACGGAACAATTCAAAATGGAATGATCACTTCAAGCAGAAAATTTGATAAGCATGGAGACTGGGTTTTACTTAAACGTCCTAAAATGATCCTAGCATACCTTAAAGGTACAGATCAGAAACATGCGAATGAAGCATATTATGAAAATGAAGATCGATAAAAAGAAACCGTAACGTTAATCTTACAATGATTAACGTTTTTTTGTTACGATGCAATCATTCTAGCTATATTAAAGAAAAGAATTGAATAATTTTTTATAATAAATTATTCTTTATTACATCAATATTGATGATTCATTTTAGCGAAAGGATGGGGATTGATATAGCTGACGTCAATGTGTCAAACCCTAACAATCAGAATGATGAATAACTTTGAAGATTTAATAGAAAAAGAGTATGCCAATATAGCAGGCATCGCTATTAGAAAAGATAATCATTTAATTTACGAAAAATATTTTGATGGATACACCCAAGATGATGCTTTGCATATAGCATCTGTCACTAAAAGTATCATCTCGATTCTTATTGGAATGGCAATTGATAAAGGATATATGAAAAATATAGAACAGCATGTGTTAGATTTTTTTCCAAATTATACAGTGAAACGTGGCGAAAAAACCATTCAAAACATCACCATAGCAAATTTGTTGTCAATGACAGCACCCTATAAATACAAGTCAGAGCCTTATACGAAAGTATATTCAAGTGATGACTGGGTAAAAGCTGCATTGGATTTGCTAGGAGGCAAAGGTAGTATGGGGGTGTTTAACTATTCTACCGTTGGCACACATATTTTATCAGGTGTTCTTACAACTGCCACTGGTCAATCTGTTCTTGATTTCGCTACTGAAAACTTGTTTAAACCTCTTGCAATCAAAGCACCCACAAATACAACTATACAAAATAAAGAAGACTATTTCGCTTTTCTGAAGAATAAATATGTCACTGGCTGGATAGTAGATCCTAAGGAAATAAGCACCGCTGGTTGGGGACTTACGTTAACGCCACGGGATATGGCCAAAATAGGTCAGCTCTATTTAAATGGGGGTGTATGGAACGGTCGCCAAATTCTTTCTTCTCAATGGATAGAGGACAGCACTAAAGTACAAAGTCGATCAGGAAAGCTAACCTATGGTTATTTGTGGTGGATACTTGATGATTGCTATGCAGCTTTGGGGGATGGTGGAAATGTAATATTCATAAATCCTCAAAAGAAGATGGTCATTTCGATTACTTCGCGCTTTATGCCTCGTGCCAAGGATCGTGTTGAATTGATTCGAAAACATATGATGCCATTGTTTGAATAACAGCTAGGGATAATAAAAACTCCATTTTGATCAGCATCAATCAAAATGGCGTTTTTATATTGATGAAGGGTATTAATGAATCAATTTTGCAAATCATCTTTAATGGGCATAAAAGCATCTCCTTTATTGACTACAAAATAACACAAGTGAAAAATTACAAGCCATCCAAAACAGTTTTGGGATCCGTTCAACTTTGTTCAAAATGACATTTTTAGCAGTAAAATCATTAAATCATCGCTTTTTTGATCAAAATTTTTTTAAACTAACAAAAATACTTGCAACACCCATTTTAGTACTGTATAGTTCTAATTATGACAAAAGTAAAATTAATGAATCAAAAACGTGTGATTGAAGTAGCTGCAACATTATTTTTAGAAAAAGGATTTGCTTATACAAGCATGGATGAATTAGTTCGTGTAAGCAAAGTTTCAAAGTCTAATGTGTATTATCACTTCTCTAATAAGGAAGAATTGTTGGAAGGGGTCGTTGATTATTGGATTGAAATGTATCAATCTGCAATAGAGGACTTACTATCTCAAAACCAATTATTAGTTGAAGATCGTATCCAATTGTTTTTAAAGCAAATATCACAAGGAGTTCAGACCAGAGAATATAAGGGGAGCTGTCCATTTATTACGCTTTATATTCAAAGTCCTACAAATGCCACAAAAGTAAAAGAAAAAATAGGTCTTTTTTTTAAAGGCTTACAAACGAAAGTTTCTCTATTCCTTAAACAAGGGGTAGAGAATGGTGAATTTAGAAAGACAATAAATATTGACGAGGTTGCATCTCTTTTTATTACAAATCTTGAAGGAGCGCTATTTATTTCAGAAACACTGGAGGATGCAACTGTAATCATGAAAACAGCAGATCATTTGTTTAACTTGCTTCGATAAAAGAAGCATTTTTTTTACATCAAATTAGTACTACATAGTACTACTAGGAGGATTTTTATGAGAACAGTATTTTTAACGGGTGGAACAGGTTTTATTGGAAAGCAATTAGTGAATGAATTAGTCAAAGAGGATGTGAACATTCTTCTTTTAGTGAGGTCGAAAAGTAAAGCAACACACATTTTTCAGGAAAGAGGCATCTTAAAAGAGGAAAATATGCACTTTATTGAAGGTGATTTAACGAAAATAGACTTAGGTCTAAGTGCTGAAGATAAGGAGTTGGTATTGAAAACGGATGTGATGATTCACGCAGGAGGCTCCATGGATATTCAAGCGACAAACCAAGAGGCAACTTCTGTATTTTTGAATGGCGCCAAACATATTAGTGAATTCGCTAAAAGTATTCATCAATTGAAGGGCTTGCAGCAATTTATTCATGTTGTAGGTTATATGAGTCCATTTGATGATAATAATAGCAAGGTTGCGATAGATGTATTTAAAGAAGGAAACAAATTTTTAAAAATAAAAAATCCATATGAGAAAACAAAATTTTTAGCAGATCTTTATATCCGTCAACAGGCATCAGCAGTAGGTTATCCGCTGTCTGTCATTAATCCGCCAACTGTGGTTGGGAGTAGTAAAACAGGGAGTACAGAGCAGATAGCAGGATTAGGTTTGCTTGTGACAAGTATGCGAAGAGGGCTCATGCCAGTGATTCCTGGAGGTAAGGGATATAGGTTGCCACTGATTTCAAACGATGAGTTTGCGAAGTTTATTGTGCAGGTTTTCAAATTGGAGCAGCCGGCTATTCAAACATATACACTTGTTGATGACAAAGAGAACGATCCGAACATTGCTGAATTACTAAGTGTTATGTCGGAAAGTATGAATATGAGGGCACCAAAAATCTCTGTTCCAATGCCGCTTATGAAAACAATAATGAAAAGTGGAGTAAGTAAAATAACAAACATTCCTTCTGATGGACTGAATTTTATCACAAAACGAACATTTTCAAATGGTTCGGTGAAAAACATGAGGGGGGGAGATTGGTTTAAGAAGATGAGTGTCATGAACTTTTTCCCTGCCGTAGTAGCTGATCTGGATTATCGATTGATGTATCAAAATGGAAAGCATCATCATTTATTTGAGCGAACATTATGCGATAACAATACCCTTTACCAATTACAAGGAGAGGGGAAACCGTTTATATTATTACATGGTTTATTGAGTGATGGAGAGGATTTATTTCCTTTAGGAAAAGAGCTTCATGAAAAAACAGGCCGTCCTGTATGGATCATGGACCTTCCTGGTTTGGGACGTTCTCCTTTTAAACGAGAGAAAAATCTTTTAAATATCTATTTGAATGTAGTAAAAAAGTTATTGGAGAAAGCTACTAACGGTGCCCATCTAATTGGTCATTCATTTGGTGCGTATATTCTTTTGGAAGCATTAGTACAAAAGTACATAGATAAGAAGTATACAATTACTTTACTTCAGCCACCTGTTGCCAAAAAAAATGCTAAATCAATAAATGTTCCTCAATTTATAAACAAATGGACATTGAAATTCGCAACTACTAATTTGATAGAGCGTTATTTATTAAGTAATGGTTTATTTGAAAATATGGAGAGCATCCCTGAACATTATATTCAAAAAATAAGTAAAAGTTTTACTTCTCCTAGAATTTTAAACACTACCGTTCAGCTTAACAGTTTACTATCGAAAAACGTTCAAGGTGATTTCAATGAAGTAACAAAGTATAATCTTCACATTATTTGGGGGGATTCTGATAGAGGCTACTCTGCTCCTAAGCATCTGGGTAAGGTTGATTTTGTTCCATATGGTCATCATTTTCCTCTTAACCATCCGAGTGAAACGGCTAATTTGGTCATAAAAAAAAGTAATGAATTTGCAAAAGAAGCTGAGATCTTGCTTCGGTAAAACTACTATTTAGTGTCCTTTCTACAGGTAGCAGTGAAAATTACTGATATATTACAGCCGAAAAAGTATACACCTAACCAGTTGTCGAAATTTATTTGACGACTGGTTATTTAGTATTGTTCTTCAGAAGAAATTATAATGAACTTCCATGTTGTTTATTATAAGTAGTTGAAGTTATAGGTAAACTCAAATGTAATCAAAATTATGCTGTTAATTAAATTTTTCAAGTAAGTTGAAAGAGTTGGTGTTACTGCGTTGGAAATTTATGTCAAAGATATGCTTAAAATCTTACCTAGATCCAAAGTTTTTCATCTACTTCAAGAGCTGTTACTAGAAGATGAATTGCTTTACATTGAGTGAACGCTTGAAAAGCGCTTTGGTAGACCTCAAGTGAAAATAAAATATGCACAAACGACGAAATGAATATGAAATTGAAGGGAATTTTAGGAACTGCATAAATTTTTATGCAGTTTTTTCTTTACTTTCAAATAATTATTTTGTAAGATAAAGCCAACTTCAAAAGTGGCCAGACCACTTTTGAATTCATTCAGTAAGAGACGCCATCATCTGAAGGTGGTGGATTTTGTTTCTTTTATAGTAGGTATCCAAACACCTATTGAATGAAGATAAAGCCTTTGGATGCATTGTTTATCTGTGCGAAAGGAAAGCGACAGCGATCATTATGCCAAGGCGAATAGATTGACCGAGGAGTTGATCGTATGGATAAAAAAACCGAACAAAAGAAAGTGTTTTTAGATATCGTCCAACAATTACGACAACTTATTAAAATAGAAAAAATACAGGCTGGTGAAAAGTTACCCTCCGAAAGAGTCCTTTCAGAACGTTTAGGTGTCGGGCGATCCTCTGAGAGAGAGGCATTGCGAAGTTTAGAATTGTTAGGTCTTATTGACAAGAGACATGGAGGAGGTACATTCCTAGCTTCAACACAAAAGCATCAGTTCGTAGAAATATTGTGGTTGTTTATATTAGAAGATGAAAAATCAAAAAAGGATGTCGAATTAACGCGACAAATTCATGAAAAGGAAGCCATTCGCATTATAAGTTGTACAGATACTATGCGAGCACTACCAGTGTAGGACAGTGTTTTTGTAAAGCTAGAGATAGAAAGTACGATTAATTGTCGGGATGTTTTACGAGAAATAATCATTACGTCAGGAAATCGTCTTTCACTAAAGGTCTGGTTTCAGTTAGCAGTTTATGAGGGTGACAGTTTAAATCGAAACTCAACAAAAGTAGCAAAATTAATTATTCAAACGATGTTGAAATCGATGCAACTTGGCTATGAAAAAGAAGTATTAAAAGCTTACGAACAGTGGATGAATGCTGAACAATTCATTTAGACAACATAGGGGGAGTCAAACATGGCAATACGTAACCTATTTAGTAAAAAGAAAGAGGACGGACAGGAAAAGGGATTTCCAGAAGGACTTATGACAAAATGTCCAGAGTGCCGTCACATTCAGTTAACAAAGGAATTAGAAAAAAATCATAAAGTGTGTACAAATTGCGACCATCATTTCAAAATGACTGCACAGGAGCGCGTAGCTTATTTATTAGATGAAGGTTCATTTGTTTCAATGGACGATCATTTACAAACAAGTAATCCACTCAATTTCCCTGATTATGTAGAAAAAATTTCAGTGGCTAAACAACAAACAGGATTAAGCGAAGCTGTACTGACTGGGGTAGGTACTCTTGATGGAGAAGAAATTGTTGTAGCCATTATGGATTCTCATTTCCGTATGGGCTCAATGGGCTCCGTTGTAGGAGAAAAAATCACACGTGCCGTTGAAAAAGCTATTGAATTACGTGTACCGGTTATTATCTTTACTGCTAGTGGTGGAGCGCGCATGCAAGAAGGTATTCTATCATTAATGCAAATGGTAAAAACGAGTGTGGCATTAAAACGTCATAGTGAAGAAGGACTATTATTTATTTCGATCATGACGCACCCTACATACGGTGGCGTTTCAGCAAGCTTTGCTTCTGTTGGAGATATTAATATTGCAGAACCGCAAGCATTGATTGGCTTTGCTGGTCGCCGTGTAATCGAAGAAACATTAAGAGAAAAATTACCAAATGATTTCCAAAAGTCAGAGTTTTTACTAGCGCATGGTCAGCTTGATGCAATTTTCCATCGGAAAGATTTACGAAACCAAGTAGCAATGCTTGTAAAAATGCATACAAAAGGCGGTGTGCAACATGTCTAAAAATTTAGCTTTTGAAGAACCAGTAGTACAATTACGAGAAAAAATTGATGAATTAAAAACGATTGCTACAAAGGCAGATGTTGACATGACAGGCGAAATCGAAAAGCTTGAAACACGTCTAACACAGCTAGAACAATCTATTTATGCCAATATGAAGCCCTGGGATCGTGTACAGGTTGCTAGACATCCAGAACGACCAACAACTTTACAATATAATATATAGAAGCGATGTGTGAAAACTTTATTGAGTTACATGGAGATCGTAAATTTGGCGATGATGCAGCTATTCTTGGAGGAATTGCTCTCTTTGAAGGTCAGCCCGTAACAATTGTTGGACATCAGCGCGGAAAATCAACTAAAGAAAATATTCGACGAAATTTTGGTATGCCACACCCTGAAGGATATCGTAAAGCATTACGCTTAATGAAGCAGGCTGAGAAATTTAAGCGCCCAATTATTTGTTTTATTGATACAAAAGGAGCCTATCCAGGTAAGGCAGCCGAGGAACGCGGCCAAAGTGAAGCCATTGCTAGAACTCTCTCTGAAATGGCGATTCTAACAGTACCAGTTATTAGTATTGTTATTGGGGAAGGCGGAAGTGGCGGTGCAATTGCATTAGGCGTAGCTAATCGAGTCTTTATGTTAGAGAACTCAACGTATTCGGTTATCTCGCCTGAAGGGGCTGCATCGATCTTATGGCGAGATGGTAGCCTAGGGAAGCAAGCTGCAGAAGCAATGCGGATAACAGCACCTGACTTAAAAGAGCTTGACGTTATTGATGGAATAATCCCTGAAATAACGGGTGGAGCACACCGCAATGTTGCGAAGCAAGCATTTAATATAAAAAAGTGTATAAGCGTCACACTAAAAGCATTGAATTCTTTAAATGGCGAACAATTACTTGACGATCGCTATGAGAAATTTAGAAAGATGGGACAATATACAGAAGCTTAAATTTATTTTTAGTTTTTTGGACATGTAAATTTGTTCGTAAAGAGATAAAAAATCAACGTTTGCAACAAACTTTTAATCAAACTTTATTCCAAACCAACATAAGCTAATATCGATTCTATTTAGAAAATCGTGAATTAAAGACTAAAATATACAAAAGTTAATTATAATAATTCGATATTAAAATAATCGTTTTTTATCAATCATGTTTTCATGGGTTATTTTTATTTTTATAGTTAAAACATTTGAGTGTCTATGAGGAATAAAAAAGGAAGACATCAAAATCTAAACTTATTTGACAATTAAGTAAAGTTTAGATTTTGATGTCTATGTACATCCATTTTGTCTCACTATTATTAGTATACTTTTCAATGAAACATAACTTCCTATAATTTATATTATGTAAACTAAAATTATTTGGCGTGGAGGAGAGCCTTGATTCATCGACTACCTATAATATCTGTACTTGTATATGGACAAGAACTTTTAGACAAATTGGACAAGAACCTTTAGACAATGCCGCAAACCTGCCTTCTTTGCTCGAGGATTATAAAGAATTCTTATTATTTGGACAAGAACTTTTAGACACTTTATTTTATTTGAGGACAAGAACTTTTAGACATTTTATTTTTATGATTAGTTGATAAGATGAAAATGTTCATGGATAAGAATCTACAGGCATTTTAGATAGGAATGTCTGGACATATTTTAAAACCCTTTTTGTAAAAGAATGTCCAGACAATCATATTTTTCAGTGTAATTTAATAATAAAGTTTCAGTAAAAATAGGCCCGTTCACATTTGAATGAAATTTGCTCCGAGTAAAAACCTTTAATAAACTAGATACTAGTGTTTTTTCATAACATTAAATATAAATAATTAGTAAAATTAATCACTTCTTTTTTCCATTATGATGGTATCATGCCACTTTCCATGTAACTGAGCAATTTTTTCTCGAGTTCCAACAACTCTAAATCCCATCTTTTTATGTAATTGAATACTTGATGTATTGATGGCAAAGATAGATGATTGGAGTGTCCAAAATCCTGCCTTTTCACTCTCTTCAATTAGTACTTTGAAAAGCTCTGAAGCTATGCCCTTCCCTTTATGATCACTCGATATATAAACACTAACTTCTCCAACTCCAGAATAAACAGCACGTGTAGAAACCGGTGAAATGCCAATCCAACCAACCACTTTATTGTGGTTTTCTGCTACAAAACGCAATGTTGAATGATGTCCTTCATCCCACACTTGTTCACTTGGTACTTCCGTTTGAAAAGTTGCCATCCCAGTTTCGATTCCTTCTTTATAAATCTTTAATATCTCTTGTAAATCCTTATTTTCCATTTTACGAATAATAAGATTGTCCATTCCATTTCCCCCTTGAATATTTTAAAAGGACTGCTAGCTTTCGCTAACAGTCAAATTATTAACAACATGTATTTGATTGATTAACCAGATTAATACTACATACCCCTGTTTCTGGTAATTCCAATTCCACACGTTTTGACGCTTCTATATCTCCGGATAAATAGGCTGTTATAGAACGAACTTGTTCATAACCTGTGGCCATTAAGAATGTAGGTGCGCGTCCATAACTTTTTGCACCGACAATGTAGAAGTTCTTTTCTGGTTGTCGTAGTATTTCTTCTCCATGCGCTCTTACTGTGCCACAACTATGCTCATTAGGATCAATTAGTGGCGCCAATGCTTGCACACTTTCTGTTGCTGTATCAATAGATAAACGCAGTTCATTGTTCATGGTAAAATCAGGTCGATTTCCTGCATTTACGATAAGTTCATCGAATCCTGTAAGTACTTTTTGTTCTCCATTTATAGTACCTACAATATGGATATTTTCTTCTTTTTTCACCTGTGAAATATAGAAAGGTGTTACTACCTCAATCTTTCCTGTATCTACTAATTCATGGATGCGAATACCGAGTGCGCCGCGTGCTGCAAACGCATCTTTTTCCTCACCTCCATAGGCTTCTTCTACAGATCTTTTACGCATAATCCACACAAGCTTTGTTGAAGGATTATCTTTTTGTAACTCAGCTAAAGTTAATAAAGTATTGATCGCTGAATGACCACCACCAATGACAGCAACCTTCTTATTTGCATATCTCTTAGGATTCGTATTTATATCTGGAATACCATACTCAATGTAATCTGCTAATGCTTTCTCATTTTTCAGCCATACACCTGTAGAATTTGCTGGGTTTGGATTTCCCCATGTTCCTGTTGCATCAATAACTGCTTTTGCCTCAATAATATCGATGTCATCCTCTTTTTCAACATAAATATTAAAGGACTGATTGAATCGATTTTTTGATTTCATTTTATCATTTAATTGTCGTGAAATACCTACTACTTTTGAGTTCAATCGGATACTTGGTTTTATTTGTTTTAATTCTGCCAAGGGTTTTAAATAAAGATCAATTAACTCATGCCCGGTAGGTATTGTTTCTAAGTTAGGTTCTACCCAATCAGACCCCTCTAATAATGATTTAGCAGCTTTATTGATGTTATATCGCCATGGTGAAAATAATGTAACATGCCCCCAGGTACGAATATTGTGTGCTATTTCATGCCCAGCCTCAAGTAAAATAAATGCTTGCTTTTGTTCCACTAAATGAGCAGCTGTAGCTAATCCAATGGGACCTGCACCAATTATGACAATCGGTAAATTCTTCTTGGAGTTCTTAACACTCTCCTGTACTTCAATATCCTTAGTAGTACAACAAGATCCATTTTGGTTGATTACTTTTAGTGTTTTCATCATTAACTTCTCCTCTTTTTTTCTTTATATAAGCATTCACTTATATAAAATGCATTTTTTACGCCTAGCACTTGGCTAGACGTTTATACTGTGCATGTGTAATTAACACATTTCAATTTCAATTTCTTTTATAGCCTTTTCAAATTGCAACCAAGTAGAAGTGCCGTAATGATCTCTATCTCCTTTAAAAAAGAAATCAAATGCAAACTTTTTAGCTTGATTCAATGTGTATTCTCTACTTTTCATAATTAACATTAAATAAGCGATAAAATAATTTTTAGTCAATACGCTAGCATGGTTAACTGTCATTACTGTATCCTCCATTCAACGGATTGAATAATTGCTACGACAGACAGTATATTTAGGATCACTCGTTAGCAAGATGTTGGTGAGTATCCAACTAATACTAAACCTAGTTCACCATTCTCTTCTTCTGCATGGATCGTAACATCTGTTAATTGCGGTGCAATATCAGGATGAATTGCGACTTCGATACCTTCAATTGTTTGAATTGCATCTTCTTCTGCTGGTGCTTCTAAGCCTACACCTAAATTAACCCCACAGCAGCCTGCAATACCAAAGAAACGAAGTGTTTTAACCTCTGAATCAGCTAATACCTGTTCTAAATAATTTTTACCTTCTGGACTCATTTTCATTTGATTTTCTCTCCTTTTAATTCATGTAAGCCTTGTGTTCCAACCGGTGGCGTTTTTACCCATGGAATGGCTACGAATTGATTATTGCTGATAGATTTTACTTCTTTTAGCCATTTTGTTTCGGCTTGTTGTTTTTGTCTTAATGTTGGACTTGTTGTTTTGATAGATGAAAATGTCTGATTGACAACCCACCAATCAACAGATAATCCAGCACGGTGTAAGTCTTCTTGTAAGCGCGTAGCTTCATAAACAGGTGTTGCTTCAGGAAGAGTTACGATGGCTACACTCGTATAGGAAGCATCACGTAACCTTGGTAACAGGTTTGAAACAGCAGGGGGAATATCTCCCTGTGAACGGCTTATTTCGTGGTGATAAGCTTCTGTTGCGTCTAGTAAAAGCAACGTATGCCCTGTTGGTGCGGTATCAATAATAATGACTTCATCTTGGTGATTTTCTACAACGTTAGCAAATGCTCTGAATACAGCTATTTCCTCTGTACAAGGAGAAGCCAAATCCTCTTTCACAAATGCTAAACCTTCCTCATTCATCGTTTCACTTGCCTTTGCAAGCACTTCTGCTTCATAGTTTGCCACTTCTGCTTCATAGTTTGCCACTTCTGCTTTTGGATCAATACGACTGATCGTTAAATTATTAACGTTGTCATCTCCGAATGTCCAATCGAGGTGTGCGGCGGGATCTGTTGTAGTTAAATGTACATGAGTACCCTCTTCTGCTAATCGTAATGCAATATAAGAAGCCACAGTTGTTTTTCCAACCCCACCTTTACCCATCGTAAAAATGAGTTTCGGTTTACGTTCTAAATAATCTGCAATCATTTCTTCTATCTCAGGAATCTTAGTTTCTTCATTTGATTCATCTTCATGTATAACTTCTTGGTCAGTCATCCATGCTTGCATACGCTCAATACTTGATAATGAGTACGGTACAAAAGGTAAGTAGAAATGCTCAAATTGATTTAGTTCTTCAGGAATTCTTGCTATTGCATCAGCTTGACGTGCAATGAAAGCCTCTTCGATATCATCAGTAGAATTGGCATTGCTCATATATCCATTAATTAGTAGAGTCTGATTTTGAATGCCTATTTCAAATAATTCGTGAGAAGCACGTGCAGCTTCCTTTAAAGGATTTTCTTCTGGGCGTGTCACTAACATTAACGTTGTTTGATTAGCATTCTTTAAACGTTCAACTGCCTCTTTATAGACTTCACGTTGTGGTTCTAGCCCTTTTAAAGGACCTAAACATGAAGTGCCAGTCGTGTTATCGTCTAGAAACGTAGACCATGCAGAAGGCAACTGTAATAATCGTAACGTATTCCCTGTAGGGGCTGTATCAAACACGACAGTGTCAAAATTTCCAATCACTGAAGTATCAGTCAATAGTGATGCAAATTCATTAAAGGCAGCAATTTCTACTGTGCAAGCACCAGAAAGTTGTTCCTCCATATTTTGTAATACCACTTCAGGTAGTTTTCCACGGTACGGACCAACCATTTGCTCTTTGTAATGCTGTGCTGCCTGTTCAGGGTCCAAATTGATCGCAAATAAATTGTCTATGCCTTCAATTTTTGTCGGACTATTAGAAAGCGTTTGGCCAAAAATATCTTGTAAGTTGGATGCGGGGTCTGTACTAATTAAAAGTACCTTTTTCCCTTCCTTTGCAATGGCTATTGATAGGCTACAAGCAACCGATGTTTTTCCAACGCCCCCTTTCCCCGTAAAAAACAGGAATGGGGTGTCTGGGAAATGACTTCTTGTAAAGCGTTCCATCTTACGCATCTCCTTTTAGTGACAAGCGTACTTTTGGCTTTTGAAGTAATTCGTCTTCGGAAAGTCCTGACCACTGTGAAAATTGTTCATTTGTTGGATAGATCCCTTTGCAAAGTAATTCTCCATCCACAAACGTTGCAGGCAAGGCATCCATTCCTTCTGACATTAATAGTTGATTGATTGCTTCGTTTTCTACAAAGGCATTTGGTTCATTTGTTAGATTAAAACGTTCAGCTTCTATGTTTGTTTTCTTTAAATTATTCATAATAAATGACATACGCAATAATTCTGGGTCTATAGAGGGTCCACATAAGCCTGTAGAACAGCACATTGCTGGCTCATAGATATGAATTTTTTTCAATTTATTTCAGCTCCTCAGCTACAAATTGTTCAATGCGTTTACCAATTGCATCACGAACATTTTGGAATACAGCCCACTTCTCTTCATCCGTACCTGTCGCTTTCGCTGGATCCTCAAATCCCCAATGCTCACGACGAACATGAGGAGGTGTCATTGGGCATTTATCAGCTGCATCCCCACATAACGTGACTACTAACGTGGCGTTATATAATGTCTCCATATTAATTAAATCGGATGTATGATTTGAAATATCAATTCCTACCTCTGCCATCGCTTTAATTGCATTCTGATTTACCCCGTGTGCTTCAATACCAGCACTTTTAACTGTCCAATTGGTTGGTAGTAGCTTTTTTCCCCATCCTTCAGCCATCTGACTTCGACATGAGTTACCTGTACATAAGAAATAAAGTGTATTTGTCATAGTAATTGCTCCTTATAATTTAATGGTTTTAAAGTATTTTTTCTGCCAACGTAGGGCAACCCATACAAGTCCGATGAGAACAGGTACTTCTACAAGTGGACCAATAACAGCAGCGAATGCCACGCCACTGTGAAGACCAAACACGCCAACTGCTACCGCAATCGCCAGCTCAAAATTGTTACTTGCAGCTGTAAAAGAAAGGGCTGCTGTGACAGGATAAGATGCACCTACTTTACGGGAAGAGAAGAATGACACAGCAAACATAATGACAAAGTAAATAAATAATGGGATTGCAATTCGTACCACATCAAGTGGCAGTTCTACTAATTGCTCACCCTTTAAGGCAAACATCATCACTATCGTAAATAACAGGGCAATTAAAGTAAGTGGTGAAATTTTTGGCAAGAATTTTTCCTCATACCACTGTTTCCCTTTTGTTTTAATGCCTATCCATCGTGTGAGGAACCCTGCAGCAAATGGTATCCCTAAGTAAATTAGAACGCTCTTAGTAATTTCCCACATGGAAATAGAAACACTAAAATTCTCTAAGCCAAACCAACCAGGTAATACATTTAAGAAAAAGTAAGCAAAAATTGAATACGTCACGATTTGAAAGATGGAGTTAAACGCAACTAAACCAGCTACATATTCACGGTCTCCACGCGCTAAATCATTCCATACAATGACCATTGCAATACATCGAGCTAAACCAATCATAATGAGTCCTGCCATATATTCAGGGTAATCATGCAGGAAGATGATGGCTAAAAAGAACATTAAGAACGGTCCGAGTAACCAGTTTTGAAAAAGCGATAGTAAAAGCACTTTCCAATCCTTAAAGACCCGCCACATTTCCTCATATTTTACTTTCGCTAATGGTGGATACATCATGACAATTAACCCGATTGCAATTGGTATGGACGTTGTGCCAATAGACATGGACTCTAACGCTTCACCAACATTAGGCATGGTGATACTTAATACAACACCTATTCCCATCGCAACGAATATCCAAAGGGTAAGGTAACGATCTAGAAAAGAAAGCTGTTTTGTTAAAGATTCATTACTCATTTATATTTCCCCCTACATGGCAGCAATCTGTGCCACAGTTGCACCCGTTTAAAGGCTGAATTTGTTCTAAAATGCCCTTCATCAGTGGCGTTTGATCCTCTATTAAACGGTAATGTTTCCAAGTCCCTACTTTTCGTTCCGTAATAATGCCTGCCTCCTTTAATTTTCGCAGATGTTGACTAACGGCTGGTTGTGAAATTCCTAACACATCCACAAAATCACATACACATACCTCCCCATTTTTCATACATGCAAGTAATTTAATGCGATTTAAATCAGCTGCTGCTTTTAATTGTTTTTCAATTAGTGTGTTTTCCATTTAGCTGCACTCCTTATATAATCATTTGCTTATATATTAATTTAAATAAAGTCACCTTGTTAAGGAAAGGTGACTTAATCCGTATATAACTATATTCTTATATTATGATTTAATGTTTTGAATTGCAACAGAAATTTGCCCAATTTGAAAATTTCTTTTTTCAACTCCCTTAAAAACATACATAAGAATTTTAACAACTTCAAAAACTCCATTTTGAAAAAAGTATTCAAAATGGAGTTACTCCTTTTAAATAAATATGAGATTTTTAAAAAGGTTTGATCAATTTCCAGCTATGTTGTTTAACAAACGCGCCTAATTGTTGAATAAGGATACCTAAATGCTGGAATTGTCAAATTCGATAAGTTTACGAAGAACCTCCCTATTTATTTTATCCCATGAAAAATAAAAGATTTTGTTTCTGCAGTTGCTTGTTTAAACTCCCAATCTCCATAAGCTTGAATTTGTGAAAAGCCTGCCTTTTGTAAAGATTCATAGATTTCTTCCTGTGTTCGGAATTTTAATTGCATTTTTTCACGAATAACTACTTCTTCTGTACATGTATTTTTCACCGTTTCATAAAACGTAAAAACATCTTCTACAAACCCCTCGTATTCAGTCCAAATTTCAAGTGGCTCCCCGCTCACCTGATTCACTGCAACATCAGGTGTTAAATCCTTTTTCCAATGTTCCCAAGCTTTTGCTAATGGATTGCGTGTATCAAAAATAAAGTGTCCTCCAGATTTTAAAGCTCGATATGCATCTGAAATGACGTTCTTCCAACTTTCCTCTGTAAGAAATACTTGCGCAACATTTGCTGTCATTATGACAGCATCAAACATATTGGTTTTTAAGTTTGAGCTATCACCAACAATCCAAGCCACTTCCCCTTGATACTCTTTATTTTTTGCATATTCGATTGCCTCTTCATTCGGGTCAATAGCTATAATATGATAACCAGCTTTAGCAAAGTGGTTGGTCAATCTTCCTGTTCCGCAACCCAAATCAGCTATTTTTTTTACATTTAATTTCTTTAACATTGTTACAAAGAATTCATCGTCTTTGCCCCATTTATTAACTTGGTCATATACTAATGGAATCATTTACTTACCTACTTTCTTCATCTACTCATTATTTCTCTTAAACTACTTATTAAAGAAATGCGCCCTATTATTGAATAAGCTATTGCATGATGTATTCATAATATTCATTAGTTTGTTATAGCACGTAATTACGCTACATCTTTATAAGGCAAGACAATAAAGGATATCTAAAATCGCTTTTACCCGTTATTTAGGGCAATTACTTCTTTACCACCCATATATGGTCTTAAAACTTCAGGAAGTACTACGCTTCCATCGGCTTGTTGATAGTTTTCTAGTATAGCGGCAACTGTACGACCAATCGCAAGACCTGAACCGTTTAATGTGTGAACATATTCTGGTTTTGCATTTGGTTCACGACGAAAGCGAATATTTGCGCGTCGTGCTTGGAAGTCCTCAAAGTTTGAGCAAGAAGAAATTTCACGGTACATGTTTTGTGCAGGAATCCAAACTTCTAAATCATATTTCTTCGCTGCAGTAAAACCTAAATCAGCAGTGCACATTTTTAGTTTACGATATGGTAAGCCTAGTAATTGCAGTACTTTTTCAGCATGACCTGTCAACAACTCTAGCTGTTCATATGACTCCTCTGGTTTTACAAAGCGTACTAATTCCACTTTGTTGAATTGGTGCTGACGGATTAAACCACGTGTATCACGACCCGCAGAACCTGCCTCTGAGCGGAAGCACGGACTGTAAGAAGCAAAGCCTTGGGGTAAAGCCTCAGCCAGTAAAATTTCATCACGATAGAAGTTTGTTACAGGTACCTCTGCCGTTGGAATCATGAAATAATCTGTTTCCTCTAATTTAAATAAATCTTCCTCAAATTTAGGGAGATTTCCAGTACCCGTTAAGCTATCACGATTAACAATGATAGGTGGCAGCATTTCCTCATAACCATGCTCTTCTGCATGTAAATCCATCATAAATGTCATCAGTGCTCGTTCTAAGCGAGCTCCAAGACCACGGTAGAATAAGAAACGGCTACCTGTTACTTTTGCTCCTCGTTCAAAGTCAGCAATCTTCAAATCTGTAGCAAGATCCCAGTGTGCTTTAATGTCAAAATCAAATGTTGGAATTTCGCCCCAGGTATATTCTTCTATATTGTCGTCCTCTGTTGTGCCTACTGGTACAGATTCGTGTGGAATATTTGGCAAGCGCATCATCATATCTTTAAAGTGCTCTTCCACATTATTTAGTTGAACATCTATCTCTTTAATTTCATCACCAACCTGACGCATACGAGCAATAATTTCATCTACATTCTCCTTGTTGCGCTTCATAATTGAAATCTGTTCAGATACTTTATTGCGCTCTGCCTTTAATTCTTCTGTTTTAGCAATTAACTCACGACGCTTTGCATCTAAATCTTCAAAATCATCTAAGTTTCCTAAATCTTCATTACGTGTTAATAGAATTTCTTTAATTTCCGTGAAATTATCACGTATGCGTTTAATATCTAACATAGTCATACCTCCAGTAAATTTAATGATGGGAATCGTTGCATCCTTTAAGTCTTGGTGTAATTGCGTTGTAAGCTAAACTCAAATAGCTCCATTTTGAATAAAAATATACACAAAAAAGCCCCCACCCCTAAAAAGGGACGAGAGCTACCCGCGTTACCACCCTAATTGATTAAGGCATATGCCTAATCCACTTATTTTATAACGGCATTTCAGCCGGCAACAGCCTACTTACATTACTTCGACTGTGCAACTCCAGGACGGATTCACAAGTGCTTTTATCAGCTTCCACCGACCGCTGACTCTCTAAAAAAAACGTGCTTGCTACTACTTCCCATCATCGTGTTCAGTTATTTAAATTTCAACCATACTGTACTATATAAAAACAAATTTTTCAAGTCATTCCATAGGATACAAATTATTCTAGAAATTTTATTACCTTAACAAGATACTCCGCAATCTGGCCCTAAAATGAGAGCGAGCGCTGATCCTTATTACAGAATCGCGCCCGATTGCTGAAGATTGTTCTAACTAAGGCACACTATAGTTTAAGTGAAATTGTTCACAAAATGTAATCAGTGTTTTAATATCTCGGATAACGCCTGTTCCTCACCATCTAACATCGAAGTAACGATTGTCATAAAATCTTCAGCTCCAATTTCAAAATGACCTCTACGAAATGGATATCCCCAATTGCGATTTCCACGTGTAAAAGTGAGCTGGTTTAACAACAATGCAATCTTAACTTCTCGACAAGGAATATAACGCATATCTCTGCGAAATGGCATAAACGACTCCGACACTTGATGTTTGTAAGCACCGTTGTCCGTAACCTGACCAATAGCAGTAAATGCTTGAACTGGCTTCCCTTTTAACATGTCTGTGCGAGGGGAATAGTATATCAGCCAATCACCTGGAGACATTTTACGCAAAGGTGCAGCCTTACCGTGGCACAACTGTGCAAAACCACCTTCTATGGCTAAATTTACATGAGAAGCGGATACAACGCCAATCCAATATCTGCTTTTCTGACTTGTTTTATTCGACATGATGCATCCCCCTACTCTTCAAATGCTAAACTTTTCAACCGATCCAGTTGTAAAAAATGATGTCTGTAATGCATGTCAATCAACATAAACCATTCCTGCGCGTTTAAAGCACCGAACGCCGGATGAAGTATCTTGTTACTTACAGGCGCTTGTAGTAGAACTGATTCCGTATTCCTCATCCGTTCCACTACATTGTGAAGTCCATCTACCAAATGCTCCATGCTCTCTGGTGGTTGCGGAGTATAAATCGGAGAAGCAGGAACCTTAATACGAACAGCAGGAAATTGTTCTAGATTAAAAACAATCTTACCCTGCTCAGTTTTTTCCTTCGTTGGGTTCAATGTCGATTCTCTACCAGCTAAACATTGCTCGACATTATGTAGATGCATGAAAGCTGATTGTATTAAATGTACATACATCTGTCCAATGGACCAATCTTCTTCGTTCAGCTTTCTATGTAATTTTTCCATACTGAGTTTTGTCAGTTCTTCCAAATATCTTTCTACTGTAAGTTCAAATGACTTCAATACTTCCTTTGTACTTTTCATCCTTTAAGCAGCTCCTCTTCATTTTGGTATAGTCACAGTATAAAAGAACACTACTGACAGGTGTATGTCAGTAGTGTTCTAAAATTTTTTTCGCTACTTCCCGAATCTTGAAGCGTAAAGACTTCGGCTCAATCACCTCGATATCTCCGCCCCAGCCGAGTAAATGATGTAATAGTTCCTCTGGATACCGAACACGAAATTGAAAGATTACATCCTCATTCCGCTCCTCAATGGATGCAATATAAAAATTAACTGCTTCAATGATTTTGTCGGCAATTTCGGGGTTTGCTCTCATTATTATTCTTTCATCTCGATTGTCAGGTGGCCGATAGCTACTTAGGTCAAAATCATTTGGTAGAAGAAATTGATCTTCCAACACAGAAAGGTCGGACATCCGGGACAAGCGGAAATGTCGCATTTCTTGCCTCATTTCACAGTATGCTAGTAAAACCCAATTTTCATGGACAAGTGTTAATCCATATGGAGAGACCACACGTTTATGCTTCCGATTCCCATCTGTTTCTGGCATTTTTTTAATATACATAAAACTGATTTTGCACTGTTTCAAAATTGCATCGCGAACTTGATTAAGATACGTTTTTACCCGCTCTTCAGTTGACTGCTCACCTATATGAAGCAGTCGCATTGTTTCTCGAACAAGCCTTGACTCGTTACGAACTGACTCCGACAAAGTAGCCTCGATTTTGCGTTTAGCGGACTTTGCATTAATACCATAATCTGTATCCAACCTTTGTTCGATAAAATCAGCTCCCATGAGCAGGGAGACGGCCTCTTCTGCTGTGAACCTAACAGGGGGTAGAAAATATCCTTCCATTAAGGAATATCCCTGACCAGGGGCGCCTAAAATGGGAACCCCAGCCTCACTTAGTGCTTGAATATCCCTATATATCGTACGCACACTTGTTTCAAATTGAGAAGCTAAATCTTCTGCTCTCAGTGTTTTACTTCGCTGTAATTCAAGCGTGATTGCAAGCTGCCTCTCCGTTTTGTTCATTTTTTCCCTCCACCATTTCTGCATTCTATTACGGTACTTGTCCAATAGTAGAATAATAGCAAGTACTGTATGTGAGCTATATCCCTAAAAGTGAGCTGCCTATGCAACTCAGTATTCTTCAAGCAAAGCACCCGTTTTAGCTTAAATATTTTCTTTCATCTGTTTGGTGTTAATCAGATTTAACAACCTTTTGTTCAATTCCCAACGCCGTTTTATTGCTATCCCATTTCAAAAGTGTTACTGCCTCTTCAAAACATAACCATTCATAGTTAAGGTGCTCTTTGGATAATGATATATCTTTTGTAGGAACTTTAACACCAAATGAAAATTCATTGAATACATAAACGACTTGTCCCCAAAGGAAATTACTTTAACTACATCTTCTACTGCTAGTGAAGTAATGCAATATATGGATAATCTCTTGTAAAGCCAGCCTCTTCAAATACTTCTCGTTTAGCAGATTCAATAGGAGTCTGACCCTCTTCTCCACCACCAGCTAATCCCTGCCAATATCCATAATCACTTCTCTTAAAAATTGCATATTCAACCCGTGAATGTGAACACCGAGTGTGCCATGTACTGCCAAAACATCTTTTTCTTCGCCGCCATAGGCTTTTTCTACAGATTTTTACGCATAATCCACACTAGCTTTGTTGCAGAATTCTAGCCGAATGGTCACCATCAATAATTGCAATTTTCTTTAGTATTCATATTTATGTCTGGGATACCCTACTCAATGTGATCTGCTAATACTTTTTCATTTTGTAGCCATACCCCGGGTTTGGATTTCCCTATGTACCGCAGCATTCATAACGCTTCACACTTCAATAATTAGGAAAGCTTAGTAAAAGATGTTTACAAACAACGTAAAGTTAGTTATACTTACTAAGTAATCAAAAAAATTCTTAAGGAGGTCGAATAAAATGATCGTTATCGTTAAATTGATGTCATTGGTAGCTACAACTTCAGTAAAAATGAAAATCACACATTCGACCACATCGGAATGGACCGCTTAAGATTTTTTTGTAAATAAGCATACCCATACCGCAGGGAGAAGTGTCCCCCTGCGGTATTTTTGTGCCTTTTTCACCGTAGGGGAGTCTCTCTACGGTTTTTTTATGGCCATTTAAGGAGGTGATAATAAATGATATTAAACTTTTTTGCGCTCACGATAACTATTACCAAACGTAAGATCTCTCTTGAGAAAGCACTTCGTGATGAATATGTGGAAAAAATCTTTGAAGAGAACCGAAGAAAAATAGACGATTATATTCGTATTCGTCAATATTAATCTTGTTAATTAAAAAATATGAAAGGTGGGAATTGAAATGTTTTATATGATCAAAAGACGTTATGCAGTTTTATGGCTGGAGAAAGACACAACCACCAGATGAAGTAATATAAAGTGATAATATAGCTAATGTTATAATCTCAGTTGAGCTAACCCGTTCTAATCTAGGACGGGTAGCTTCAGGAGGTATTTTGCACTTTTTTAAGTGATATGTTACACAAACAACTTGATGTAGTTTAAGAAAATGCGGAATTACAATGTTAAAAAAAATAATTCTAATGCTAAAAATCGTAATTCCTCGATACTAAAATTGAATTTGGCAATTTTTATTTTAATTCCATTGTTCCGCCTAGTTAGCTATCCATGTAGTGCAAAAACAGTACCCGAATATTGAAGTTCGTTATTCATTTAAAACAAACTAAAAAGTCACTTTCCTTACAGAGAGGAAAGTAACTTGTAGTCTTTTTCAATGGCCTGATTGTGGGACTACTCTATTGTTACTCAATAATTATCAATTAGATATGTATATTGGACATGTCTAGATTAAATACTATTATTTATACGAATAACCTTTTGAGCGATCAATTATGAGGAGCATCCGATAACCAGTAAGTTGTGACCAATTTACTTATATTATGTAAACTAAAAATTATTTGGCGAGGAGTCGGGCTTGATTGCGTCTACTACCCATGCCATTGCAATAAACCCGCCTTCTTTGCATGAGGATTTTAAAGCTTCATCATATTTTAGACAAGTACTTTTATTTAATTAATTTGAAACGAAGATTTACAGAACGTTTATAGTATAGCCGTAAATTATCTCTTATATAGTGATCATTTCCTATTTCAATTTAATTTCATTTTAATCCCTGTGGAAACCTAAATACATTAAACGGATCATACTTTTGGTTAACTTGTTTCAACCTCTGTGCATGGCCTCCAAAGTATTCCTTATCATAATTTTTAAGCTCACTTATAGGAAAATTCACATAAGAACCTTTTGTCATATTTTTAATCATTTCAAAACGCTCACGAACCCACTCCTGATTATCTCTTGCATACTTATCCTCTATCCATACAGACTGGACACCCATTATATATTTAGCATCTCTATAGTAAAAAGCCGTTTCTTCTTTATCAATGTGCTTGATTTCTCCTCCTAATGCATAAAAAGAAATAGCAGCATATACAGAACCATCCGGAGGACTTTGGACACTAGTTCCAATATTTTTAAGCTCTTCTACTGTATAGTTTCTTTGTACAAACCTACCAGTGGATTTAAATTTTTCGAAAGGTGGATAGGTTGCCTCTACCTTTTTCACTGCTTCTAGAAAGGAAGATTCTTCTAAGTTCAATCGAAACCCTTTAATTTCTGCAAAAGGTTGTAAAATCTTTTTTGCTAATTTGGATGGACCGTAAAAGAAACCAGTTCCGAAAATTCCTAACCCTTCATTTTCAGCGTTATAAAAGCTTGTTACTAAAGTCATTCGTTTATCCAATTTAGGCAACCAATTTTGCCAAATATTCATGACATCTATTTGCTTAGCCATTGTTGTATTTACATAATAGAATCTAATGAATGTGACAGAACGTTGTGTTGGTTTTGGTAACTGAAAAGTCATGCTAATAACCACTCCAAAGTTACCTCCACCTGCACCTCGACAAGCCCAGAAAAGATCAGCGTTACAATTTTTATTTGCCTTAATAATCCTTCCCTCGTAATCTACTAGTTCTAGTTCTAGTAAACTATCACACCCCAACCCATAAAGTCGACTGGAGAATCCCCATCCACCCCCGAGTGTAAAGCCAGATACTCCGACAGTGGGGCAAGTTCCACCAGGAAAAACATATCCATTGGAGCCAACAAAATCATACACTTCCGTGTTTTTTGCTCCAGCTTCCATCTCTAATATGTGTGTTTTCTTATCTAGTTTCAGCGTATTCAATCTACTAATATCAATTACAAGCACGAAATCACCATTAGAATAGCCTTCATAATGATGTCCTCCAGACCTAATGCGGATATCCACACAATGTTTACGTGCCCAATGTATGGCATTCACAACATCTTGTCTTCTTTCACAATAGACAATGATCAATGGAAACTTTTGATTGGCACGATTCCATTCTTGTCTTGCTTCATTGTAGTTAGAATCTTTTACGGTTACTACTTCACCAGTTAGCCCTTTTAAGAACAATGAATCTTGCTCCATTTCAGTCACCTCTATCAACACAATAATAATTTTTCTACTAGTTTATTCTTTTGGTTGAAAGTGGTTTAGGTTTTAGGCTGATATAATTGACTACTGTAGCTAAATATAATGAGTTAGTTTAGAGTTAAAAAGCATGCAAATCCATCGGAAGTTTATTGAAAAAGCACGCTAAGTTAAATACCTGAATGATTGTCAAACAATTAATCCTAACTCTTAAGTGATTTAAACAAAATTAAAGAGCATCATTCTTATTTGTAAATGATGCTCCTCTAAAAAACGTTCCTACTTATCTTGTAATGATTTATGATTTAGAAATGTATTTAGTCTAAGTTGGCAAAATTAAAGGGTAAGAAGGTTTTTTTCGTCTATCAATGTGTAGAAAACTCCGCATATAACTTGTACATCAGCATCTATCCTCTGTTAGAACAAAATTACCTAATTGAGTTAGAACATAGTGGTTTACATGGGGAATTCCACTACATGAAGGACATCTATTTGGTTGGCCAAATAGAATCATCAATCGATTTATTTGTCTAGCATTTTTATATTTAATCTACCTTGGCTTTAAATCATGGTTATTACGTAGACAAAAGGGTATGATTTCTGCACCATCTATGCCAAAGGAAATATCTATTCCATTTTGTATTTTCATGATTTTACTAGGTGTCATTATGCCACTCTTTGGAATTTCTCTTATTGTAGTTGTTTTAATTGAACTAATTTTTGGATTTACAAAAAGGAATAGAACCGCCATTCAAGGAAGAAAATAACGAACAATAAAGTATACTCATAATAATAAAAACCAGGTGCTAACACAATAAGCTCCTGGTTTTTATTAATATTAAGTTAATATCTGTAACGTTCTTACAAGCTTTTTATAATATTATCTATATATGCCTCATCAATGGGTCCATAAACTTCATGAACAATCTCTCCATTTGCGCTTAGAAATATTGTAGTGGGTATTGTAAAACCACCGAATCGCTTTCGGATATCCCCAGTTTCATCCAATAAAATAGGTAAATCCCATCCCTTTTTAGTAGCATATTTAGTTACCGTTTCTATACTTGCTTCGGTATCAGTTGCATTGACTGTGACAATCTGTACATCTTTTTTTGTGTCATAATAATTTTGCAAGCGTGGCATTTCCTCATTACAAGGTCCACACCAGGTTGCCCAAAATACAAGGACAACCGGTTTGCCTAGATAATTGTATAATGTTTTTGGTTCGCCTCTGAGATTTGGCAATTCAAAATTTCGCACTGCTCTATCTGAAAGTTTTATATCTGCTGTGTTAACTGTACTACCAATTATTTCTTTAGAAGTTTCAGTTTTATCTGAATCTAAATAGCTAATAAAGACAATACCAATTAAAATTAAAACAACACTTGCTGAAAGCCAATTTTTCAAGACCTCTCCTCCCCTAAATACAATTTCAACCATAGGGATTCTAAAGTTTCTTCCGAATATTGTCTTTTCAGGCTCGAAATATTACCAGACGCAAGAATTTTACCTTTATGAATGAAAATTACTTCATCTGCAATCTCCTCTACTGTTGATAGTAGATGAGTAGAATATAAGATTAATTGACCTTTCTTTCTTTCTTCCTTTAAAATTGATTTCACTCTGTTGATCCAATACGGATCTAGACCGTTGGTAGGTTCATCTAAAATATACACTTCGCATTCGCCTAACAGGCTTTGTGCAAAGTTTAAACGTTGTCTCATTCCTTTTGAAAGCTCACTAACAAAACTATTTTTATGCTCGAATAGATCAACTAACTGTAAGATATCATCTTGACTCTTACTATTAATCCCCTTTAGCTTACCTAAAAGCTCAATAATTTCTTTCACTTTGAGTGTAGTTGGAAAGTTTAAATCATCAGGCATATATCGTACTCTTCCTTTGGGAATGCCAGTTATAGTCCCTTTATCTAAGGGTAATTGTCCCATAATCAGTTTCATTAATGTACTTTTTCCAGCACCATTCTCCCCCACTAACGCTACAATTTTCCCACTTGTAAGTTGATAGGTAACTGGGCCAATTTGTTGTCCTTTACGATATGTAATCACAACCTCTTGTAGCTCTATCATCTATAGCTCTCCTTACGTTTCAACTTTAAAAAAGCAAGACAAAGTGGAATAAACCACCATACTATTGTGATACCTATTATCAAGCCAATCCCTAGACTAGTTTCGTAAAACTGTGATAAATAATAAAACGACTTCCCTAAAATACCTGTTTGTTCTATTTGAATTAAATAGATATAGCGGAGCCACTCAATAATATTAATATGAACATGTGTATAAATTATTTTTTCATAGACGTGTTTTGGAATAATGGTTCCAATTGCCATTACTACATAATTACTCAATAATGTAAAAACTGCCCATAGCCCTAGACTAAAACCTAATGCCTGTAATCGATGTATGGAAAAAGCGCCAATCATTACACTTATAGCACTAAAAACAACGATAATAACTGTTGTTAATACAAGAAACTGACTATCTATATGAACGCCACCAAAGAAAGAACCTACAATTAAAATAACTGCCTCTGTAGTTGCTAAAGCAAATAAAAAAATGGATACTAATGCAATATATTTCGCCCCTAAATAATGTGCGATACTAACAGGATATGATCGTATTAATTGATACCATCCTGATTCTATATCAGCAGCTATACTCATTGCTCCTATTGTCAAAATAAATAAAGGAAACAAAAAAAGTAATAAATTTAAGAGAGAGGCTTGAAAGCGGTCGAATCCGCCCGCATCCGTGTTTAACTGTTGCAACATCAAAATAGCAACAAATAATACAATAAAAATACCAAGCAACATGTAAATCCACTTACTCCGGAAAAGCTGTTTTATTTCCGATTTAATCAATGTTCATGCACACCCCAATTAAATGACGTTACTAATTCTTCGTATCCAAGAGGCTTACCCGCACCATTTTCTTGCTCATAAATTGCTGCGTCTCCAATCGACGCAAAGGCAAGTACACCATAATTCATGGGTGTCCAATAATCCTCATTATATAAATAAGCTGCCGTTTTCACATCTATCCATTCTTGCTTATCATTTGATTTGATATAAGCTGCTGCTACTTCTTGCTCTGGACTTTTCAAATATTCAATTAAACAACCTAGATCATCAAACACTAAATAATCATTATTCTTGAAAATTACTTGCCCTGCATAATCAGGATGCGTAATACCCATGTTACAAACAATACAAATATCCGTCTCTGGATCAATATCTCGAGGTTCTATGGTCTTCTCCGAACAACCCATCAAAAAAAGTCCAATTACTACTAATAAAATGATCTTTTTCATTTCAATTTCCTCCAACTTAAAACTAGTACAATCAGTAAAGCAACGCCAATGCTAAGATGTTTTCCTGAAAAGGATACTTGCCAAGGCTGACCCTCACGAACAATGGGTTGCGCATCCATTAGAGCATTTGGTTCTGATATTTTGTTATCCATCTTTTCTAATAATCCAGTGGCTGTACTCCCAATAAAATATTGATAGTATTCGTTTTTTAATACCCATTTACCGAAAGTAGACGTTGCAATGTAAACACTATCGCCATAGCCATCCTCATCGAAGTCTTCCCCTTCGTAATCATCATAAACATTCGCTCTAAGTGTTATGCCTTGGGACCCACTTGAAGCAACGAGCACATTTCCATAAAGTTGATTGTTTGTAACAAGGACATCTTTTGGCTTTATATTTTTAAATACTAATAAATTACTAGCAAATATATTACTGGACATATCTACCGTATCTGCCTGCTGTAATTGAACGGCTATAGAATTTTCACGAATGATATTTTGGACCACATTTACTTTTGAAGTTTGATAAAGTGTAATGCCAGAACTATTTAAAGCATTTTGATGTTTAATTGTGTTCTCTTCTATATCTACATTATTTGCCATCATGGACATTACCCCTGTTATATGATGTGAGTAGTTATTCTGAAGTAATTTCATATCGCTACCATACATGATATGAGTCCCGTAACGTCCATACGTAATCGTGTTTTTTTCGATTGTAACTTGTCTGCTATTCTCTAAGTAAATCCCATCTTGTGTTTGTGTAATAGTACTATTTTTAATATGAATACCTTTAGAGTTATAAAGAGAAATACCATGGCTTTTTTCTGAATAATGACCAGATTTACCAATAATGTCTACTTCAGCAATTTCACTATTTTCTACACCATCGAAGTAAATAGCAAACCTTTTTGTTTGAAAAGAATTTTGGGTTATTTTTATGTTTTTAACTTTTTTTGCAACAATGCCTTGCTCTCCAAGAAATTGAATGTCACTAATCTCTACATCATCAGCTTTAATTTCTATTTTTCCAGTGAATTTAACACCTTTGTTTCCGTTTATTTTAATAGGTTCTTTTATTAATAAATTTTCTGAATATAGTCCTGGTTCTAGCTCTAAAATCTCACCCGACGAGAGACTATCAATCTGCTGTTGTACGCTCTGAGCATATGCAGGTGTTGAAAATCCAACTATGCAGAAAAAAAGGGCAAGTAAACTGCCCTTTTTCATATTAGTGACTATGTGTTTCTTCAGTTCCATGCTGGTCCTCACTATGTTGTTCATGGTCCCCTTTTTCTTGCATCATTTTTTCACGACGTTCTTTTGCTGCTTGTTTAATTACGTCTAATTCTTCAACTTTTGCGGTTGGATTTTCTGAAATATAAGCTTTTGCATCTTCTTCAAAGGCAAAGAATATATACCCCCAGTTCATAGGGGATTTCATATCCGTTTTAACAGCTGTAGCTTCCTCAACATCTATCCAATTTAATGTTATATAATCTCTCACAAATTTTTCATTCGTTTGATTTTGAACCAACTCCGCATTTAATAAACAGCCAATGTCGTCATAAAATGCAATCGATCCATCTGGTTTAACAGATTGCGCAGAAAAAACGCCTAGGTCATGGTCCTTTGTATATACTTTCATATTACACATTTCACAAACAGTATCCTCTGCTGGCTCTTGTAGACGATCATCTATTTTCCACTCAGCAGTGGATGCTAAATATGTAACTTCATTCTTCGGTTGCTCTGAAACAACCTCTTCATGTGTGGGCTCCTGTTGAGTGTCTTTGTTCGTTCCTGTTGTACTATCCTCATTACATGCATAAAGAGCTAGCATAAATGGAACAATTAGAAAAACTTTCTTCATACCTTTACCTCCAAAGTAATTATTTTACTAGACATATTTACTTTACTAAAAAGTTGTGAAAAAAATTAGAAATTAAAGTGACAATAATATTCTTTTTGAATAGTTAAAATCGATTACGTGAAGATTCGCTCCTACCACAACCTTACTATTTCTTTGAGATCTCCTTGAAGAAAATGTATTTTGAATTGTAAAAAAATGTCTTATTTTTCTATAATAACTTGTATGACACGGCGAGTATTTGTTTGGAAAGAAACTTCATATTGTTCTACCTCCCCTGTGAAGTAATGTTTTAGTTTATAACGCCTAGCCCACCTTAATATATCTTCAGCATTATATAAATAAGCCATTTCGTTTGGTCCTCCTGTATTGTATAAAAGCTGCGCATATTCATACACCTCAAACATAAAAACACCATTTAATTTAATAGAGTTCATTATTTTTTCCAATATCACTAATTGGAATTTGTGCTGAAAATGACCAAATACCATGATTGCACCATCATAAGTTTCTTGAGGTAGCTCATACTCTATTAAATCTGCTCTTATTGTAATAATTGATACACCATTCATTCTTGCTAATAACTGCACCTTTGCTAGACCAGATGAAGTTGAATCATAAACTGTTATCTGGTGTCCAAGCTTCGCTAAAAAAACCGCGTTCGCTCCCTCTTTCTCTTCATAGGCAGCAATTTTGGCTTGTTTAGGAAAATATTGAACTGCTGAGGTAATAAATCGATTAGCCTCAGTTCCATATATATATAATGGTGGACTAGCTTGCTTACTCCATATACTCATACCCTTCCTCCTATTTGTAAAAAGCTTCATTTTTTAACTATATTGTTCCTATTAACATGACCATTATAAAAAACAATTGAGAAATTCAAATGAACTTTATGCAACAAAAAATAGAATTTCATTTGTATAACCTATAGGGCTGCTATAAAAAATAGGGCTAATAAAGAGAGCCCAGTGTAAAGAAATTCTTGTTACTTAAACTATTTTGACAAAACAATGAAATATAGTTCCTTTCAATTTCACATATTACTCATTCGATTTTCAAAACTATTTAGTATGATTGCGTTGCATTTGATTAAAAAATGAAAGGAAGAGGGTAATATGAATTTTCCATCCGTGGATTATACATGGTTTGGTAATGGCACTGTGATTGCTCTTATTGCAATTATTCATGTGATAATTAGCCATGGCATCGCGATAGGTACATCTGTTTTAGTTGTATCGACTGAATATCGAGCGATGAAAAAGAAGAATGAGCAATTAGATCAAATAGCAAAAACAATGTTGAAATGGGTTTTAATCATTACTACAACTATAGGAGCGATGACTGGAGTAGGAATTTGGTTTTCAACCACAGTTATACAACCAGATTCCATTTCTTCTTTATTGCGTATTTTTTTCTGGGCATGGGTGGTTGAATGGGGAGCGTTTATCTCAGAAGTAATTATACTTATTATTTACTATTATACTTGGGATACATGGAAAGAAGGCGAACGTAAACGTAAACATATCATGCTGGGCGTAGCACTCAGTGTTGCTTCATGGGTGACAATGGTGATCATTACGGGTGTCTTAGCTGCAAAATTAACACCTGGGCGTTGGATTGAAACTTTTTCATTTTGGAATGCATTTCTCAATCCAACCTACTTCCCTTCACTTGGATTCCGCATGTTTTTAGCAATTATGCTAGCAATATCTTTAGTATCATTTTTTATCCGTTGGCGTATTAAAGATAAGGCTTTACGTACAGAAGTTTTTCGTGTATTTGCATTCTGGGGTGCTATCTCTTTACCTATGACTTTTATCATAGGGTTATGGTATTTATGGTCCATCCCAACTGAAGCCTATAATATGATTGTCTGGTCTACAGGGATGTCCGAGGTGATCTTCAAAAGTTTAAATATCTTAGGATTTAGTATACTTATTATTTTCTTAGTATGGCTTGCAAAAAGTCCAAAAACTGTCCCATGGATTCTATCAATAGCAGTGATGTTCTCATCCATTGGTTTTATTGGGGAATTTGAAGTTGTAAGAGAAACAGTAAGAAAACCCTATATTATCTATAACTACATGTATGCGAATGGAATGTTAGCAAAGAATGAAGAAAAACTTAAAAAAGAAGGTTATTTGGCCAATGCGACGTGGGCAAAAGAAAAAGAAGTAAACGAAAATAATATGGTTGAAGCGGGTAGAGATGTATTCGTTGGTCAATGTATTACCTGTCATACAATAGATGGGTGGAGAGATACAAGAGCCTTGTCTAGTAGAATGGTTGGTTGGGATAAGGAAGCCATTATGTCCTTTGTTCCGAATATGCATTTTGCACAAGTAGCAATGCCTCCATTTATGGGGACTGAAAAAGAAATTGAAGCTTTAGCTACTTATATTTTAACAGTACTTGAAGAGGAAGAAGAGGTGTCTACAAAATGAACTATTTAAGTTTTGCTTTAATTTCTTCAGATAACCCTTTACCAATACCTGCACCTATTGGGTTACTAGAAATTCTTATCGTTGCGACATTTATTTTTCATATCATTTTCGTGAATTTTACAATCTCATTGACTGCAGGAGCAGTTGGATTAGAAATTACGAGTATGATCAAAAAAAATAGTTTATTTGATAAAATGGCGCAAATTTGTTCATTTCATGCTTCCATACATAAGAGTATTGCAGTCGTTCTAGGAGTTGGCCCATTACTGATTGTGAGTGTCTTGTATACACAATATTTTTTTTCTTCAACTATACTAATAGGAAAGGCTTGGATGAGTTTACTAATCCTCCTAATTACTGCATTTCTTCTGTTATACATTTACAAGTTCACTTGGGATAAATATCAAACCAAAAAATTATTTCATATTAGTATTGGTTTCTTGGCAATGTTGATTTTATTCTTTGTGCCTCTTATTTTTATTGTCAATGTAACTTCTATGTTATATCCAGATCGATGGGGAGAAGCAAAGGGTTTTTTTGAAAGCTTAGTTTACTATCCTCAAATTTGGCAACGTTACCTACATTTCATGCTAGCAAGTTTAGCAACAGGTGGATTTTATATGTTTGTCTATTTTGCTTATCAGAAGCGGAAGCAGAAGAGATTAGAGGAACATGAGCAATCATTAAAACTTCTTGGTGCAAAAGTAGGCTTTTGGATTACAATTGTTCAGTTGGTAGCTGGTTTCTTATTATTATTTTCATTTGATACGAATATTCGTATGCTTTATTTAGGCGAAGATTTATTGTTAACATCTTTACTCATCATTTCTATTGTATTGACTGTCATTCTTTGTATGCTACTATATGCAGCAGGCTATAAAGATTCTACAAGTGCTTTTCTAGGATCTATAATTGTATTCACTTTTGTTATAGGAATTATGGGATGGATGCGACATGAATTAAGGGAAGCCTATTTATCTCCATATCTTGACGAACATCCACGAACAGAAGAAGGAATTGAATCTACCTCTGAATGAAATTAATTGTATTAATCATACTTCTATATAACGTAATCCTCAATCCCGTTTTTCTATTGGATAAACGGGATTGCTTTGTTATTAAAACAATATATCACTTCATTTAATTGAAATTATTTAGCTTAAACTATGAGATAAAACTTCTGCTCATAGATAAAATAAAATGTACATTGTAATGCACTCTAAGTAGATTCACTATATAAATCACTCTGATCAAATTGTCTTTTCATCATATTTTCCCCCTATTATAGGTATTACTTTAATTGTTGCTCTACTGTTTTATTCAAAACTAAACAGCCACACCTGTTTAGATGTGACTAGTAATACCATACTCAAGTATGAAGGTTACTTACGTACTTAAACTTCACTTTTATTTTACAATTTCTAATTGCTTCGCATTATAAGTTAAAATATCCTGAACTGAATTTAAAGTTCCGTCTGGATAACTTCTTAATTCAACCAGTTTTGCTTTATCTAAGAAACGAATGGCAACAGCAATATAGAAGTTATATCCTTCCCTTCGATTCTTCGCTATTTTCACCAAAACAACGTATAATAAGAGAAACAGAAGAAGAATTCATTTTTCCTCTAGTTAAAAAAAGAGGTGCAATTACTTGAAACAATTTGAAACAGCATTACCAGAGCAGTATGAAACATTAAAAAAACAGGCCAATTATACGTCTAGCTGGCGAGAGCGTTTAGACGCAGTCGAAAAGTTATCAGCTTATCAACATGACAAAATCATAGATTTATTAAAAAATCGTATGCAGCATGATACTGTCAACAAGGTGCAATTAGCAGCCTATGAAGCACTTGCGGCGTTTGGCGAGGACGTAGAGAAGCCATCACCTGCACGTTTTGATATTATTAAAGGAACAGAAAAAATTTTCCTGCGTGTTAAAAAGAGCTTGCCGAAGGACCATACAGTGGCAGACTTTGCGGATAAACTAAAACGTATGCGTTTAGATGTCTTTGACGCGTATGAAGGCGACAAAGGTGAACAATTTATGAACTGGTTAGAGGAACGTTGGACAAAACTATAATCAGCAGTTTTGCGATTTATGAAGGAAAGTCATTCTCTCCGCTTATGGAGGGAATGACTTTTTCATATCTTACGCTGCGGTTCATCGAAACCAATATTAAATTGTCTTACTTCTTTTCTTTGATGATCTATCTTTATTGTTTAATGATAAAACAAGCACCTAATAAAACTAACCTGCTCCTTTAGTTTAAGTGGAAATTTTCACAATTTCTTTGTTCCATAACAATTTTGAT
Source organism: Lysinibacillus sp. HST-98 (assembly GCF_016757845.1). Classification (NCBI taxonomy): domain Bacteria; kingdom Bacillati; phylum Bacillota; class Bacilli; order Caryophanales; family Bacillaceae; genus Lysinibacillus; species Lysinibacillus sp. HST-98. The sequence goes on from NZ_JAENHX010000005.1 coordinate 241,385, forward strand.
TAAATATGTTACTCAAGTAAATGGCTCTATAATGAGATCGAGCGCTAATCCTTATTACAAAATCGCGCCCGATTGCTGAAGTTTGTTTTTTTAACTTACAATTAAAAAAGTCTTATATCATATTTTATACAGATTTTTTCTTCACATTAAAAGGCTCTCACTGTAAAGTTTTTTACCACTAATTTAATTTCAACCGTATCGGATCAATCTCTTCTGTTATTTTTACAGTAGAAGGCACTATTTTGAAAGTGTTCGGTATATTTTGTAAATCGTTAAATTGTGCTCTATAAATGGTACGATTATTAGTACGTTTTTCATCAAATTTACTAGAATTTCTATCAGCAACAACTAAGCGATTATCGATTACAATATTCCATCCCATCGGCCTTATCTTTGGTTCACCTTCCGTAGAAATTTGAATGTGCAATGAATTATTTTCAATTTCTATTGAATCTACTGTATATTCTGCGTTTTCAAATTGAAATGGTTGCGGCTGTTGCGAATTTACTTGCGTCTCATTTAAATTGTGCACAATTTTTTCCATAGTAAACACTTCTAATACAGTTGACTTAGTATAGCTTGGGACAGAAACCGAATAAATCATTTCACCTAATACATTAGTTCGCCTCCCACTAGAAGAACTATTGATTAACGGTTTTTCTTTTAATCTATGCCCTGCAATCAATTCACCCGCATCATTTTTAAGGGCAAAATGGACATTTGTCCGAACTTCACCGAAAAAGAAATCTTCCATTTTATCAATTGGTGGATTTAGAAATTCATCATATTCATAACGAGTTAGCATTTGACTGTATAAATTTTCATAATAACGCTGATTTTCATCATTGAATTTTACACGAAATTCAATATCCATGTTTTCTCCATCATTAACCACTTGCTCGATTGAAACATCCAAAAACGGTGCATCTAAGCTAGGTTTTTGGTTTTGTTCACTTGTTTTAAGTACCTCCTGGTCACCACTGTTAGGTTCGATTAATTCCGCTGGTTCATCAATTGGCTGTGCAACTTCACTGGGCATTCGATTCCAATAATAAAATCCGAAACTTAAGAACAGAACTGCAGCACTAATTACACTAATTTTCAAACTATGCCACACTTTCTTACGCTTAGTATTTGTTTGAATAAGCTGCATAATTAGATCCGCTTGACTACTATGTTTAATAATTGGAGTATTAAGCTGTGCAAATAAAGTTTGCTGCTCCTTTCTTAATTGCTGGTATTCATTTTGACAACTTTTACAGGTTTGCAAATGGGCTTCAAGTTTCTCCAACTCATTAGCTTCTAAAAAGCCTTCCACATAATCTTCTATCAGTAACGAATCACATTTCATAAAAATAACCTCCCTTTGTAGTTCCGATTGATCTTAATTTTCTTTTGCTACGGTGCAGTTTGTTACGTACTTCGTTCATAGAAATTTGAAGCACTTCACTAATTTCATCGTAGCGAAGCCCGTTCACAAATTTTAGCAACAACACGAAATACTCGGTTTCATCTAGCTGCTGTAGGAGTTGTTCTAATTGCTCATTTTTCTCACGTAATAATAGAATTTTTTCTGGATAACGACCGTCTGCTATATCCATATCTATTGATCTTGCTTGCTGCTTATATTTTCTTAAATAATCAAAACACTTATTGACAACAATCCGATAGAGCCATGCATTAAACGACCCTTTTTTTTCATACTTATGTAGGTTATAGTACACCTTAATAAAAATATCCTGAACGATATCTTCTGCAACTGTACGATTACGAACAATTCGTATAACAGTGGTAAATACTTTCTGTTCATAATGTTTGATAATATATGCAAAGCAATGATCTTCTCCGTTCTTTACTCGTGCAATCACTTCATCTATCTCCATCTGATTCACCTCCTTACTACTATAACGATCAATTCTTTATTTCCTCTCAGAATAAGTTTAATTTTTTCTATTGACGGAGTGCTGCAAGGGAAATGCGGATTGACAACACTAAGAAATATACATCGAACGGCAAGGCATAAACGTCTAAATATTAGTGTATCTAGTGTTTTCGCTTCTTGCATAATAAGCTGTATAAATAAAATTTATAGAAAAAGCCACGAAAATGAACTGCACCCCATTATTAAATTGTGTCTAACAATGGGAGTGCAGTTCACGCTCATGGCTTTTTCAAGTGTTTCCAAACTTTGATTTGGGAACGTTATTTTGTATGTGTTTGTATATTATACTTACTTAAAGGTCGTTAAATTATCTGATATAGTATTTAAAAAATCTTTTTCAAATTTATAATAAAATTTACCCTCAGTCTCACTTAATGTTATGGAATCCGTTTGCATTCCGTTGCTTAAAGAAACCAATTTTATTGACTGAATTTCTAGCTGATTTTCTAACAATGAATCAAGTGATGTATTCGTTTCCATTTGAGTAAACATTTCTTTTAATTGTACTGGTGACATTTCAACTTCCATTTTATTAATTATAGCTTGCAATAGATTTACGAGATTTTCTTCATTTAGATTTACACCTTCTGTGGCTGCCATTAACAATGCGATAACTTCTTCACCGCTAAAACGCTGTAATCCTTTTTCAAATTCAAATGCTACTTGTGTGATTGCTCTCACTCGAATATCTTCTGACAAATCGTATTCTAATCCATTTACAGAATCAATGAGCGTTGAAATAGTTTCCACATCAATTACTGAATAATAATCAATTGGTAAAGCTACTAATTTTGAAACAGTCGTTTTTACATTATCAGCGCCCCCAAATTTATATGCAAACAATAATTTATCGTACAAAGGTGTCCCATCATTATTAGTCGATACTGGTGCATATGTCTCAGCAGGGAATGATACAACTTTCATCATCTTTTTATCTTTATTATAAGTAAGTAATAGATTTAGATAAATTCTATTATCCATCTCTTTTGATTTCACCGTAATTAATGTAGTTGAAACCTTCTCTTCTTCAACCACTTGGTTACTTGTAGTACGTATATTAGATTCTTTAGTCAGATTTCCAGGGAGTAATGATGGCAAAAATAAAAATAAACATAGACCTATTATTAATATAGAAACTGTTACTGGTGCAAATTTTTGTAGGAAAATAGGTGACTTTTTTTGCATATGAGAATCCCTGTCTATTTTCTTGATTTGTTCAAATACTTTTTGACGATCTTCTTTCGTAAATTGTAGTTCTTGATTTAACTTATTAGAAAAGTTAGTTTTTGAACGTTTCTCATTCATTAACTTCTGCCTCCTTTATCATCGACTCTAATCGTTGTTTTGCTCTTCTTAATCGAGTTTTCACTGTATTTACCGAAACATCTAAAACATTGGCAATTTCATCAGTCGTCAATGAATCGTAGTAGTATAGATAAACCACTTCCCGATATACTTTTGGTAGAGAAAAAATCGTATCTTTAATTTCTTCATTATTGTATTTATCAAGTACTGTTTTTTCTGTTGAAGGTAATATTGACTTCGCCGTTTCATTAATAAAACTTTTTACGTGTACCATTTTGTAATTCCAACTTTTCAAATAGTCCTTACATTCGTTAATGGTAATACGATAAAGCCATGTTTTAATTTGTGCGTCAAAGCGAAATGAATCAAGGTTTTTGTAACATTTGATAAACGTATTTTGAACCATGTCCTTCGCAATCTCTGCATCTTTCACATATGAAAACGCTAATCGTACCAACTCATTACCATAATCAATCATCAATTTTTCTAGTATGAAATCATTTTCTTCTCTACCCAATCTACTTCCCTCCTTCTCAACCTGCTCCCAAATTCTTCTATTAGACGATTATCAATTCAAGAAAGGTTCAATTTTTAAAAATAACTCCAAAATATCCGTTACCGACTTGTAACAATTGCGATTGTAAGTGCTGAAAACAGGTGGGTGTTGGATTTTTTAATTATTTGATCAACCTTTCCATAAATTCTATTGATTGCTCCTTTTATAATTCATTGATGTCTGAATTATAGACGCGATTTTTTGAAGGTGAATGACTCTTGTCTAATCATCTATTCTTCTCTCTTACTATTTCATAAGAATAGACTAGCATTATAATCATGTTGGATTAAATTAATGATATCAACCTTGATATGAGAGCAAATCTAAAGAGCATGTTTTGAAAAGATTGTTCAAAACATGCTCTTATTTATTGTGGCAGATTAAATTCTCTTTCAATTACTTTAATATCGATAAGGGCACCCCAAAAACAGATGGAGGTGCTGATACCATGTATCTTGTTGATAGAAGTATTTCACAAGGTAAAAGAACTGGTGTTTATTCTGTATTCGGTATTATTACTGGCTCCTTGGTTCATACGTTATTTGTTTCTTTTGGCTTAAGATTATTGATGTAATTTATCTCGTTTATCTAGGAATTAAAATGATATTTGATAAATCCAACATAGGTTTTGAAGCGTCATCTAGTAAATTAAACTTAAGAAAAATTTATATACAAGGTCTTTTAACCAGTTTAACGAATCCAAAAGTCTCGTTATTTATTATTGCTTTTCTTCCGCAGTTTATAGATATAAAAGCATCAGATCCTGCTCCTTTTTTAATATTAGGGCTTACATTTACAGCAACTGAACTCCTATGGTGTTTATTTGTTGCTTATTTCTCCTCGTACGTTACTAAAAAACTAAGAGGAAACCAAAAATTAGGTATGCTTCTGAATAAAATAACGGGAATGATATTTATTTGTATGGGGTTAAAGCTACTTCAAACAAAAGCTCCACATTAAACTTGTAAAATAAAACAATGCCCCCCTACCCAATGAGTTCCTTTCAAATTTGAAGGGACTGTTTCTTAATTAATATCCGTTCGTTTACTGCAGACTTTATTTCTGACATTCTTTCAATATAGTGATGATAAGTTTCCTTCCACTCCTTATTGAAGTAAAGCTCCTTTAGTTGAAGAAGGGATATCTTTTTTCACCTAGGGCTACAGGGAATCCTCAACTTACTAATAGTTTTTTGAGTGCTTGTTTTGCTCCAAATTTTAATCTAGCTCCAAGGCTACTAGCAAATCCCCTCAATTAATGAAGATATTTGGAAAACCTGCATCTTTTTTAAGTACCATTGAAAGAACTATTTTTCCCATACTATTTCCTATTAAAAACAGAAAATGGATTTATAAAATTGTTTTAATTCTTGAACTTTTAACTAGAAAATCACTTCATATAAAGCATTATCTAATAAGAATATTAGATACGAATCAGACATATATTAATTTTAGTATTTCATTTAAACAAAAATCTATTATTCTATTCATGTTGGAATTATATTAAATTTTCTATAAAGATAGGATGATGACAATTATTGAAAAGTCGGTTCTTGCGATGGTTATTTTACGTGTATTGTCTGGGAGTATTGAAGTAAGTGCTGGGTTGTTGATGCTAAAGTTAAATAATTTAGAAAAAGCATTTTATATTAATACAATGCTTGCTTTGGTTGGGCCAACCGTTTTAATCGTAACGACAGCAATTGCCTTATTTGGACTAGCAGATAAAATACCTGTGACGAGAATCATTTGCTTATTTACAGGTATAACACTTATTATTATTAGCTCACATAAAAAGTAAACATAAAATATTACTAAAATAATAATTATAAAGTATGAAAATGCCAGAATATGAAATTAGTAAATAGATTGATATCTTCCCATCCACCATTTTGGACATAAGTCTTCTTCTGTCTCGAACATTTATTTTATAGCCTGATTCCATTCATAATCTTTTCTTTGTTAAACTCTTTATGAATCACATAACATGTTTATCCGTCCATTTGAAAAATTTTTTTACTAATCATGTTCATTAAATCACTGTAGCGTGTGACGACGCTGCTTTTTTTTATGTATAATTAGCCTTTGCTTGCACAAATTAGTATTGAGTGTATCGCACGCACTTATACGGTGGTGGCGTTGGTTGACCGTCACGACCTCCCTCAATAAGGGTTACATTACCTCTGTAACCCTTTTTTATTTCTATTCAAATTAACATTACACTACATCAGGTAGGTTTCTACTTTGGATTAACCTTGATCAAACCTTTACGACCACTAACCCGATTTGTAAGTGTACTTCCCATCTTACTCAGTACTACAAACCTTGCCTATATTTAACTTCCCTTTAATCTACATGGTTTACACAGCACGCGACATCAGCATGAACATCTACTAAAACCGTATCAAACATTTCAAGAAGTTCGCGAATACGCTCATTTCTCAAACTATAGTAGCAATATTTTCCTTCATTACGACCAACAATAATGCCACAACCTTTTAAACAGGCTAAGTGTTGAGAGATATTAGACTGATTCCCCTTTAATTCCTCGACGATTTGAGATACTGTCTTCTCTTTCTCTTTGATACACTCTAAAATTTGAAGTCTTACCTTATTTGAAAATCCATGAATTAGTTTGATTTTTAAATCAATATTTTTTTCTGTCACAAAATCTCCTCCAATTCATATTAGACTTAGCTAATATGTTTTGATATGATCATATTCGATATCACTACTATGTGTGTCAAACATACTAGCACTACCTAATATGTCTGTCAAAAATTTTCAAAAATATGGGTCTCTCTTCAGCTAATAAACGTAGGCATCCTCAAGTTAGATTTTTTACTTTCCGAAAAGGAATATCAGTTTAAATTTGGGACAGGTTTCGCAACTGGCTGGACACTTGTAGTAATGGCTTTAGGGCGAACAAACCCCGATAAAGGCTTATTATACATACTTATTTATGTACTTGGCTTTTCACTTCCCTTTCTTAAGCTGTCACTATTTATTGGCAAATTACGTTTCTTTCAATAAAGAAGCCATCGATTTATGATGATTGGCAGATGAATTATGATTTTCATGGGGATTTTATGATATTTTGACATGATGACAAAGATATTGCGTGAGTCACTCCTATTTTTGGAGGGGACACAGGATTTTAGAAGCTCTTACGCTCTGTAGAAAGGTTGGATGTAGCATTGAATAATACGTGGAACAAAATTATCTATAAAATTGGCTCTTCCTTTTACGATAAACTTTTTAACACAGGTGCGTTTTTAAAGACTAGAAAGAGGATTTTTCAAGAAGTACCTTTTCAGCGTAAGCAAAAAATCCTCTATGTAGGTATTGGTACTGGGGCTGATTTAGAATTAATCAACTATGTTGATTATGATATAACAGCTATTGATTATTCTCCTGATATGCTAGCGAAAGCTCAACATAAATTCGAGCACTCTTCTATCAATTTTTTAGAAATGGATGCTCAAAAAATGTCTTTTGCAGATGAATCATTTGACTATATTGTAGCTAGTTTAATTCTTTCTGTGGTTCCTAATGAAAATAAATGCTTTGAAGAGATGATACGAGTTTTAAAGAAGGATGGTAGAATTCTTATCTTTGATAAATTTGCTCCTAAAAATCAAAAACTAACGCTAACAAAAAAATTGGTAAGGCCATTTATAAGTATGTTAGGAACAGATATTGGACGAAGTTTTGAGGAGTTGTTTAACCAAAATGATTATAGGCTCAAAATTATAAGAGATGAATCTGTTATGTTAAAGGGTATGTATCGATATATTGAAGTTATTAAACGCTCTTAGCTAAATCGTATAATCGCAATGAATGTTTCGGAGAAAACTCATCAAGGAGCTCAAGCATCTTATCAGAGCTAAAAAAACAACAATCAGTCCAAATAAAATTGGCTGATTGTTGTCTTAGTAATGGAATAACCTTATAAATGGTAAATACCATGTAAGAATTTGTTACTCTATTTGTTTTTTCATGAGTTGTTTTGAAAAGTTAAAGGATGGAATTTCGCTAACAAATGTAGAACCTAATAAGAATACCCCTCCGATAATTTGAACTAGGGTCATTTGCTCTTGCAATATCATTGCAGAAATCAAAATAGCTACAAAAGGATCGACATAACTGAGCATCGCAATACTCTGCCCTTTCAATTTTTCCATTCCCGAGAAAAACAACCAAAATCCAATCCCTGTATTAACGATACCTAAAATTAAAATAAAAGGAATAGATGCGCTTGATAATCCAAAAATCCCAAAGCCTTCTGTCAAAAAAACATACGGCAGCAGTAATAATGCGGTCGTTCCAAGTTGAATAATGGTCAGCTCCAGCTTGTCCATCTCTTTAATAAATTTGTTTAAAAGTAACAAAGCAGCATAAAAAGCAGCTGCCATCAATCCAAAGATAAGTCCAAGGAAATCATCTGATTCCGTTGCACTCACCCCTTCTCCTACAATCATTATCATACCGATCATTGCAATGACAATGCATATTATTTTTTTAATGGATAATGGTTCCTTAAGTACAACAGGTGAAAGAATCATTACAAATACTGGTGCAAAATAATATCCTAGTGTGGCATTGGCAAGTGATGTGTGGTCGTAGGATTGATAGAGAAAAATCCAGTTTCCTCCCAATGCAACGCCTGAGAGAATCAAAAATAAAGCATTCGTTTTTACTAAATTCCAGGATATTTTTTTCTTCATTATGGAGAAGATGAGCAGTAAAAATAAGCATCCTAGGAAACTACTTAGTAAAGCCCTTTCACTCGCCGCTAAATTAATGTTACGAACAACTAAACCGATTGTGCCAAAAATAATCATTGATACGATAAATTGAAATTTAGATTTCATGGTCGCCCCCCTAACCTACCGCATTTTAATAGATACTATTAGATACTTTTTTCCTTCCTTTTCTTCCACTCCCTTTCCACTTGCTTTTGTAATGGGAATAGCATAGCATACACATAAGTATTACAAAATTGAATGTTTATCATGTTATCTATAACAAAATAGCATGCAAGGGAGGATAGCGTTATGAATATCCAAAAATATATGGCCTTTGTCAAAGCGGTAGAATATGGGAGCTTTACAAGAGCTGCCGATGCATTAAACTATACACAGTCCGGCATCAGCCGTATGATCAACGATTTAGAATCAGAATGGGGAATATCCCTTTTTGAAAGAAGTCGTGCCGGAATCAGTTTAACATCTGATGGCTTAAAGTTACTGCCCCAATTACAGCGTATATGCAATGAGCATGAAATGTTAATGATGCAGATCGATGACTTACATGATATCCAATCAGGAATCATTCGAATTGGTACATTTTCTAGTGTAGCAACCCATTGGCTACCTTATATGATCAAATTCTTTAAGCAGGATTATCCAGGGATTGATTTCGAGTTACTATTAGGAGATTACACCGAAATCGAAAGCTGGATTATCGAAGGTAGGGTCGACTTTGGATTTTTACGACTGCCAACAAAAGCTGAAATGGAAACAATCTTTGTAGAGCAAGACCGTTTGTTGGTCGTCATTCATCAGGATCATCCTCTTGCTGATTGCGATAAATTTCCTATAAGTGAACTATTGACCAGTCCATTCATGCTTTTAGAAAAAGGCGCAAAAGCTGAAATCTCCGAAATTTTCGAGAAGCACAATATCTCGCCGCACATTTCTTTTACAACATGGGACGACTATGCCATTATGTCAATGGTGGAAAACGGGTTGGGAATCAGTATATTACCTGAACTGATTTTAGAACGTATTCCTTACCAAATTATTGCGAAAGAGCTCGAAGTACCTGCTTTTCGAACTATTGGAATGGCGATGAGAGAGCAAAAATCGCTGTCACTTGCAGCAAAGAGATTTATAGAATATTTATCCTATAGAAAGAGAAAATAGCACTACGATAAAAAGCGTATTCGAAAAAATCTCGAATACGCTGCATTAATCTTCGACCGCTTCTAAATAGCCTTGCTGTAAACATGTATCCGTCATAAACTGCTTTATCCCTGCATCAAATGACAATTTGATCGTGCTACTTGTGACCTCCAAAATTTTGCCTTCTCCAAACATCACATGCTTTACCTTTGAGCCCACGATTAACGCTGACTCCGTTGTAATTGTCCGATCATTACGGTATTGCTTCAGTGCTTTCCTCGGACTTTTCGACGCTTTCTTTGGTAATTCCTGAGGTGAGACGATTTGCTTTAACGCCTTCATGAATATTGATGGCACCACACTTGCTTTAAAACGCTTGCTGTATGAAATTAATTCCAAATGGCGAATTGCACGTGTGATACCGACATAAAAGAGCCTTGTTTCTTCCTCTATTGCTTCTTCCGTCTCACTAGGTAAAATCCCATCAATTAAGTCAATCAAATACACACGGTCATATTCCAAGCCTTTTGAACTGTGTAAGGTTGTTAAGGTAATGGCATTTATTTCATTTTTCAGATGTGATGTACGTGCTAAATTTTCAAGGTACTTCAAACGACCCGCAAATTCGGTCATCGTCGACGTATTGCGAGCAATTAGTCCAAGTACATTCACAATATCTAGTAAATTTTCATAATTAAAACCGAGGTCCTCGCTCATTTTCTTTAAGGCACGCTCATAACCAAAATCATAACGGATATGCTCTAGCATGGCTGTTGGTGTTGTTTGATCAAATTGAATGCTATCATACGTTTGGCGAATTCGCTTAATATATTCAGGCTGATAATCCTTTAGCTCCACATGCTCTAATAAAAGTGTGAATACACAGCCATCTTCTGGCACTTTCTGTAGGGCCTTAAATTGCGTTGGTGTAATATAAGCATTCATTTTTCTGTAAATTTTTTCAAATATTGAGATATTTTTTGTATTGTACGCTAGACGCATGAAGTTCATAATATCCTCCACGACCCAATGCGTAAAAAAGCGTATGGTGGAATCTTTCATATAGAAAGGCAGGCCCGCTCTATCTAACGCGTCCATAAGTGGAATGGCTGACGTATTATTTCGATATAAAACAGCCGTTGAGCCACGCTTAGACAAGCTTTTTAACTGATTCACTACATATTTGGCCTGTAAGCTGTAATTCTCTAGGATTTTAAACGAGATTGGCTCTGCTGCAGGATTTTGCGTAAACATTTGTTTGTTATATCGCTTTTTATTGCGCTGAATGAATAGATTGGCTGGCTCTACAATCGAGGCAGATGAACGATAGTTTTGTGTCATTAGTAAAACTTGTGCCTCTGGATAAATCTTTTGGAAATTCAACAAATAATCTGGCTCTGCACCACGCCAGCTATAAATGGCCTGATCCTCATCGGCAACGACGCATAAATTTTGATGGACAGCGACAAGCTTCTCGATGATTGCATGTTGAACAGGCGATGTATCCTGACTTTCATCCGTTAAATAAAAATCGTATCGACGCTGATATTGCGCCAACACCTCTCGATTTTTGGTAAAAATATCATTCGCCATTAACAGCATATCGTCAAAATCAATAAGCAAACGATCGCAACCTGTGCGTTTATATTCCTCATATCGCTGCAAAATCTCGACTTTTTTTGGCACCTTTACTTCTGCCATTGCCCATTCCTGTTCTGGCAACATTTTATTTTTGATGAACGTTATGTACGTCAGTAGCTCTTCTAACTGATCTTCAGTAATTTTCGAGCCATTTAATTGTTCAAAAATCTCACGAAGCACTCGTTTTTTTGACATAACACCAGGCTTGTCCGCTTCTTCCATAATCCCATATGAAATGCCCTGACGTTCAAGTGTCTCCCGCACCACTTGAAATGCTAAACTATGAATCGTCGAGAAATCAACTGGTGGCAAATGCGGAAAAAACTTTGCAAAACGTGCCCTCATATCATTTGCTGATGCCTTACTAAACGTAACAGCCTTGATGCGAGCAGGCTTAACACCAAGCGCCTCGATCATATAGCCAATACGCATAATAATGGTCGTCGTTTTTCCTGAACCAGGAGATGCCAATAGTAGCAACGGTCCATTCGTTTGCAATACGGCCTGCTTCTGCACATCATTTAGATAAACGCCAAGTGAACGCTCCTTTTCTTCAAAAAATGCTTTTTGCGCTCCATTCATATCATTTACTCCGTTCTAAAAAAATCTATTTTCTATTATACCAGATGATACTGCTTAACCTCCTAAGATCATTAAAAGCAACTGTAGCTCGACTACTACTCATTCAAGTAATTAATAGTCGTTAAGGAGATTGGTTGCCTCTTCATCATTTTTAAATCTTTTCAAAAACAAAAAAGCGTATATACAAAATGTACAACGCTTTTTAGTAGCTTGTTAGTGAAATTTTTTATTTGGCTATCCATTCATATTGAATATCAGCTAAATTCTCTTCATTTTCATGACCTCTACCTATAATTTTAAATCCATGTCTTTCATAAAATCGTTGAGCATTTTCATTAACCTCAAATGTGTATAAAGTTAATCGCCCATTTGCTTGTGCTTTTACTTTATCTAGTAATGTATGACCTATGCCCATCCCTTGATAGTCAACATGAATATATAGTTGGCTTATTTCCTCTTCGTTATAGGCAATCATTCCAACTACGTTTTCATCCATTAACGCTAAATCGATGTGAAACTGTTCAGCTAATAGATGATTTAAGAAATATACATGCCTTTCAAAGGTGTGAATTTCTTTCTGACCAATCGCCTTTTCCTTACTATCTCGCCACATAGCAACTGTTTGTTCAGCGTATTGGGGGTTATATTGCGTAATAATTATTTTGTGTTGGTCCACTACTGTACCTCCTTAAGTGCTAACTGTAGTTGGTGCATTACCATTCTTCACAATTACTTCGGATACCGTTTGATTGGTTATTATAAACATATGGCCTGTTTACTTTCATCTTATATTATTTTGATGGTCTAAGAAATAAATTAGGTAAATTTTCAGTCATACTGTACTCCTTAATAAAGTAAAGCACATTGCTTGAAGAATTAAATGTAAGTTCTACGGATAAAAAAACATCTTCCACTCACACTAATGGTGGAGGTGAGATGAAAATGGGAAATAATAAACATAAAAATAATAAAACGCAAGACAACAAAAAACAGCAGAATCAAAATCAAAATGCTAACAATGAGCGTAAAAACAGAGAAGAGTTTGCTGAAGAAGTAGATTTCAGTCAAATTCAAAATGAAAACAAACGTTAATCATACTATCATGTGAAGAAACCCTAATACTCACTTCAGTAAAGATGGGTATTGGGGCTATTTTTATAATCCATCTATTACAGCATTTTACGGCTCAAACCCAGCCTGACTTATATAAACATGATTTTCTGGAAAGATTTCAATAAATCGGTTGTATATTTTTTTTATTACATCTGGTCCATACCATTCTTCTAAACCAAGTTGGTCATATTTTTTCTCAATCTCAAGTTTTCTTGTGCGTTTTCCACCACTGCCATCTCCCATGAAGTAGTCATCTATACATATCCGATCGACGAGTTGCTTCAATTTCAAAGGAAAATATTCTCCACTTGGTAAAATGGGCGCGATAGCAACTTGGGTCGGTATGTCCGCAGCTGCTAATTTTTCCAATGTCTTAAAACGCGCTTGGATTGGAGGTGCCATTGGCGTAAAATGTTTACGTATCGTTTCCGAATCTGTCTCAATTGTCATACTTACCCGCACTTTTTCTTTAAATTGTCGCAGTAAATCAATATCTCGACTGACAAGTGGACTTCTCGTCTGTACAAATAAGAAATCAGGGGGATCCTCTAGCATAACCTCTAGTAAAGATCGCGTCACTTTTTCCTTATGCTCTATTGGCTGATACGGGTCTGTACTTGAGGACATAAAAATGGTTACAGGCCCTTTGGCTTTGGCACGATGAAGCTCCTTTTTTAATACTTTCGCCGCACCGTTTTTAACATCGACCCAACTACCCCATTCCCCTTCTCGAAAAAGAGATACAGGCATTTGACGTACATAGCAATAAGAACATCCAAATGAACAGCCTGTATAAGGGTTGAGTGAATGCGTATAGCCAGAAAGAAAGCCAGTTCCTTTATTCAGAATGGTTTTTGGATTTTTATAAAGGATTTCACATTTCATACGGAACCCCCATTCCATGTACGGTAAGTATTACGCATTGCTAGACGAACCTCGCTCTTCAAGGTCCAAAAGCAATTTTTTCATTGCTAATCCGCCCCGATAGCCTGTTAAAGAGCCATTCTTTCCTGTTACACGATGGCACGGTACAGTAAGTAACACTGGATTAGCCCCAATAGCCGCTCCCACAGCACGAACAGCTGCTGGTTTATTTATAGCATGGGCAATGTCTGAATAGGATTTCGTCTGCCCATAAGGAATTTCACAAAGTGCTTGCCAGACTGCTAGCTGAAATGGCGTACCTTTGTACTCCAATGGGACAGTAAAGGTTTTCCTCTTTCCTGCTAGATATTGAATGATTTCATTGACATAGGGTTCAAGCTTTTCCTCATCTTCAACAAGAGGACTTCCTGGAAAGCGTTTCTTCGCCCATTCAACCATTTCCTCGAATGGTTTGTTCTGTGAACCTACAAACACAAGGCCCTTGGAGGTAGCAGCAATATAAAAATGCCAATCCTCAAACTTGAGTAAAGACCAATAAAGGGTTGGTTTATTGTTTGTTTCCATCATTTATTTCCTCCATTTTTCTCATTTGACGAAATTGCGCTGGGGTCTGACCTGTTTTCTTTTTAAATAAAGTAATAAAATAGGGCGCATTCGCCATACCCACACATATGGCAATATCGCCTATTGCTTTATTCGTCTGCATCAAATACTTTTTAGCCGCGTGTACGCGAACTTGTTGTATATACTCAACGGGCGTCATGCCTTTAATCTTTTTAAATGTTCGATGCATATGATAGGGACTCCCATGACAAATCATTGCTAATGATTCAAGCGTTAATTTTTCAGCGAAATTTTGATCAATGTATGCTGTGATGACATCAACCCACTCGCTATCAGGTAAATTTTCATTAGTAGGCTTGCAGCGTTTACAAGGGCGAAAATTTGCGCGAAGTGCTTGTTCTGCGGTTGCAAAAATACATACATTCTCTTTTTTCGGAACGCGAGACTTACAGGATGGTTTACAGAATATCCCTGTTGACTTGACAGCATAAAAAAATTGATTGTTGTACGCTGTATCATTCGTGATAATGGCTTGCCATTTTTCATCTGTCATCATTTCTACATTATTCAAAATATCATTTTCATCATTCATAGGCTCATGCATTTATCTCACCTCTCCTTACAATATACTCCCTAAAAATTCACCATGTACAATTCTAGATATGGAATAGCAAGATATTGAAGTTTTTTTATTTAGAATCGTGAAAAATGATGCCAAGACCGTATCGTTCTCCAGCAGTAATCGTACTTACTCCATGACGAACCGTATGTTTATAATATCCCCTTTTCCCTAGAACAGGTCTATGGTTTGTAGGAAAGATGAGCGCACTGCCTTGATCTAACGTAATGACATGTCCCCTACTCTGAGCACGTGGAATTTGTTCCACTAGGAGTGATTCTCCACCAAAAAAGTCTTGTTCGCGTTGATTTAATACAAATACTACTTGAAACGGGAAAAACACATCGCCATATAAATCTTGATGCAAACAATTAAAGCCACCTGTTTCATACTTTAAGAGTAACGGTGTCGGTCTAGTTTGTTCATATTCTTTACAAGTGTTCAAAAAATCTTGAAGCTGAGCTGGAAACTGCGCTGTTTTCTTTAAATAACCTAACCATCGATTAGCTGTTTTGGCCAATTCTTGATAAAAGGACTCTCTTAAACTTTGGATGATTTCAGGCAATGGATAGGAAAAATATTTGTATTCCCCCTCCCCAAAGCGATATCTCGTCATATTAATGGTCGTTCTATATGGCTCTTCTGTACTATACATCCCTATTAAGAATTCACATTCCTCTTTTGTTAAGATTACTGGAAGCTTTGCAAATCCTTGCTTATCTAGTTCATGTTGAATGGAATCCCACTCTAAGCTGCCAACACGTGTTTGAATATCTTGGACCATTTTTATTCCCTCCTTAGCCTTCTTAATAACTAACACTATAACCTCATCAATAGAAAAAAATAAGGCGTTTAGAATGGAATAGCAAGATAACAAAATGAGTAAAGCTACTTTTATGGTAAAGTAAACTAACAAACTGTGTATGTTGTAAAGGAGAATGAAAAAGTGATATGGCATGACGTTGATGATGTGATGATCATTACCTTACCAGAAAATTTTGATATGAATGCGAATCTAGGCTATTTAACAAGAGAAAAAAATGAATGCATGTATGAAATAGAGAACGATATCATCATAAAAGTGATAGCCATTGGAGAAATGCAGTCTTTAGTACAGATAAGCGTAATTGATAATCAACAAATGGTTGTTCAATTCCTAAATGATTCTAGACCTATTGAGAAGTGGGAACAGGAAAAAATTGTCACATATATTCATGAATGGTTTGATCTTGATAACGATTTAACACCATTTTATGAAATGGCAAATTCAGATCCATTACTTCAAATACCTGCGCAAAAATTCTCTGGATTACGAGTTATCGGCATTCCCGATTTATTTGAAGCATTATGCTGGGGCGTTTTAGGGCAACAAATTAACCTTGCCTTTGCCTACTCTTTAAAGAGACAATTTGTAGAAAGCTTTGGCGATTCTATCGAATGGAATGTTAAAAAGTATTGGGTATTCCCTCCGTACGAACGAATTGCACAGTTAACACCTACTGACCTAGCAGCTATTAAAATGACAGTAAAAAAAAGTGAATATATTATTGGCATTGCAAGACTAATGGCAAACGGAGATTTATCGAAGGAACAATTAAAGAAAATGGATTTTAAAGAGGCAGAAAAAAGCTTAATCAAAATACGAGGAATCGGACCTTGGACAGCCAACTACGTGCTAATGCGTTGCCTAAGGTTTCAGACAGCTTTTCCAATCGATGATGTGGGTCTGATTAATTCAATAAAATCATTACGTAATATGAACCGAAAGCCTACCAAAGAGGAAATCTTAGAGCTATCCGAACCATGGAAAAACTGGGAATCCTACGCTACCTTCTATTTATGGCGTGTTCTCTATTGAATCATTACAACTAGGAAAAAGGAAACCGTTTTGATAAAAGATATATCAAAACGGATTCTTTTAATCATTTAATACGTGTAATCTATCACACTCACGCCGATTAATAAGAAAACATTATTTACAATCGGTATATAAATATCAAAATGCGGATTATTCGGATCTTAATCAATTGGATATTGTTCATGTTTTAAGAGCATATAAGGATAACTGTAAGGAAAATAAGATTAATGGTTTAACAATGGGATTTGCTCCCCCACTGTTATAGTGAACATAGAGGAGCTGCCTAAGGACTGTTTAATTTTTTCCGTTATTCAGGTATGAACATAGGAGGTATATATACAGGATTAAATTTTGTTCTGCCAAGTATTCTCAACTTTATTTTATTGAGTGCCTTACTTTTTCTTATTGCTCTTCCAGTATCCTAGTTTAAAGAGTAGAACTTTATAACATAATTTTATGTCATAGTTGCAGTCATACTGGCTTGGTTTTCCCTTTTAGGCTAGTTGAAGCTAGTTGAACGTTAAAGATTTTACGTTAACAAACAAACTTTCCTGTTACAACTTTTCAGTTTTTTAAGAGCAAGCTGCACAAGTTTGTTATAGAACATACATCCTAATTATGCGACAATTCAGGCTAACGCCTAGGACATTCATCTCTTCTTACTCACTGGGCTACACCCTTCACGTTCCTTGAAGTGGAGTCTTATGTCAGAAAATGGTAAAAAATGAAGTGTACTTGCAGCATCTTTAGATTTCCTCACCAATAAAGTTGCCGATTAAGCCCATAATGTAGGCGATGCTTTCTTTTGCTACCTTTCGTTTCACTACTTTGAATTTATAAAACTGCCTGGTTGGACGTCGTTGGCAGCTTAAAGGAGTTTGATCTTACATGATGGACTTGAAACTCAATTTTGATGCTTGATCCTCAATCCATAAAATGCAGTAAAAGTTCAAAATTAATTATTTATAGTTAGTCATAAGAAAAAAATCAGATGTTACTTCTATAAAATTTATAGAAATAAGCGCCTAGCCCTATATCTACAATGATAGGACTGGCGCTCTTAGCTTACTCTTCTGAATGGTTAGATTTTTTTAATTGTAAAAAATCATTGAATCTCTTCCTAGGCTTAATAAAATAGTAAATCAAAGGAAGGGATACTAGCACAATAGCAATAGCATATTATTGCTAGCATTGTGCATTCCATATGTAAATTTGATACAGACATTTTTGATATTCAAACAAATCGACCTTCGTTAGAAGAGATATTTATGAATGACTAACAACAAGAAAGCAACTACTTTTAAAGAAGTTGCTTTCTTGTTGGTTTTTCCATGTTAGATGGCTTTACTTTAAAAATTTCTCGTTAAGCCGTTAATGGGTTCCAATAAAGCAGTACATTATTGTAAAGATCAGCATAAAGGTTAAAACTGCTCCTAGTACATTTTGGTTATACGTATTTTTTCCATTTATTAGTTTTTTTAAAAAAGTAGTGAAATTTAAAAAATGTAAAACTCCTAAGACTGGTATAACAAACAACGTTATAAATAACATAAAGTACTCCCCCTTTTTTTTATTTTATAAAGTAACAAGAATTGCCCATACAAAAAATCAAATAAGCGACATCTTTAGCTTCATAAAAAACAGTCCCATACTTTTTTATTCACCCAGAAAAAACCTTCATGCGAACACGCTGCTAGTAAACATTGTTTATCTTCATAAAACATTAAATCCTTTGGTAATTCTGGCGTAATCCAACCAAAAAGTGAGTCGCTACGCTCCTTCAAAAATTGAGCAGTCGTATCGTTTAATAGAAAATAATAAACAAATGCCGTATTTTCGCCAAGCGTTGTCGTCTCCCATTCATTTTGAACCTTTCTTTCGATAAGCTGACTTTTAATAGGAGTCAATAGCCCATCAACAGCCGCTAACCGTAATTCTTCATTTTCCATCAATTGTCTGTTCTCAACAAAGGCAAAGCGGTTACATCGTTTCGCTAGTATATCAATAAGATGTTAATAGCGTTGCCCCATCATATTTTCAGTAATCATCATCAATTTTCATTCCTCCTCCTTTTCTATACTCAATTCAAAGCGCTCTATTTCAATCAAATATCCCTATAGGCCCCATTAAAAAAGAGCTGCGGGTAGCAACTCCATGATTTTGAATGAAAGCCATCGTAGAAAGCACTATGTGATTATTTCCTCCCCTATGCTTGTCATAACGAATGGATGCAAAATCATAAAAGCTTCTGTTGATTAATTCCTGCATCCATTCGTTCTATTGAGAATGTGTAACGATTACACCTTCCCACATCATCTAGCATAGGATTCAAAAAAACTAGGTCACATTTTTATACTCATGATAATACATAGAATACAAATCATTTAATGTCACTTTTCCAAATGCAAAATCCACTACATTTCTCTCCACTAAAAATGATGTAAGCGAACTTAATATAGCGGCTTCAGAGCTTGGTAAATGAATTAATGTTATTCCATTTGTAAGTGTTTGAAGCTTTATGTTTGGAAACAGCTCGTACAGTTGTTTTTCAGTTGTACTCGTCATGTTGTTCACACGAATCGTTTTAATATGGGCTTGACTGAAGCCTTCTATTATTTGGTTCGTATCCACTAGTTTTCCTTCGTTAAACAAGAAAATTCGATCTGCATATTTCTCTAAATTGTCTAGTAAATGCGAGGCAATAATAATCACCTTCCCCTCCGCCTTTTTCTTTACTAATATCTTCGAAATAATTTCTACATTATTTGGATCAAGACCGTTCATCACCTCATCCATCATCATAATGTCCGTATTCGTAACTATTTGCATAGCAAAGCAAAGGCGCTGGCGCATACCCAGAGAATATGTGCCTGTTTTTTTATTTACATAATGCCCCATATTTAATATTTCAATGGTTTCATCTATAAGTTTTAAATCGGATTGCCACATGGTTGCAAACATTTTTAAATGTTCACGCCCGCTTAAGTGATTATACAAGTCACTTTGGTCTGGCATCATCGACACAAAACTATGAATTTTTACTTCATTTGATTTATTCGAGTAGCATAGTCCATCTTTAAATACTACTTTCCCTTTCATAGGCTTTATATAATTCATCAACACATTCATAAATGTGGATTTTCCTGTTCCATTTGGTGCAACAAGTCCAATCATTTCACCTTGCTCAAATGTCATTGAAATATCATTTAACACTTTATTTTCCGCAAATTGCACAGTAATATTTTGAATATCAATCACCTGTGTCCCCCCTATTTAATTAGCTTATAACGTCTATTCATAACAGTAAGCAGCATGAATAAAATGACGACTACAGCTAAGACAAGTAGCAACTGTAATCCTAAATTGAAATCTAAAAAATCGTTCATATAATAAAAATTTCGTTGTTTTGAAACAATTTGTCCCACTTGAATGTAAGAAGTTGGGTAAATTTGAATATCCCAAAAGTAACCAACATATCGGCTGAAATAAAACTTTTCGCCAAAAATAAGGAGTAAACCTATGGCAAAATTCATCATCTCGTTACGGAATAGGATACTGCACAATAGTACAACGTTGATAATGACAAAGAACCAAGTAAAAAGCAAAATGAGGGTTTGTCCTAAAAACATCCCTAAAGTCATCGGTTCAAATTTACCCTCCTGACGCCAATCGAGATGAGGAGCATACATGGGTGATGGTAAATTGAAATTTCCAAAGCCGGATTGTAAGCCTATAATAATGAACCCAGCAAAAAGTGGTACAAATAATACGAAGCTACCTAGTAGTGCAACGATCATTTTCATCAATAGCTTTTTCCAATCGCTAATAGGAAATCCTTTGATAATAGATGGATGACGCCGATCTTTTGTCACGATATCAATAGCTAAAAGTAGTACACACACAATTAAAATAACAGGTAGTAATCCCTTTAATAAACGCTCGAACGTTTGAAGGGCTGTCCGCTGTTCGAAAATTTCCATTGATAATTCATAATTTGCGTTCGCATACGTATCATAACGGGCTGCCTGCTCTAAATAAGCATAAAAGGCATCATCTTCTGCATAATCATTATTTTTTATAAAATACTTTGAGTTATAGGAGAATGAATCACTTTTGTATGTAATCGCATTCGTAAAGTAATACCAATCACGAGTTACCTCTGCATATTTTTTTAGATTCCCTTCATCTAATGCTTCTAATCTCGCTTTATCTATTGGATTAATTTGCTGAAATATCTCAATTGCAAAGATGATGGCCGGATGTAGTCTATATATGTTTTGCCCCTCCATCGAATCTAAAAATTCCTGCCGTGTTAAATAGCGAGCCTCAATTTCTTCATATTCGACTTGTTCAATCGGATCATATGCATGTGCTATTTTAAACACATAAAAGAAGGTTGCAAAAGCAAGCAAAAAATAGATAGCTAAGTTTTTCTTATTCGTAAAAAATTGTTTGAATTCAAATTTGAAATAACTCCACATGCTAATGAGTACCTCCCCTATGCCCTTTTGATTTTTCCTGTTGAGAAAAACGTTTTAATAGCGAATAACATTAAAATAATACAGATAAGCAATATGATTAATCCTAGATTCATCGTAATATCAACAGGCTGTGCTAAATCTACTGGTACGCCTCTTAAAATATCATTGAAGTTCATGAAATTGAAAGGATTATAGGGAAATACACTAATTAAAGATGGGAAAATCATCGGTAAAAAGAACAAGATAAAGTGCACGAATAATGTTAGATACATATTTTTCAGTAACACATTCAAGATAATCGACAGCAGCATGACGAAAATGGAAATGACGAACATATAGCCAAGGCTCATCGCGATATATTGGATGGAAGAGATTAATACAGCATCTCCTACGTATATTCCTACTGGATCTAGTGGGTTTCCAAGTCCATTTAATACCCAAAATGGACTAGCGCAAATAAAAATGAGTAAAAAGCTTGTGATGATGGTGAACAAAGAAATCATACATTTGGATAAAATATAGAAATCAAAACGAACAGGAAAGCCTTGAATTAAACTAGAATGCTCAAAATCATCTAGCAAAATAGAACTTGTTTGGAAGCTAATAAATATGTACCAGCCTGCACCTACGTAACTAAAGAAAAATAATAAGAAAGGTATGTATTGAAATAAGTCGGTTATTTTATCCCTTCCCGCATCATTCATCCATTTAAAATAAAGATAGTCCATCGAATTTTGTAATTTAGAGGGTAATAATTCTGCGATGTCATTGTATCCTTCTAATTGGAATGCCTCTTGTCTTAATTCAGCAAGCTGAAGTGAAGCCTCATAATACATGGATTGTCTGTCCATCGTTAATGTGGCTATTTGCAATGCAATCTTACTTTTTTGCTTCGTTAAATTTTTAAATATGTCGCTGCCATCACCTGTTTCCGAGGCATCCTTCACTTGAAACTTTGATAGTATCGCCTGTGTTGAATAATAATCACCCTTTTTCTCAATAAGCTGATTACCAACGGCTTGTGCCTTTATATAAAACATAAAGCCAAAAACGATCATGACAACAGCAATTAGTGCAACTAAATTTCTTCGATTTGCTCGCTCTATCACTAAACCTACTTTTAATGCTCTTAACACTGGCATCCTCCTCGCTTTTTATT
This sequence comes from Lysinibacillus sp. HST-98, assembly GCF_016757845.1. Lineage (NCBI taxonomy): Bacteria > Bacillati > Bacillota > Bacilli > Caryophanales > Bacillaceae > Lysinibacillus > Lysinibacillus sp. HST-98. The sequence goes on from NZ_JAENHX010000005.1 coordinate 263,995, forward strand.
GTGATAGTCTTTAGAATACTATGATAATGCTTAGTGGATATTTTTTCAATTTTTTGTATTTTGAAGGTTATGAATAGTACGAATAAAAAGGTTGCTACTTGTTGGATGAATAGCAAATAAATAATATGAAAATATAAAATTTAGTTACTTTTAAATTACTAAACTATTTAACGATTGAAAGTATCTTTCTTCTTATTTTCATGTTAGGTATTTATAGATTTAAATTTTGTATAGTAATTATCTAATGGACTGCTTCTAAAACAGATATTTATGTTACTGGTACATTCCATAAACGACATAAGTAAAAGGACTGCTTTTAACAGTCCTTAAAATGATCAACTATTTAAAATGGCTTGTTTGCCATGTTCCACATAAGTTAAAGCGAAAATTCATAGCCAGTATAATTAAACATATTCCTGAATCTTATCTTTTCTGCAACTGCAACAGAAGACTTGTTCATATCCATACAATCCCAATAGGCAATCCAATTATTCTTTAAACATTCTTGAACATAATCGTATGCGAGTGTTTGAGCTAGTTTTTTTCCTTGGTGAGTCTCTATAGTTTCGATATCTATGCCATGTACATTTGCAGCAACAATGCCTGAAATACATGTACTCACAATCTCATTACGATGAATTATACAATAGCCCATGCCTTTAAGGAGGAAAATATCAGTTGAGGACCAAAAATCTCCTATTTTGGATTGTAAAAAGTCGATGTTATTGATTGAATGATCCTTATTTTCAAGAAGTGTAGCAGTGATTTTAAAAAGCTCGTATTCATAATCCATTTTGGGTACAATATCTCCTTTATAGTCACCCTGCTGTAAAGTGTAAACTCTTTGAAGCCAGTTCCCTAAATGGCGATGTTCAAAGCTACTACGAGTATATTTTTAATGATCGTAACTAAAATAGCCAGTATTAATACAATATTTGAATAATTGCCCTTATTAGTTGAAGAAGCTTTCGTTTAATTACTCTTGTTCTCTAGCCTTTCAGCTAAATCATGAAAATCTTGCATTGATGATTTTTTAGCTAACGCGATCCCTTTTTGAATAGATATAAAAGGAATGATTAAACACCATTTTATAAATCGCTTAGATTAGCACCAATTGTTCTAAAAGGAACTAGGTTTGCACTTGTTCCTCATGATTTATTTGTATAGTATTGATGAAGGTCATTATATTTCCATCGACCTTAATCACTACAAAAATAAGCAACATGAATACGTACATGATAAATATTCCTTTCCAAGTGTTTTTAAGCACATTCGCAAACTTCCTTCCACAAGCTTCTTGTTAGTTGATAACTAAAATTTTAGTTATGCCATTCATACTACCTACTAACATAAATTAAATTAACCAGCACCGTTAGCTTGAATAGAAAAGGGCTCTACTCCATACTTGAAGGAAAGCACCTAGCTAGTTAAATAACAAAACATTAAAAAAATTCATATAATCCATTTACAAAATAATCATATACGTTATCATCAATAATCTTTTCCCCGTACCCTTCAAAAAATATGACTTTATCTATTTCATGTTCAAAAGCATTGGGTTTTGGGCGTATAGCCAATGATACGTCATACCTTGGGTCACCATAAGCTCCGCTTCCCCAATCAATTACTCCTGTGATGACTCCGTTGGAAACTAAAACATTATCAATTGTAAAGTCTCCGTGAATAAAAGTTTGTTTATACAAGTTAGGTTTATTTGTTTTAATATATTCTAATAATTTCTCATTTCCATCTACTTTATAATTTTTCAGATTATATTCAGCTTGATTTAGCATATGGTCAATCCATTTTTGTTCACAAATTAACTCTTTTGGACATGGGGTTGTATGGATTTGAAATAGGAGTGCACCAAAATTAAATATCATTTCTTGCCGCTTCGCTTTATTTTTCTCGCTGAATAAAGCAGTCCTTAGTGTTTCCCCCTCTAAAAACTCAAGGAGAGCCCAGGAGTCCCTTTTGTTATTTTGTTCAACAAATTTCTTTACTTTTGGAACAGGTAGTTTGGCTTGATCAGTCAAACAGTTTAATACAGATACTTCTCTATTCAACCAAGAACAAAATAATTCTCCCTTTGTCCTTTTCAATGCATAAACCCCTTTATTATTTTCAATTAATCCAACATCGGAGGTGTAACCTTGCCGTGGAAACTTTATAGAATGAATCTTGTTAAGATATTCTTTAATTTCACTTGGAATTTCATCGATATGTATTGGTTGCATTGCGTACACCCCATCTAATAAGAATTTTTACTATACCTAATTCTTCTTTTTATTTATTAAAATTCCTTCTTCAACTAAATAGCATCACTATTTTAACTAGAAAAAAAATTCTACTCGATACTTTAAGGACAGCATCTCTTTAGTTCAGTAAGTAGATGTTTTGATAATATATTTCTTGTGAAATAAAGCAAAGCAGCTATTCAAAAAGGTGCGTCTTTTTGAACAGCTGCTGCTTTTTATTGCAATGGAATGCTTACTTCAATATTTTCCCCAATCGGATGAGGGTAATAGTTTAAATATAGCTTAGCTTTTCCATTATATTCTTCAAATTGTGATGTCTCCACTACATACTGCTCGTCTCGTGAAATGGTCAAACTTTTGAATTCTAATGGCGTGCCATCTTCTTTTATGGCGTCAGAGAGCTTTAATAATTTGCCTTCATTATTTTTATTCATCTTAACTGCTACACTTTGCTGCACTATTGAAATGTCCCCCTTAAAATAAGGAGGCTTCGTAAGTATCTCTTTTGTGCCAAAATCAACTTCGATAAAATCCTCACCCTTTGGCACAGCTTGAACGGCGCCAATCATAACCGTCAATGACGCTGGATCATCGAAATAATTACTTTGCAAATAGAGCGTAAATTTGCCATCGCGAATATTCCCGTCTGTTGAAATGTCATTTCTAATACTATCTCTACGTTCACCGCTTTCTGTCATGATGGCAACATCATCGAGCGCTAATAGTTGCATTGTATTATCTTTGGCTACCTCAATATCGAGTGCCACTTTTAGTGGCGAACGGCGAATTTGTGTAATTGTAAATTGCTGCCCATTGACATCGATCGTACGATTGGCAGTAAAAATTTTCTCCTTTGCAATCTCGTTTTTCAGTGAAAACGGTAAAGATATTTCAATGTTACCTTTCTCTTCATCCTGAAAGTGAAAAACTGCTTTAAAATCCTTGGAAGTATAGGCGATAGGCTTTAAAAAACTATATTTCACTGTTGAAGAGATGTATGTTTGATTGCTTGCATTCATGGTAAACGTACAGCCGCATTCAATCTCCTCATCTCCTTGAAACAATTGAACTTTCTCTAAATTTAATTTTGAAATATCAAATGAGGCATCAGCGTCATAGAACAGGACAAATCCTAAATTATCGGCAATCACGCCCTGCAATGTAAGTGCTAGACCTTTTCTAGATTGCGTCACATTGATTTCTTCATAGTATTCATGATCTACAATATCTTTTATTCCTTTATCTATTGCAATCGCTGTGACAATTGCTTGAAAGCCAGGTATTTTGGCAACTTGGCTAGCAATCGTTGGCGAGACGCGAATTGAAAAGAGAAGGCTTAGGCAAAGCATGGAGATGCATGCAACCGAAACAATGCGCTTCTTTCTTCTTTTTTCTCGTTGAACTTTCCGAAACATGTCCATGCGAACTTGTTGCAGTTTCTCCTTTGGAACGTCAATTAATGATTTACTCATAGCCAGTCCTCCTTTTCTCTAGCAAAGCTTCTAAGCTTCTTTAAAATGTGATGAAGCTTCGATTTTACAGTACCCTCAGGAATTTGATTGAGCTCGGCAATTTCTTTGTTTTTTAGTTGCTGGAAATATTTCATATAGACGAGTTGCTGCTCCGATAAAGATAAATGTTCCAATAATTTCTCCATATCTGAGTAGATGACCCATTCAGATAGGTGGTGTTCCTCAATCTGAACAGTCGGTGGACGTTTTCGTAAATGGTCTTTACAACAATTGATTAAGACACGCACAAGCCATGTTCTGGCATATTCGTGCTGTTGTACGGTATGCATTTTTTTGAGTGCCTTGTAAACAAGCTCCTGCATCACGTCCATAGCATCTTGCTCATTTTTCATATATGTAAAGGCCATGCGATATAAAATATCCTCATCCATTTCAATCAATGAAAGTATCGCTTCTTGATCTCCACGTATAGCACGCTGCTCTAATTCAAATTTCATCCTTTTTCGCCTCCTTCTCTCATTAGACTCAACCTTGTTGCATTTCGTTCAAAATTTTTGAAACTTTTTAGGAAACTGTCATTTCAACACATCTCCCCATTAATAGTAAGAAGCGATTGCTCTAATTGAACAATCGCCTCTTCCCCTAACCTGTATGTATTGGTAAACATTAAACACCATAATGAATCATCCATTTATCTTGCTTTATTGCTTCAGCTATTTTTTTGATTAATTCTTCAAGTTCTGCAGATTGGTATTCGACATTGGCTTCACTCACCATATTTAAAAATTGTTTATGGGAGCTCGGTGGTATCAAGGTTATCCCCCAATAGGCGAGACTTTTAAATGGCCTATTTGTGTTGTGTGCAAAAGTTTCGAGGTGATGTATTTTTTTGCCAAAATTCTTTGAAAGCAGTTCATCAAAGAGGTCACCATCTACACCGATGCAATTGTATTTTTCAGGTTCATAAGCAGCATACTCCTTGTCTTTTTCTATACAAGCAATGATCCCAAACTCATGAATGTATGGCATAGTATCGCAACCTCCAATTCCCTTTATGCCCGGCTAATGATTACGTTTCTTGCAAGAGAATCTTTGCAAGACGAAAAATGCCTTCCTCAATGGCTAGCTCATCAATTTTAGCAAAGCCTAGTACCCATCCTTTCCGATTATTTTCTAAGCAATACTTGCTAAGTGGATAAACACGTATCCCATTTTCGAGTGCGAGGTTCGTCATTGCTTCTTCATCAAACGATTCTTCCGCTTCAAGAAGCATATGCAAACCCGTTTCAATGCCACTTAGCTTGAAACGTTCGGCTAGTCCTGTTGCCATGATTGCCTTTGTCATCGCTTCATGTCTACGTCGATAGACATTTCTAGCTCTCCTCATATGACGCATAAAATGACCGTGCTCAATAAAATGAGCAAGCGTTAATTGCTCCATAATGGGAAGATGCCGATAGGTTAATTGTTGTACTTGCGCAAGCTGGCGAATGGCATCTTTTGGGCCGATAACTGCCGATATTCGTATGCCAGGAGCAACCATTTTAGAAAAACTCATCATATATAATGTGTTGTGGGGTTGTTGGCTAAACAAAGTAGGAAGCGGGCCACCTCGATACCTAAATTCACCATCATAATCATCTTCTACAATCCAAAATTGATTTTTCGCAGATTTTTGCAGCAATTGTTGTTTGCGTGGCTCAGACATTATGACACCCACTGCACATTGGTGAGAAGGCGTAACAAAAATAAGCTTGGTTTGTGGATCAATCTGCTCTACTTGTACGCCATACTCATCCACGGGCACAGCGACAACATTCATACGCCTATATTTCATGGTCATCCAGGCTGCAGGAAAGCCCGGATCTTCAACAGAAACCGTTTCTCCTTCTTTTAGAAGGGCTTGGGCAATCAGATCGATGCTATGCTGCGCGCCAGAGGTTAAGATGATTTGGTCAATCTCTACATGAACACCTCTTTCAAATGTCAGGTAACGTTGAATCTGTTCACGGAGCGGTGTGAAACCGTAGGCATCGCCATAGCCCCAATTGGTCAGATCTGTTTCTGCTGAAGCCTGTAAAAACGATTGTCGCCAAGTTTTTCGGAAATGCTCGTCCAAATACGGCTCATGAGGACAAAAATCGATTGCGACGTTTCCATTTTCTTTGCCTCTAAACCAACTGTTTAATTCATCAACTGCCACGTTTAATAAAGGTAATGTTGGCGTAGATGGTCCTTGAGGAATCACCTCATCTGCCAAGTTGGTTTTAAATCCCCATTCACTTACTCTTGTTCCTCCACGCCAATTTGTCACGGTATACCCTCGACTAAATAATTCCTCATAAACAATTTGTATAGTTGAGCGAGAAACACCTACTAATAAGGCGAGTTCTCGGGATGGAGGAAGTAACTCCCCTGGTGGCCATTTGCCTGTTGTAATATGATGAATAGCTTGGTCAAGTAACTGTTGCCATATAGGATTTTTATCGTCTCGGTTAACTTGTAACATTCAATTCACTTCCAGTTAGAATAGAGATTGTTAAAATATGCGAAAATTAATCGTTTTGTACAGTCAATAAGTATTATACTATCAAATCGATCATTTTATAGATATAGGATGTTTGTAGTACACCTTGCATCATCTAATTACATGATAACATCCTTTTAAAGGCTACATCTGCAGCATGAATCGTTCTATCAATATCATGTATGGAATGAGCAGTCGAGATAAATATGCTTTCATATTGAGAAGGAGGTAGAAGTATACCCTGTTTTAGCATTTCTTTATAAAAACGGCGAAACATCTCAGCATCTATTTTTTGAGCATCATCAAAATTTTGTAAGGGATGATCGATGAATGCGTAGCCAATCATTGTCCCAGCTTTCGTTGTTTTAAGTGGAATATGGTTGTTATGAGCTACTTTTGATAAGCCTTGTATAAGCCGATCTGCTAACGCTTCGATATACGAATAACTGTTATGATTTAATTTATTGATTGTGGTATACCCCGCTACCATAGCGATTGGATTACCCGATAAGGTTCCAGCCTGATAAATACTACCTTCAGGTGCAATGTGATTCATGATTTCTTTTCTTCCACCATATGCCCCAACAGGCATTCCTCCACCAATGATCTTTCCTAAACATGTTAAGTCTGGTTTTATGTTATAAAGCCCTTGAGCAGAGTGGTAATCTATACGAAAACCAGTCATGACCTCATCGAGTATAAATAGGCCACCATATTTTGTAGTGAAAGAACGTATTGCTTGAAGAAATTCAGGGTTAGCTGGTATTCCCGCCATATTGCCTGCAAACGGTTCTACGATAACTGCTGCAATTTGTGAGCCATATTTATCAAATATCGTTTTCAGGACTTCGATATTATTATAAGGAATGGAGATTGTATGCTTAGTAATCTCTAAAGGTACACCCAGACTATCAGGAAGGCTGAATGTAGCAATTCCTGAGCCTGCCTTTACTAATAGATGATCACTGTGCCCATGATAGTTTCCATCAAATTTCACAATGATGTCTTTGCCAGTAAAGCCTCTAGCTAGTCTAATGGCGCTCATTGTCGCTTCTGTACCCGAATTAACCATTCGAATCTTTTCTATGGAAGGTAGGCGAGTAGATATTAATGTGGCTAGCTTATTTTCTTGTAAAGTTGGCAATCCAAAACTTGTCCCCCTCTGGATGGCTTCAAGAAGTGCATCTGAAACCTCCTTATCTGCATGTCCATGAATTAATGGGCCCCAAGATAGCACATAATCTATATAGCGATTGCCATCAATATCATATATGTTTGAGCCTTTCCCATGACTCATAAAAATTGGCTCCATCCCAACTGATTGAAATGCTCTCACTGGGCTATTTACCCCACCAGGCATAAGTTTTTTTGCTATTTCGAAGGCTTCTATTGATTTCGTCGTATCGATGTTAAAAACCACCTTTCGTAGTGATATTATCTTTGTCTAATTTGTTGTCCCTCATTTATGCTTTGCTGTTTTCTGAGCAATGGAACATTCATTAATAAATGTGCGCCCAAACCTGCTACAAGCCCCCAAAATGCCCCGCCAACTCCAAGTAAAGTAACATTTGCAGCTGTTGCCAAAAAAGTAATGAGTGCTGTTTCACGCCCAATTGGATTTGTTAATGCATTGGCAAGGCTACTTCCAATTGTGCCTAGCAACGCTAATCCCGCTAATGTTGCAATGAACGTAGCTGGGAGAATTAAAAACAATGCAGCCAATGTTACCCCAAAAATACCGACAATTATATAAAAAATGCCACAGACAATACCTGCAATATAACGTTTTCTTGAATCCTCATGAGCGTCCTTCCCCGTACAGATGGCTGCTGTAATTGCTGCTACGTTAAAAGCATGTGATCCAAAGGGGGCTGTCAGGAGTGATCCCAATCCTGTTACAATCAAAATCGGATTGGCACTCGTTTTAAATCCATCATTTCGCAACACTAGCATGCCTGGCATGTACTGTCCTGTTAAGGTAATAATAAAAAGCGGCAAAGCGACACCCAATAATGCATGTAGAGAAAACGTTGGCGCAACAAATACAGGAGACGCGAAGGCTAACTCGATATGGCTGAAATCTACCTGCCCCATACTTATTAAATAAATCAAGCCAATGACTAGCATACCGACAATTGCATAGCGAGATGTAAACCTTCTTAATACGATATACGTAGTAAACAGGACGATGACAAGTAAAGGTTCCACTTTCGCACCACCAAAGGCTGAAATACCAAATTGTAATAAAATACCTGCCAGTAAACCTGAAGCAATGCCTGGCGGAATGAGTTGGACAAAACGTTCAAACATGCCTGATAAACCTAACAAAACAAATGCTATTGCAGAAATAATATAAGCACCAATGGCTTCAGCATACGGGGTAACCGCTAAAGCCGAAACAAGAAACGCTACGCCTGGTGTTGACCAAGCTGTAATAATGGGTTCACGGTATCGGTAACTTAGCCAGATACCCGTTACCCCCACACCAATGGAAATCGACCATATCCATGATGCAGTCATTTCTGGACTTAGACCAGCAACCTTGGCAGCCTGAAACACCAAGATAAAAGTGCCCCCATAGTTAACTAAGACAGATATAAAAGCAGCGATGGTGGGCGACAGGAAATCACGCACATTCAGTGAAACGGATGTTGAGTTCATACACTTTCCTACCTTTCTACAAATTATTTTAATCCCTTCTTCATACTAGGAATTCATCACGTATTCTCGTCCTTTAAGGACTGTTTCCTTCCTTTGTGGAATGTCGTTTTCCTATTGTCATTAGCCCTCTTTATGTAATGTGTCATTCCATAAATTTCAATTTGCTTGATTCGAAGTAACGCTTTACTTGTCGCTATCTAATAAAATGTCAATCTACCTGAACTAAACAGAAGTAGCACTCCCCCTCCTTGCTAATAAATGAACGGTCTTAGCATAACGCAATACGGATTGATAAAAAACATCCAAAACTGCGAATTTGAGCAGTCCATAAAATTAGGTACAATAAAATAACCACTATCCCTATAGTGTAGTTTTATAAAAATGACTAATCGTTAAAAACAAAGATTGATCATTCATATTAAGTTTGATAAAAAAATCCTGTGTTGAAATGCAGGATTTTTTTGTCAACAAACGGGCCATTTAATAGAATAAAATACAATAATTATTGGACGCGAAGATTGTGAAGATTACTTAAACTAATGGTGCAGGTTAGTTGAAGTACCATCTCTTTTTTATATTGGAACTTTCATCTAAATACAAACGTTAAACTTATAAATTCTCTACTGTTATTAATAGTTTTGTGAAATAGAAAGGGGACTTTTATGAAATCCAATCTTTTGGTGTGGGTATTTTTTCTTCCTTTATTCTTATTTTTCAGTTTAATGCTATATATTGAAGTTTCAATTTATTCAGCTTTGCCTCCAGAACTAGGTGGAAGGGGTTTTTGGGTGGAATTTAAAAATGCTTGGTATCGTTCAATTTGGTTTTATGCAATAGTATTGATATTTTCCTTCTTGCTTTATTTGAAGTTTTTACATAAAGGAAAATAAAGAATTAATAAACTTTTGCTGTTGAACTAACGGGATGCTTTAGTTTAGCAAGAATTATGCTTATAATCTTCCACAATCGGGCGCGATTCTGGAACAAGAATCAGCGCTTTTTTAATTAAAGGGCCAGATTATTGATAAACCTTTTCAATAAAATTGGATATTATTGTTGAATTATTGAGTAAAAGATTTTGAAGCTTTTCACTTAAACTAACGGGGCAGTTTAGTTCAAGAATT
>NZ_JAENHX010000006.1:0-263515 GCF_016757845.1 Lysinibacillus sp. HST-98
AGTCTGGGCCGTGTCTCAGTCCCAGTGTGGCCGATCACCCTCTCAGGTCGGCTACGCATCGTCGCCTTGGTGAGCCGTTACCTCACCAACTAGCTAATGCGCCGCGGGCCCATCCTATAGCGACAGCGAGATGCCGTCTTTCAGTCTTTCACCATGAAGTAAAAGAGATTATTCGGTATTAGCCCCGGTTTCCCGGAGTTATCCCAAACTATAGGGTAGGTTGCCCACGTGTTACTCACCCGTCCGCCGCTAACGTCAAAGGAGCAAGCTCCTTTTCTGTTCGCTCGACTTGCATGTATTAGGCACGCCGCCAGCGTTCGTCCTGAGCCAGGATCAAACTCTCCATAAAAGAAATTTGATTAGCTCAAATTGTTTTGCTGGCATCATGTTTGATGTCCAAAATTTTTGTTTTGTTCACTAACCGAAGCTAGCTACTTAAAACTTTATTGATTACGTTTTGCTTGTTCAGTTTTCAAGGTTCATATTGTCACCCTTTTGGACAACTATTTAAATTTATCATACAACCAAAAGGTTGTCAATACTTTTTTTGGAGCGGGTGATGAGAATCGAACTCACGACATCAGCTTGGAAGGCTGAGGTTTTACCATTAAACTACACCCGCATATATTTTCTTAAAAATGGCGCGCCCGGCAGGAGTCGAACCCACAACCTTCTGATCCGTAGTCAGACGCTCTATCCAATTGAGCTACGGGCGCATATGAAATTAATTGACTTGGTGCGGCCGAGAGGACTTGAACCTCCACGGGGTTGCCCCCACTAGGCCCTCAACCTAGCGCGTCTGCCGTTCCGCCACGACCGCATTCGATTAGTAACTTTTTTATTATACTATGATAATTTGAAAAGTCAACTCTTTTTCTTAAAGAGATGAGCCATGAAGGACTCGAACCTTCGACCCTCTGATTAAAAGTCAGATGCTCTACCAACTGAGCTAATGGCTCGAATTAAGAAATGAATGGCTGGGGTACTAGGATTCGAACCTAGGCATGACGGAATCAAAATCCGTTGCCTTACCGCTTGGCTATACCCCAATAAGTGGCGGTCCCGACCGGGATCGAACCGGCGATCTCCTGCGTGACAGGCAGGCATGTTAACCGCTACACCACGGGACCAAAATATTATTTACATTAAATTATGAAAAATGACCCCTACGGGATTCGAACCCGTGTTACCGCCGTGAAAGGGCGGTGTCTTAACCACTTGACCAAGGGGCCATGGCTCCGAAGGCAGGACTCGAACCTGCGACAACCTGATTAACAGTCAGGTGCTACTACCAACTGAGCTACTTCGGAATAATTCATGTTATGTTGTCGCCGTTATCTTGTCGACTTTTACTATTATAGGGACAACTCAACAAAACGTCAACTATTTTTTAAACTTTTTTTACTCCAATAATTTTAATTTCCCCAAACACTTACTGCAACAATACTTTTCAACATTCATTTTTATTTTCCGTATATATAATTGGTGGCAATTGACACAAGTATATGTATAGCGTCGTCGCTGTTTTTTAACTGTAGCTTTAGGGACATGTAAAACTGCACAAAATCGGGGGGCATCTACTTTCCTTAATAATTCTCTAAAATCTTTATCTCGATGCTGATACCCTTTACCTTCAATATGTAGGTGATAATGGCATAATTCGTGTAAAACAATACCTTGAATCTCCTCCAAACCGTATAACTCATAGGCTTTAGGATTAATCTCAATATTATGGGATTGTAAAAGATATCGTCCTCCCGTTGAACGTAATCTCGCATTAAAGTAGGCTTGATGCAGAAATGGCCTCTGAAAGTTTTCTAAAGATAAGCGACGAACAAGCTCTTGTAATTCTTGATTGTCCATAGTAATCACCTCTAACAACAAGAATACCACACTGCTTAGTATAGACAGTGTGGCAAAAATTTAGTACTCAAACTAATACTTGATTTTTAGGTGGAAGCATCGTTAAAGAGATACGTCCTTTCGTTATATCTATTTGTTCAACCCAGACAGTTACAATATCCCCAAGCGCCACAACTTCTAATGGATGCTTAATACGTTTATTTTGGAGTTTAGAAATATGCACAAGTCCATCTTGCTTCACGCCAATGTCAACAAATGCGCCGAAATCTACTACATTTCTTACCGTCCCCTGCAATTCCATACCAACTTTTAAATCTTCCATTTTTAATACATCAGTCTTAAGCAATGGTTGTGGGAATGCATCACGTGGGTCACGACTAGGTTTCATTAAAGTATCCACGATATCTTGAATTGTCACAACTCCTACTCCAAGCACATCACTTAACTTTTGGATATTTAGTGCTGCAATAGCTTCCTCTGCCTTCTGTGTCCCTAACTCTTTTTTATCTATTTGAGCCTCTGCTAATATTTGCTCAGCAAGAGCATAGCTCTCAGGATGAATACCTGTAGCATCAAACGGATTTTTTGCTTCTGGGACACGTAGGAAACCAATAGCTTGTTCATACGTTTTGGCGCCTAACCTTGGAATCTTCTTTAATTGCGCACGTGTAGTAAATTGACCATTTTCCTCTCGCGTCTTTACGATATTCTCTGCAACAGTTTTTGATAGGCCAGAAACGTATTGTAAGAGTGATGATGAAGCCGTATTTACATCAACACCAACTTGGTTAACAGCAGTTTCTACTATAAAAGATAGTGATTCATTTAATTTTTTTTGAGAAACATCATGCTGATACTGACCTACACCCACAGCTTTTGGTTCAATTTTCACTAACTCTGATAAAGGGTCCTGTAAGCGACGTGCAATGGAGACAGCACTACGTTGTTCAACCTGTAAATCAGGAAATTCTGTACGTGCAATTTCAGACGCTGAATAAACAGATGCCCCCGCTTCATTGACAATCACATAGGCTATGTCAGTAGTAAGCTCATTTAATACATCCGCGATAAATTGTTCTGTCTCTCGAGATGCTGTACCATTACCAATGGCAATTATACTTATTGGATACTTTGCCAAAATTCCTTTTACAATAGCTTTGGATTTTGCTACATCTGGTTTCGGTGGATGTGGGTAAATAGCTGTAACCTCAAGCATTTTCCCAGTTTCATCTACAACTGCTAGCTTGCAACCTGTACGGTAAGCTGGATCAACCCCTAAAACATATTTACCTTTCATAGGTGGCTGAAGCAATAGGTTACGTAAATTTTCGGAAAAAATATGAATAGCCTGTGCCTCAGCTTTTTCTGTAAGCTCGTTTCGCAATTCCCTTTCAATTGAAGGCTGAATTAAACGCTTGTACGAATCCTCGATTGCTAGTTTAACTTCTGCAATAGCAGGAGACGAACCAGTTGCAGGTATCCATTCTTTCCACATAATCATTAATACTCGGTCCACCGGCACATGAATAGAAACCTTTAAGATTTCTTCTTTCTCTCCTCGGTTTATCGCTAAAATACGGTGTGGTACAATGCGACTAACAGGCTCTTCATATTCGTAATACATTTCAAAAACATTTTTCTCGTCGATTTCTGTATTTTTCACAGACGTCACAAGAATTCCATCTTTCCATGAATAAGCTCGGATTTTTTCACGAATAGAGGCATCGTCCGCAAAACGTTCTGCTAATATATCTCGAGCTCCTATCAGAGCTTCTTCCGTATTAGCAACTTGTTCATTGTCCACAAAGTCAGTTGCTAATTGCTCTAATGCATCATCACTAAATGCTAACAGGAGATCTGCAAGAGGCTCTAAGCCTTTCTCTTTTGCAATCGTCGCCTTTGTACGTCGTTTTTGCTTATAAGGTCTATATAAATCCTCAACACGTTGTAAGATTGTTGCTGAAAGAATAGCCTGCTCTAATTCTGGTGTAAGCTTTTCTTGCTCTTGGATTAATCGTATAACTTCTTCTTTTCGTTGTTCAAGTTGCTGTATGTAGTGATAACGATCTTCTACAGCTTTAATTTGCACCTCATCGAGTGATCCTGTAACCTCTTTTCGATAGCGCGCAATAAATGGTACCGTATTTCCCTCTTCTAATAAGTTAATAACAGCTTCTACTTGCCCTGGTTTGACTGCTACATCCTTTGCAATGAGCTGTAACATTTGCTTTTGCTCCACATCATCACTACCTTTTTCTTTTCATTTTACCATTACACTTTACTAAAAATGCAAAAAAATAGTCTACTCAGACGAATATGAGTAGACTATTTCCATTCATTTTAAAGGTATTTTTCATTAAACACCCACGAAAGATTAGAGCGAAACACCGCCACTTGCTAGAATAGCCTCTTGTAATTTCTTTATTGCTTTCCTTTGTATCCTCGATACATGCATTTGAGAAATCCCTAATCGTTCTCCAGCTTCTTTTTGACTAAGTTGCTCTAGATATGTAAGCTGAATAATTTGTTTTTCCCTCTCGTTCAAGACGACCAGCGCATCTTGAACAATCATTCGTTGATTTGTCATTTCATAGCCATCGTCTTCCCTGCCCAAAATATCGAATAACGTGACTGTACTACCGTCTGAGTCTGACTCTATCGAATGGTCCATAGAAAGAGCTTGATAACTACGGCTCATTTCCATTGCTTCTAGTACCTCTTCTTCTGCTACTTCTAATCGTTCAGCAATATCTTTAATGGATGGAGAACGCTGCAATTCAATTGTCAGCGCCTCCACCGTTGATTTAATCCTCGGCCCAAGTTCCTTAATACGTCTAGGCACATGCACATCCCATGTTTTATCACGTAAAAAACGTTTGATTTCCCCAACAATTGTTGGCACGGCAAAAGCTTCAAAACTACGACCAACATTCGGATCAAAACGTCTTATTGCACCTAACAATCCCAGCATCCCTACTTGAACAATATCATCATAATAAGATTTACCATTCGAATATTTACGAGCTATAGATTCAACTAGATATCGATAATGAATCACTAAATTGGTTTGTGCTTCATCATCCTCCGTTGACTGGTACAATTCAATCCACTTAAGTACATCTTCTTTAGATGAAGATTTATGTAGTGATTCTTTCGACATTTTTCTCCACCTGCTCCCTAGTGACATACTTTGTCATGAAGACAGTTACGCCACCATCGTTATTAATCATCACCTCATCCATCAAAGTTTCCATTAAATAAAGCCCCAAACCACCTTCTCTTAGCCCTGCAATACTTTCTTCAGGATGATACGGCCCAATCTTAGATTTAATCTCTTCAAAATTAAAACTATTGCCGTAATCTGCAATCATCATTTCCATTTTATCGTCATACAGCGCACACCCAATGACAATTTCACCCTCTTCTTCGTCTTTATAAGCATGGTGAACAACATTTGTCACAGCCTCACTTGCTGCAATTTTCAAATCTTCAATATCATCATAATTAAAGCCAATCCTACTTGCTAAGCCCGAGACAGTTAATCGAATGACACTGACAAATTGCGGTTTAGCAGGAACTCTAATTTCAATATAGTCAAATTCCTTCATTATCTTAATTCCACCTTTTTATCAGTTTCGATATCCATCAAATCACTAAGACCAGTAATTTCAAATAATCTTTGTAACCTATTCGATAAACCAACGAGCTTTACTTTACCATTTTCACGTAATGCTCTCTTATAAAAGGCAACAAAAATCCCAAGCCCTGTACTATCCATGTAATTTACCTTTGATAAATCAAGTTCAATTTCTAAACCCTCTGTAATCTTTACAGCTTCCAATTCCTCTCGTAATCCTGAAGCAGTAAACGTATCAATCTCACCCTCAACAAAGCCAAATAATTTATGATCAATTTCTTTAAAATGTATCGTTACGTCCATATAGCACACCTCCACCATATTTGTTAGACTATTTTCTTTACCCTGTTCAATTAAAACTTAAACCTATTTTTTTAAAATAACTACAGTAAAATCATCAAATAGTTTAAAATTTTGCACTCTCTCTATTTCCTTATAAAGGAGCTGACACAATTGCTGGGCAGATAAATGTCTATTTTCTTTTATTAAAGTTGTGATTACGTCTCGCGAATTTATTTCTTCTTTCACTCTAAATTCTGTCACACCGTCGGTCATCATAATAATCAAATCATTCTCTTCTAAAACAATTTCATGAAACATATAGTTTGTTTCAGACAATACACCCAGTAGTAAACCTTTAGCCTCTAAGGTAAAGAACTGATCGTTCTTTGCACTATAATGTAAAGCTGGTTCATGGCCTGCCGAAGCATAAGAAAAAATGTTATGCTCTACATCTAAGCAACCATAAAACATCGAAACAAACATACTGTCATCCACACCTTTTTCTATTACCCTATTAATAACTTCTAAAACATATGAGGGATCTTTATATGCATATACCAATGTTTCAAGTCCATATTTAACCATCGACATACATAAAGCAGCAGGAACTCCTTTACCCACAACATCTGTCACAGCTACACTCAAATATTCTTCTCCATCATGAAAAAAATGTACATAATCGCCGTTCATTTTTCGAATAGGTACTGAAATCATACCTATATCAATATTTTGCATATTCGGCACATAAGTTTTCAATAATGTTTTTTGGATGTTTGTCGCTATTTTCATTTCCATTTCATATTCAGCTTGCTTTTGTAGTAAACTTTGATGCTCTCTATGTGCCATTCCATAATGCACCATTACTTCAATCAAAAAATCATAAGCAGGCTGTGATTCGTTCATTTGATTCGGAAATATTTGTTCTACAGCATTTTTATGAATGCTAATAACATCCTCGGGAGAGATATTTTTTTGAATTAACTGACGTGTGAAGTTCTGAGCGATATATAAATTTCTTTCTGTTTGGTTGACCATATAATCTGCTAATATTTTTTTATACTGAGCTTCTAATTGTTTCAGTTTTCTTCACGTCCTAACGCAACCATTTTTCCGCTCTTATTGTTGTTCCCTCTCCAATGACAGATTGAATATCTAAACTATCCATCAATCGTTTAACACCTGGCAAACCAGCACCTAGCCCCCCCGAGGTGGAATAACCATCCTCCATTACTTTACGAACATCTTTAATACCAGGCCCTTGATCTATTGCAACAACAACTATTTTCTTTTCAGTATCCGCCTCCACCCTTTCAATTTCTATGACGCCTATACTTGCATATAAATATATATTTCGTGCTAATTCACTAATTGCCGTGGTGATGCGGGCTTGATCAACAGTGCCAAATCCAAGTGCTTTTGCTTCATTGCGCCCCAGTTGTCTAGCTGCAACAATATCCCACTCTGTAATAATTTCAACCGAAGACCTATATGCCACTGCTGTCCCTCCACTTCTTTTGGAGTTATACTCTAACACTTTTATTCAACCTGCTTGCCATAATTTAAGTTGAATTAATCGCCTCTATAAATGGAATATTCTATGTATATTTTCATATACCTTTTAAGAATTTTTTCAAAAATCTATTTTTATTAAAAATCTTGTGTATATCTTAAAGCTTTTTGTAACATTTATCAATTACACCTTGGCTTAATTATTTCAGGCACTTCATCTTTCGTAGCAAAATCGTTTGCTGAACAAGATCTACAGTAATCCAAATTATAGTAGATGCATTTCAAGCATATAAGACAAAAAAGCATCGAGATTTCATAATCTCGATGCTTCTATACACATATGTATATCAAAATTTAACTAGACCTAAACTAATCATCAATGCACCATCAACTTTTTCCATCACAGCATGATCAAGTTGCGTAATACGATCCGTCAATCTTGACTTATCAATTGTTCGCACTTGTTCTAGCAAAATAACCGAATCACGTTCAAAACCATACTTTTCAGCATTGATTTCAACGTGTGTCGGTAACTTTGCCTTTTGAATCTGTGCAGTGATAGCTGCGATGATGACAGTCGGACTAAATCGATTGCCAATATCATTTTGAATAATCAGCACCGGCCTAGTGCCTCCTTGTTCAGAACCTATTACCGGTGATAAGTCTGCAAAAAAAACGTCACCACGTTTTACATTCAAAGTGTCATCCCCCGCTAACGAGACGCTCCACCATATGTTGTGCTTCATACTCTGCATGCAAGCATTCGCTCGCAATCATTAAATTAATATGAGACATTTCAACATATCCTTTAATCATAGCTTCCCGTATTTGATTTGGTTGCTCCTGCATTAAATTTTTGCGCGCTAAAATACGCACAAAAGATTCACCTTCAATTACTTCCTTTGTTTGTAGAAATAGTCTGTCTTGAACAGCAATTGTAGCTTCTCTTAACTTTTTCTCGTACACAGCAAGCACCTCCAACGGAACCATACACTTTTCATTACTTTCCATTCTATCATTGAAAGATATTGTTGAAAAGACATGAAATGACAAAATATCTGACAATTTGAAGTACAAATTGTAAAAATATGTTGGTTGTCGAAGGTATATGCTGAATAATTATTATTGCAATGTGTTTTCAAATATGAGTCATTACTATGTTTTGGAAAAGAAATAAGTTCTCCAGTGCTAATTTATTTACCAAATTCAACTTGGAACATTGCTCATGACATTACATTGAGATTTGACTAATTCTAATGAAAGACAACTAAAGATATATTCTAGGAACTCTTGTTGTTATAATGCATGGTATTTCATAATTAATTGTTTCGAGCTTTGTTGCCCATTCATCGATCGATACTCCAGTATTTCCTTGTCGACCAATGAGTGTTACCTTCTCACCTATATCATATGCTTTTGGTAGGGCAACCATACATTGGTCCATACAAATTCGTCCAACAATCGGCATTCTTTGTCCATCAATTAAAACCTCTTGCCCACCTAACTTGCGAATCACGCCATCTGCATAGCCTATTGGAATTGTTCCTATCCACATATCTGTCGGAGCAACATATGTAGCTCCATAGCCAACTGAATCACCTGATTTTATTTGCTTTACATGAACAAGTTCACTTTCAAGCGAGAACGCTGGTAACAAAGGAAAAGGTAAAATACTTGTCACATATGCAGAAGGTGATAACCCATACATTGAAATACCAAATCTAACAGCATCATATTGTAAATGCGGATCTTTTACTAATGAGGCTGCTGTATTAGATGCATGAACAAGTCGCGGCTTATTAGGTATTACAGCTAAACATTTCTCAAAAAATTGTACCTGTTGATCAAAATGTAGCGTATCCTCTTCATCAGCTGTCGCAAAGTGTGTAAATATTCCATCCAGCTCCATGTTCTCTGTAGACTGTATTGTTTGATAGAGCTCTAATAATTCCTGCTCTGAGCGAATACCTATTCTACCCATCCCGCTATCTATTTTTATATGAAGTCGTAAAGGAAGCGCTTCATCCACTAACAGAGAAGCAGCTTGCTGCATCCAATCATCGGCAAATGCCGTAAGTATAATACGTTGCTGCGCTGCATAAGGAGCAAATGAAACTGGAGATGCACCTAATATTAATATGTCTGGTTCTTCAAAATGTGCTCGAATATGTAATGCCTCATCGGGCGTTGCCACTGCAAGTACTGTGGCACCAGCTTCAAGAGCTGCCCGTGCAACGGCTACATCTCCATGACCATACGCATTTGCTTTTACTACAGCGATAATTTGAACATTAGGTCGTAAAAATTCTTTTAAGTTTTTTACATTTTGTTGAATTGCTTGTAAGTCTATTATTGCTTTGGTTGGACGAAAAAACTGCTGTGTCTTCATAAGAATACCCTCTTTATTTTTAATTAAAACATTATGTAGGACATACATGTTGCAAAGTATGTCAATTTAGCTTGTACACACAAAGTTTTAGCTTTCGCATGAGCCTATACTTTATAAGGTTCACTTTATAATTATCAATAAGCTACAGCCTCCGTATTCCAGAAGGCTGTAGCTAGAAAAGTTACTTCATACTACTTATCGTCATAGATGTAGCAACTTCAATCATTTCTTCTCGCGTTAATTTACTTGATGCTACAAAGAATTCAACACCATCTTTTTCCCAACTAATTGATGTATCTGTAATAGCACCAATTGTATAGCCTAAATCAACTGGATCACCAGGTGACGATACAGGTAACATTGAATTTTCCTTCATTACTGGTTGCTGCATAACAGTAAATGCCTTCTCACCTTCGTATGTTAAGATTACTCGTTCCATTCCACTTTCCTGCACAACTTTTTCATTCGCTAATTGTGCCCAATTTACAACAGGATAATGTGTTTGGAATTCTTGATATTCAACTTCTGCTCCAACAGCTTCCTTATCCTCATTATCTTCTTGCCCTTCTTTTTCGGCAGGTTTAGCTTGTTCACCTTTCGTGTTATCTTTATCAGTGAATTGCTCAACTGCATACTCTTTTGCAGCATGTTGTACACCTAGCTTAATTTTCTTAAATGTGATTTTGATTTGCTCTTCTTTCACATCATTCATAATAACTACTGAGGTTGGCAATAAAGTTTTCTTATCTACTGTTATAACCTGATGTGGCATACTGTTCTTATAGCTATTTCTAGTAGCCGCTTCAAATATATATGCTTTTTCTTCTTCTTTCATGACAAGATTTTTATCTTCTGCTAAATCTTCTGCTAGCGCTCCAATTAAGTATGCCTGACTATTTTTCTTTGGCCAATCACTTTGGAATTTATACATTTTGTTTAATGTCGGTGTTACGACAAAAACACCATCAGCATTACGTACAATCATTTGAGAAACATCTTTCCCACTTTCAACTACTTCTACTCGATAGAAATCAGGTTTTGTGTGCCATACTGTTACATCATAATTTCTTGGTTCCCCACCCGATTTAATTTCCATCGATGCATTTAATTCATAACCATTCGTCTCTGCCCATTTACCATTCACTTTCTTCAACACTTTTTCCTGTGAGGCTGCACCACATGCCGACAGAAGTAATATCGTACAAAGTAAGACGAGCCATTTAACTATACGGTTGCCCACGCTTTCACCCTTTCTTCTTTCAAATCCACTACGACAATATATGAACCGTATTTGTCAGTTATGTCATTTGAAGAAAGGGCAATATATTTAAATTTACATGCAATCCTTTTAGACAAGTTAAGTACTACTCTAATAAGATTACTTGAGCAGCTGCGTATTGCTTAGAATGCGTAATACTAACAAATCCATTGACAAGTTCATCCTTAAAATATAAAACAGGATTGCCTGCCGCTCCTTTTAATACTTCCATATCATGAAGCTTACATTGTTCCCCAAGCCCTGTTCCCAGAGCTTTCGAAAATGCTTCTTTTGCAGCAAAACGCCCAGCTAAAAATTCTATTTTACGAGTTTCTGAATAACCATCAAATATTTTTTTTTCATTTATCGTTAAAATGCGGTCTTTAAATTTATCTGTTCGTTTCATAGCCTTTGCAATACGATCAATCTCTACAATATCGAGGCCAATTCCCTTAATCATGTGAACCTTCTCCTTTACCTATTTCCAACAAGGCATGTATAATAATTGTAAATTGAGGTGGAGCCATGTTTAGTAGAACGGAAAATTTTAAGCAATATACAAAGTATTACCCTGTTGTTTCAACTTTAATAGCAATAAATCTTACTCTTTATGTATTGTCTCTCATACCCAGCATAGGAACACTCTTGTGGAATTACGGAATCCAAGCAAATTTCCTGATTCAAAGTGGTGAATGGTGGCGTGTTTTTTCTGCCATATTTTTACATGCAGGTTTTATGCATGTGTTTTTTAATATGTTTTCCTTATATCTCTTTGGACCAGAGCTAGAAAAAATCGCAGGGAAAGCACGTTTCATTACAATTTATTTAGTATCAGGTATTGTAGGCAACATGGCAACCTATATATTCTATGATAGTAGTTATGCGAGTCTTGGTGCAAGTGGGGCTATTTTTGGAATTTTTGGTGCATTTGGGGCATTAGTTTACTATACTCGACGTACAATGCCAATGCTTCGTAAGCTCATTTTACCAATCATCGTCATCAGTGTCATTATGACTTTTCTCCAACCAAATGTGAATGTCTTTGCACATTTAGGCGGTTTAGTAACCGGATTTATCCTTGGACTTGTCTATTTACATCCAAAAAGAATTTTAAGTTGGCGAAAACAAAAGATGGCTGGTAGACCATAACATTAAAAAGAAAAGAGGAGCTGCTCACCTATAGAGCAGCTCCTCTTTCCTTACCATGACATCCATTATAAAACCACTGTAGCTTCATTTGACATCTTTATTTTTTTCCATTCAGTTGCTGTTAAACCATAAACAACCTGATCTACGTAGTGATCATATAGCCACTCAGCATCCCTTAAACGCCCTTCTTCATGAAAGCCTAATACCTTTGGGATTGTACGACTACGAATATTACCTACTGCAACACGCACTTCTATACGATTTAACTTTAAATAATTAAAGGCAAAATCAATCAATGCTTTCATGGAATTCGTAACGAGCCCCTTTCCTACAAATTCGTTCCCTAGCCAGTAGCCAATACTTGTCCATTTATGTTGCCAGTTGATTTGGTGATAACCAATAACACCCGCAAGCTTTCCATCATAGTATATCCCTGCTTGTATGCCGTTGTGATCAGCATATTGTTGCATAGCATTTTTTACGAATTGCTCAGTATCCCTTACTGTTTTGACATCATCTACAAAGGGCAACCATTCACGTAATGTATCCTTTGAACGATCAGTTAAAGCGAATAACTCTTCTACATCACTTAAATCCAAAAGCTTTAAATAAGCGCTTTCATTAATGTCATATTTAAACAATGTCTCCACCCCTTTTGTTCTATTTACTTTATTATAAACAGCATCTCTATTTATTTATAGTTAAAAAAGCTAATCCTTCCATTAAATTGAAAGGATTAGCTTTTCAGTTCATTAATGTTCATACCAAGTTAAGATCGTCTCGGCATCTTGTTGCTCTAAGCTGGAAACACTCCCCGTTGTACCAGTTGCTCCTGACATGACAGTTGCTTTTACAGATATAACATTCTTTCTTTTTTGAAAGTATGATTGTGTACTTTCAATAGATTGAATTCGCTTCTTCTCCATGATTAACGTAATTCGACTAAACACCCGATACTGCATAGCCAGTTGCTTGCCATCTATTTGATAGCCTGCTGTTCTATGCTGCCAAATACCAAGTAAAATTGTTAATGGAATTAACAGCAACGACAATAGCCCGTATGGATAAAAGAAATAGATAGATGCACCGATAATCGGAACTAGCCAGAAAAAATCAATGCGATAAAAAAATGGCCTTGCCCTTTTTGGTGAGCGAGTAAATGTAGGCTGCCAATTCATATCTGGGAAAAGCTGTTCTAATGTTTGCATACAATCCGGCTTCTTAATAAGTGGAAATAGCGTAATTTTTTTATCATTTCCATCTTCACCGTTACCACCAGCACTTTCAACAACCACTGTAGTAAAGCCTGTTAACTGACGTAATGGATTTTCCACAATACGAATTGCCTGAATTCGATTCAACGGCAAAGTAATACGCTTTTTTTCTAACAGTCCTTTTGTGATAATCAACTTTTCTTCCTCAATGCGGACCGTATAATCATAATAATTTATCAGTGTGATGACCACAGATACAATCCAAGCAATGATTAAAACAACCATCACCGTCAATGCTACTAAAAATGCGCCGATTTTCACAAAATCAGCTAACTCATGAAATACAGTTTCATAAGGAATAATATCGGAAAATTGTGAAGCAACTGCTGCAAGACCTGATAACACAACACCAATTCCACCTGATGTTGTTGCTAATACCAGTAAATCTCGCATAGACATATGGTAAATCATCGGAGTTGGTATCGCTTCCTCTACGACCTGCACTTGATCCTGATGTTGAACCGCTTCGTTTTTAGCATGACGCATTTCTAATTCAATAATATCTGCTGCTGCTTTTCGAATGGCTGTCAGCTCAACCTCAGGTTTTCCTCCTTTACTACCAGCAGTCTCCACCTGAACTTTCACTAAACCAAAAATGCGATGAAAAACACCTTCATTGTAATTTAAACTTTGAATACGTTCAAAAGGGATATAACGTTTCTTTTTAACAAATAATCCATATGTCACACGCAATTCCCCATCTTCAAACCAGTAAACAAATGTCCGCCATTTTATGATTCCTCCCACGAACGCAAGAAGTGCTGCAACTCCCCATACACCGAACAGTAAAATGGTTTCAAAAAAATGATCACTACGAAAATTCAAAGAAAAATTAAAGCCGTTACTTATGATAATAATCGCAATTGGTAATATCATACTTTTCAATGCTTTTACACTTGTTATAATTGCAGACACTGGATGTAAACGATTAATTTCCTTAGACATCATCTTCAGCCACCCTTGCTAAATCAGAAATACGCGCACGCAGTACGTCTGCTTCATCCATAACAAGTGCAGGAATCGTATGTACAGTTGCAGCTGTAGAAATAGAGATATTACCTAGGTCGTATTTTTTTAATATCGGCCCTTGTGTTGTATCAACATGTTGCACACGTACCATTGGAATTAATGTGCGTTTCACAACAAATAAACCATGTTGTACTTCGATTTCATGCTCTCGAACTTCATAGCGCCATCTTTCCCATCTGATTTTCGGGAAAATAAAAATAGATAATATCGCACTTAGTAATACAATTGCACACGCTATGAAGTAAATAAATGAAGGCCATTCAAAATAATAAGTACCATAGCTTACAAGTCCTGCTACAACTAACAGCACCAATGTTTGTATGACTCCATATAAACGCCACACTGTTAGCCCTTTACGAGAAATTTGATGAATCGGTTGTGCTCTCATTGTCGTTCCCCCTCTTTCTTCATTAGGTGTATACGAATTCACTCACCTTTTTGTTTCAACTATAGCCGAAAAAAAACCTTACAGCCATCATGACTGTAAGGTTTAATTAAAAATTAAGTGTATTTCGTCTAAAATTATCCTTCGTGACGTCTTGGAGAACGAGAACGACCTTGTCCACCTTCACGACGTCCACCTTCACGGCGTCCACCCTCTCGACGGCTACTGCTACTGCGACGCTCTCCACTGCGAGCATTGTCACGACGTCCTCCACCAAAGCTACGGTTTCCGCGGCCACGATCACCGCCACCACGATTATTGCTAGAACGTTCACGACGCATTGGTAATGGACGTTCTTCTGTGATTGTTACTGGTGTATCGTCTGGCTCTCTTGTTAATGAACGTAGAGCAGCTGCAACAACATCGACTGCATCATGATTCTCTAGTAATTCTGCTGCAAATGTGCGGTAATCACCTAAATTGTTATTAGCAATAAGACCTTCCAGAGTTTCCACTGCTAAACGTTGTTGACCTTCTAATGCTTCATCCGTTGTTGGTGGGCGAAGAGGTGTCATACGTTTTTTCGTAGTTTCTTCTACAATACGTAAGTAGCCCATTTCACGTGGTGTTACAAATGTTACAGCAAGACCTGATTTACCGGCACGACCTGTACGTCCAATACGGTGCACATATGATTCAGGATCTTGAGGAATATCAAAGTTATAAACATGTGTTACACCAGAAATATCAAGTCCACGAGCGGCTACATCAGTCGCAACAAGGATATCGATTTTATTTTCTTTAAACTGACGTAATACTGAGATACGCTTCGCTTGGCTTAAATCACCATGAATACCTTCAGCTAAATAGCCACGAATAGATAGGGCCTGTGCAAGCTCATCTACACGACGTTTTGTACGACCAAATATAATAGCTAGCTCTGGTTGGTGTACATTTAATAAACGAGATAAAACATCAAATTTTTCACGTTCAGCAGACTTAACAAAATATTGATCAATGTTATCAACAGTTAATTCTTTTGCTTTAATTTTTACAATCTCTGGATCACGCATAAATGTTTCTGCAATTTTACGGATTGCTGGTGGCATTGTTGCTGAGAAAAGTAATGTTTGGCGCTCAGAAGGTACGTTTTCTAAGATTGAATTAATATCATCGATAAAGCCCATGTTTAACATTTCATCTGCTTCATCCAATACTAATGTTTGAACATCTTCTAATTTTAACGTACGACGATTTATATGATCAATAATACGACCTGGCGTACCAACAATGATTTGAGGTTTATTTTTCAGTGCACGTATTTGACGACCAATTTCTTGACCACCGTATACTGATAATAATTTTACGCGTTTGTCATAGCCAATTTTATAAAGCTCTTCTGAAACTTGAATCGCTAACTCACGAGTTGGAGCAATGACTAATGCTTGAATATTAGGGTTTTTTGGATCGATTTTTTCAATTAGTGGAATCCCGAAAGCGGCAGTTTTACCAGTACCTGTTTGTGCTTGACCTAATACATCACGGCCTTCAATTGCAAAACGAATAGTACCTTCTTGGATTGGTGTTGCTTCTTCAAATCCCATACGCTTTACTGAGCGTAATGTAGATTCGCTAATATTTAATTCTGAAAAATTTGTCAAACTTCTCAATCTCCTTTTTTTCCTTTTAAGTTGACAAATGGTTACATTTTCAGATGAAGTTGTCGGCAAATTCGAGCCTGTGTAGTGGAACGTTTCCGTTACTTAAAAATTTTCTCTACATGATAGTCCATATAGAGCTCTCTTATATGAAAAGGAAAGCCCGGTCTTTACCGAGCGGTTCGATTCTGTCGTAATTTTTCACTTTAGAATAAAACCGTTGTGTTCAAAAAAAAGTACTCTTCAACCAAATATGAAGAGTCTTCGCACAAAATGTATCCATTGCTTATACTAGTCTAACATGGCTTTAAATCCTATGCAACGATAACGCATGAGTCGTAATAATCTGACTACTTTATTTGTCTTTCAAAAACATTAAAACCTGTGGAAACCATTTAGAGCAATCTTCCTCAAAACATATATGATGCTTGCCATTATCAGAAAAATACAAGAATTTGTCTATAGAGGCTAATTCATCAAAAAGAAATTGAGCCGTATGATAAGGCACTATCCCATCCAACTTCCCCTGCACAATATATACAGGAGTTTGAATATGTCGATAATACGGCTCCACCATTCTTACCAGCTTCATAAATTCTACTGTTGAGACAAGCGGCACATTGTTAAACTTATGACGGTATCGTAGATAGAGTTCGTTATTAGTCAAATTATGGTGATAGGCTTCAGTAGTTAACATTTTAAAATCTTTGACTAGCTGTTTAGGGCTCACATACTTTGCAGCAGCACTTAGTAATACAAGCTTTTTCACTTTATAGCGTTTAGCTAAATATAACGCTATAATTCCTCCCATTGAAAAGCCAACAACGATTACCTCATCAACTTTTTTTGCCAACGATCGGAAAGCTAATTCGGCATCCATCAACCAGTGTTTCGCCTTAAAACCACTCATATGTAATTCTTCACCATGCCCAGACAATGTTGGCTCTTCAATTATCCAATCTGTATGTGAACGTAAATAACTTGTGAATGGCTTCACCTCGTATGGTCCACCTGAAAATCCATGAATACATAGTACACCTACTGACAACGTTCTCACCTCATTTAACAAAGATAAACCTACACAAATAAATCGGTGAGCGTTTCTCTCACCGATTCATTGCTACTATGACATAAATGCCTTTAAGATCGTCTCTAATTTCATACCACGTGAGCCTTTAAGTAAAACAATAGATGATTCATTCGCTTGTTCTAGCTTTTCAATAATAGCCGTATAATCATCTTCTGTATACAATAAACGTTCCGCCTCAAAGCGCTTTTCTAATATTTTGTAAAGATATAGCATTCGAGGGCCAAACAAACAGACATAATCAATTTCATCCTCATTAATATGCTCAGCTAGGCCCTCATGGAAAATTCGCTCATTTGGTCCAAGCTCTAGCATATCTCCTAACACAAGCCATTTTTCAGGTCGAATAGTTGATGTAGCCATAAATTGAATGGCAGCTTTTACGGAGGTTGGTGCTGCATTATAGGCATCATTGATAAATAGAGCGCCATTCGTTCCTAGTATCTGTTGCATCCTCATATCTGTTAATACGACATGCTCTAAGGATGTACGTATTTGTTCATTGCTTAAACCAAGCTTATGAGAAATTAACATTGCCACAAGTGTATTTTTCACTTGATGCCTGCCAAGCACTGAAATAAAGAAATCACCCTCCATCATACCGTGTGTAGTGAAGTGGCTGCCATCAGCGTTAGCATGAATATTGTCTGCGTATAAAAGATTATTGGATTCTAATCCGAACGGCACTGACTGTAAGTGCTGTTCCTTTGCCACTAATTCTTGGAGCAAAGGTTCATCGCCATCATAGAATAATAGACCATCATTTTGCATTCCTTGAATAATTTCAAACTTTGCTTTTGCAATACCAGCACGAGACCCCAAATCCTGCATATGGGCCTCACCAATGTTGGTAATAACCGTCATATGTGGACGAGCGAGCTTCGATAAAAACTCAATTTCACCAAATCCACTCATGCCCATCTCAAGGACAGCCACATCTGTATCTTCATCAAGCTGTAAGATAGTAATGGGCAGGCCCAATTGATTATTAAAGTTCCCGATCGTTTTTTGTACTTTAAAGAATGGAGCTAGTGTTCCCGCTAATATATCCTTTGTTGATGTCTTACCATTTGAACCTGTAATGCCTATAAATTTTGCTTTATGTTCATTACGATATGCTCTAGCCATTTCTTGCAAAGCTAATTCTGGATCATCCACAAACAACAAAGGGTAACCTTCTGGTGGGTTCGGCTCATCCTTTTGCCAAAGAGAAGCTCCGGCACCTTTCTCAAATGCCTGCATTACAAACTTGTGCCCATTTGTATGCTCACCACGAAACGGAACAAATAGGTCTCCTTGTTGAATTGTTCTTGTATCAATAGAAATTCCTGACACAACAGTGTCACCAAAAGCCGCCATATCCTCATTTAACCATGCAGCTAATTGTTTTAAAGTTTTTTTCACGATAATCCCACTCAGTCTTTTTTATAGTGAAGCTGTTGTTTTTCTTCATAGCGCTCAATTGCTAGGGTAATTAAACGGTCGATCAGCTCTGGATAACTCACATTTGTATGCTGCCATAATAATGGATACATACTTACAGGTGTGAAACCTGGCATTGTGTTTACTTCATTAATGTAAACGTTGTTTTCAGCCGTTACAAAAAAATCCGCACGTACTAAGCCGCTACCATCTATAGCCTTAAATGCACGCTTTGCCAGTTCTTTTAAGCTTGCCACAGTTTCTACTGGAAGCTCAGCTGGAATAATAAGTGCTGTAGAACCGTCCTTGTATTTTGAATCATAATCATAAAAATCAGTAACGGGTTTAATTTCTCCTGGCACTGATACTTCAGGATAGTCATTTCCTAACACTGCCAGTTCAACCTCACGAGCGACAATTCCCTGTTCAACAACGATTTTACGATCATATTGCAAAGCAACCTCAATTGCTTTTACTAATTGCTCGCGATCTGTTGCCTTGCTAATCCCAACACTTGATCCTAAGTTTGCAGGCTTTACAAACATTGGCCAATTCAAGTTATTTTCACAGCGTTCAATGATTGCCTGTTGCTCATTCTTCCACTCACTACGAATAAAATACGTATAGGGCACTTGAGGTAATCCAGCAATTTCAAATAATTGCTTCATTACCACTTTATCCATTCCAGCAGAGGATGCTAATACACCATTTCCTACATATGGTAAATTTAGAACTTCAAGTAAACCTTGCACTGTTCCATCCTCACCATTCGTACCATGTAACAATGGGAAAATCACATCAAACTTTACCTCATTGCCACTTTTATCAATCAAAAAATCAGTGATATTATTTTCCAAAATTGTAGTATTATCACCAAATTGTAGTTCTTCTATTGCACTTACGGGTTTTTCTAAACGCTCTCCACGACGCCATTCCCCATCAGATGTAATGAAAATCGGATATACTTCATACTCCTCGAAATTCAAAGCTCCCGTGACTGCACGTGCTGTCGATAATGACACTTCGTGCTCCGCTGACTTTCCGCCGTATAATAAACCGATTCTTTTTTTCATTTTTGTGCCCTCCACATACTTCTTGAGTACTATTAGTTTATCATGAAACGTCTTGACAAATGACATAAAAATCTCACCGTATTTTTAACGGTGAGATTTTACGTATATTTCATCGATTATGCCCTGGCATCATTAGTTACTGCTATAGAATTATACAGGAACCATGCAATATGAATAATATCTACCAACATCCTATCTTCAGTTTATAGAAGTCATTGTTCTTTGATTGCGTCACCTTTTAAGATTAAAGAATATAGATTAATTCATCGTGCTCTGTTTTTAGAATCGTACTTAAGTCATCCCAAACTTCATCAGGAAAAGAATATTCAGATAGATTGCGAACTTCTATTCCATACGCTACTTTCGGTTTCTCAATTCGGTACAGAGATAGTAATGCTCCATCTTTCGCAAAGGATCGGTAAGAACGTAAAAAATCTGGTGATATAGCGGGTATACTCGCTTTTACTTTTCGACGCCAAAATCCAGTGCTGCGTTCCTTTTCACGAATTAAACTATTAAAAACATTGGCAACCAATAAATCCGAATCACTTAAATGACGAAAATAAATTTTCGTCATTTTCTCTAAGTCTGAAGAATAATAGACAAATCTATTTTGTAATTTATTAAAAAATGCTGACGTAATCGGTTCTTTCTTGTGACTTATGTAAAGCAATTCTCCTTGTTCCATCGGTGTTAAATGATCTAGCCTCTTCTCGTCCATAAAATCAATCCAGCATAATTCTTTAGATTCAGCAGATTTTTTAACAAAACGAGGAACATCTTCTTCTAATACATATTCAAATTGTGTATGCATATTAAAAGAACCGTCTTCATAGGAATGTTTTAATAACAGCAAGTGATGTAGTGGTTCAAGTGCAGCCACAAATTGCGAGAATTTTAACCCGCTAAATATAACAAATTTATCGACATCATTCATATGAACATAAATATGATACATAAAATCATCAGATGACTTTAATTTTTTAGCCACAACCATCACCCCATTCTTCACTACATTATAAGACTAAACATGATTTTTTTGAAACATTTTATGTTAATTGTCGTCACTACTATATACGCAGGCATAAAAGTAATTTTTGCGTTATAATTAGGAATGTTAAACATGCATTTGCATATAAAGTTTAGATTACTCAATGAGTTGACGTATTTGCTTAAAATTCCATTGACAATATTCAAAGCAAATTGCAAGCTTATCAATAGATATGAGCTATTCTTACACCACTGCTGGTTATTATTTTGCTTTCTTCTTTGACCAATTATAAACGAAATAGGGAGAATCGCATCACATTTACTCATATTGAGATACTATTTTAATTTTAGGTGGCTTTTATGGAAAATAAACGAAATTTCGCAAATCGTTTTGACTGGACACTTGCATTTATACTCTTCACTTTTCTAGTCATTAGTTTGTTAGCTATTGCATCTGCCCAAACCTCAGGACAATATGGCATTAACTACGTACCAAAACAAATGCAATGGTATGTGATCGGTGCAGTAATTATTGGTATAGTCATGTTTTTTGAGCCAGATCAATATAAAAAAATGTCATGGTATATGTATGGAGCAGGGATTGTCTTACTGGTACTGCTTATTTTTATGCCAGAGGGAGAAGGTCAAATCGGTGCACCCGTTAATGGTGCTAAAAGCTGGTATCATACGCCGATTGGAAATATTCAGCCTTCTGAGTTTATGAAAACTTTTTACATTTTAGCACTAGCTCGATTAATTAGTAAGCACCATGAAATTTATTCATTACGATCAATTAAAACAGACTTTTTGCTCCTAGGTAAAATCGCTATCACCCTAATCGTACCATTAGCTATTATTTTAAAGCAGCCTGATCTAGGCTCAGCACTTGTATTCTTTGCTATTACTGCCGCACTCATCATCGTAGCAGGTATTTCTTGGAAAATCATTCTACCAACATTTTTAGGTGGTATGGTAGCAGGCGGTACACTACTGTGGATGGCACTCTATATGCAAGACTTTTTAGAAAAAACATTTGGTTTTAAGGCTTATCAATTTGCTCGTATTTATTCTTGGCTAGACCCCTATTCCTATTCATCCAGCGATGGCTATCATTTAATTACCTCTTTAAATGCCATTGGATCAGGTGAAATTTTTGGTAAGGGATTTAGAAATCGTGAAGTATATGTAGCTGAAAACCATACCGATTTCATTTTTACCGTTATCGGTGAGGAATGGGGCTTTATTGGGGCTAGTATTGTTATTTGTATATTCTTCTTATTAATTTATCATTTAACAAAGACAACCCTTTTATTGAAAGATCCCTTCTCGACCTATGTATGTGCTGGGATTATTGCCATGATTACTTTCCACGTTTTCGAAAATATTGGTATGACTATTCAATTATTACCTATCACAGGTATTCCACTTCCATTCATTAGCTATGGAGGAAGTTCACTTATGGGGAATGCTTTAGCGATTGGGCTAGTCTTTAGTATGCGATTCCATTATCGAACATATATGTTTACCACCCATGATGAAGATGAATAACTATAGAAAAAGGGAAGTCTCGCGTATTGAGACCTCCCTTTTTCTATTGGAAACGAGTTAAGCTTGAACTTGCGGAGTTTGCGTTGGTGGTGTTAGCACTTTTAAAAGTTCTAGTCGAGACTTTGTTACAGTGGCTGTTACACCCAACTTAGATAAATTCGAAACAATCTTTTTCAAATCTACTTCTTTTGTCATACATTCCACCTCAATCTTTCCTCGATTTTATATAACGTTTTATTTACGAAAAAGTTTCATTTTTCTACGAGTATGATGTCTGACAAATTTATCATACCATTTAACTTACCATTAAAATTTTTCAATTTTGTTACATTGTAAATTTTTCACATCATCAAACTTTTCCATCAAACATATTTAAATTACCCAAAATGGCTACATTTTATTCAAAAATCAGAACATAGATTTAAAAAATCTTAAATTGCTTCATTATTTCTTTACTAAATTGTTCCACTTTATTCAAGCTTATCCTCCCCTATTGTTGTAATCGCAAGAACAAGAAGGGTAGAATATACATATTGAAATATCGTATGAAAGCAGGGAACTGTATGAAAAAGGCTATTTTACTATTGATGTCTGTTCAATTCCTAGTTTATCTAGGGTTCGGCATTATTATCCCCGTCTTGCCAGAGGTAATTGTACAGCAAAATTGGCATGATCTCCACGTAGGTGGTTTATTGACCGTCTATTCACTTGCAAGTTTTTTCACAGCACCGTTTTGGGGTATGCTATCCGATAAGGTAGGGCGAAAACAACTAATCCTTACTGGTCTAATTGGCTTTAGCCTTAGTTTTGTTATTTTTTCACTATTTATAGATAACCTAGCTATACTGTATGTTTCACGTATTATTGGTGGTTTATTTTCTGGTGCATTATATACAGCAGTAACAGGATTTATCGCCGATATGTCTAGTGAAGAGGATCGTAATAAGTATATGGGCTTTATGGGCATGTCCATTGGTCTTGGGTTTATTTTTGGTCCAGCAATCGGTGGAATGCTAGGCCATTATAGCTTGCAGCTACCGTTTACTGCATCAGCATCATTAATTGCACTATTATTTATTTATGCAAGTTTCGTCCTAAAAGAACCTAAAAAACGAAAAGATTCAAATAAACGTGCTATAGTGCCAAAAGGTGCTGCAACCATGCTACAATACCGTGTGCGCTATCTGTTTATGTTTTCTTTTTTAGTAACTTTTATGTTAGCGGGCGTTGAGGCTACATTTCAGCTATTTCAAATCGAAAAAATTCACATTACGCCGTTACAAATTGGTTACTTGTTCATGTTTAGTGGCTTTGTCGATGCAGCTATTCAAGGAGGGGTCGTTCGACGCATAAAAAATGGAAGTGAAACGACATGGTTAATTGGCGCACAAATTGTAACTGCTATCGGCATGCTTTTATTTACATTGACAGCTAATCTTTTTATCGCCGGGCTTGCCCTTTGTGTCTTTACAGCAGGTAATGCACTTGCAAGAACATGTGTTGTATCACTCTCCTCTAAAGAATCTGGAGGGCAATATGGAACTGCCGCTGGACTGTCCTATTCAATGGATAACTTAGGACGTATTCTCGGTCCACTATTTTTCACATGGTTATTTACCGTACAAGCAAGTCTTGGTTATTATATTTCCGCTGCAATAGCCATTCTTTCTATAAGCCTAATCTATATATATAAGGCATCTCGTAAATCATTGCGCCATCCATAAAATATAGTAGGTTGCATTTTATGGATACCAAACGTTGAGTCAGTAATCGGAGAAACATCCTATTCTATTAGAGAATTACTAATTAAACCATGCGGATTATCCCTATCTATCAAAGGGATAATCCTTTTCCATGCCATCTAGCCATTTCATATCTTCTTTCCGCATTTGAAGTAGGCTATACTAGGTATGTTATTAACAATACAAAGGCAGGTGTAGGAATGAGCATTTTTACAGATATAGAATATTTAGTTCCTTTAACTTTGTTTTTTAATATTTTATTAGCCATGACCATCATTTTCTTAGAACGTAAAGATGCTACCTCTACATGGGCATGGATTCTCGTTTTATTTTTCCTGCCATTAGCTGGATTTATTTTGTACTTATTACTTGGAAGACAATTACGAAGAAAGCATCTATTCCGTTGGGAAGGACGCAAGGACATCGGGATTGATAATCTGATTACCTATCAGATGGAAGCGATTCGTGATGAAACGTTTGAGTTTCGTATTGCTAATGCAGAAAATTATCAAGAGATGATTTATATGCACCTCCGAACAAACAATGCAGTATTAACACAGGACAACCATCTGGATATTTTTGATGATGGTGCCAATAAGTTCGAGCAGCTTCTTAAAGACATTGAAGCAGCTAAAGATCACATTCACATCCAGTATTATATTTTCAGACTTGATGACTTAGGTACACGTATCGTCAATGCATTGATAAAAAAGGCAAAGCAAGGTGTTAAGGTACGTCTTCTCTATGATGAAATGGGATCACGTAATGTTAAAAGACGCCATTTCAAAGAGTTACTGCATGCTGGTGGCGAAGTAGAAGTTTTCTTCCCATCCATTTTGCCACTTCTTAACCCTCGTTTAAATTTTAGAAATCATCGAAAAATCGTTGTCATTGATGGTCGAATTGGCTATATCGGTGGTTTTAACGTCGGTGATGAGTATTTAGGTTTACAAAAAAAGTTTGGTTATTGGCGAGATACACACTTACGTATTGAGGGTAGTGCCGTACATCCTTTGCAAACACGCTTTTTACTCGACTGGAACCAAGCTAGTGCTCAACAAAAAATGGGCTACTCGGATCGTTACTTCCCTGCCATCCCGAAAAAAGGTGATGTGGGTTTACAGATTGTTTCAAGTGGACCAGACTCAGACTGGGAGCAAATAAAGATCGGTTACTTAAAGCTTATTAATATGGCTCAAAAATATATTTATATTCAAACACCTTATTTCATCCCAGATGTTAGTTTTTTAGACGCCATTAAAATTGCCACCTTGTCGGGCATTGATGTACGTATTATGATTCCTAACAAGCCTGATCACATGTTTGTATATTGGGCTACTTATTCTTATGTCGGTCAATTACTACGTGCTGGAGCCAAAGTCTATATCTATGAAAAGGGCTTTATCCATGCTAAAGCTATTATTATTGATGACGAGGCTTCCTCTGTCGGAACAGCGAATATTGATGTACGAAGTTTTAGTCTGAATTTTGAAGTCAATGCCTTCATATATGATGCAAATATATCGCACCAATTGGCAGAACTGTTTGAGAAGGATATTTTTGATTGTACGGAATTAACATGGGAAATGTATAAAAACCGTTCAACACTGATTAAATTTAAAGAATCTATTTCCCGTCTATTAACACCCATTTTATAAAAATAAAAAGGAAGAGAGCCTGTTCACAGAATGGCTTCTCTTCCTATTATTATTTTACGCCTAAATATTCTTCCAACGTAATGTTTTTCTTCGTTATCTCTTTTGCAATCTCTTTGCCCACATAACGATAGTGCCATGACTCATACATATAACCTGTTATTTCTTCTTTGTTTTGAGGGAAACGCAAAATAAAGCCATACTCCTGTGCATGTGCAAATAGCCATTGCCCTGCTGGAGTTTCCCCAAACGCTTCTGTCAGCCACACATCTTCTTTTCCACGCTCTCCTATATCAAACGCTAAGCCTGTTTGATGTTCTGAGTAGCCAGGACGAGCACTATATCGATCTGCTGCTGCCTGTCCATCACGTTTAACATAATTATCATAAAGTGTTGTTTGATATTCAAAAGATCGGTAGCCACTAAATGCAACTAAATCAAATCCTTGTTGCTTGGCAGCGGCTAACATTTGATTTAACGCTTCTCGTGCTTCTGGATTTTCTTCAGGTGCAAAGGTAGATGGAAGCGGATAAATTTTATTAGCTAACAGAATACCATTGATATAAGTTGGTTCCGTAGGTAATGTTTGATTTGGAAGATACCCATTTTCGTCTGGTTGTTGCTCTGGCTTTGCAGGTGTTTCAGTATTGTCTGGTTTCTCTATTGCAGTAGAATCTTGTTCAGTTGTTTTGTTTGTTTCTGTTGTTTTTGACTGCTCATCAGATGCACTATTTACTTGATTATTTTTATAGTTATAGACTACAAAAATTGCTACGATTAACGCGATAGATATGAAAGCACCAACGATAAGCGGAAGACGATTGTTTTTCACTCTGTATACCCCTTTTAAAATATCAGGTATCTAAAAGGATGTTTTAAAGCATTTCACCTTGAAAATACCTATTTTATTGTATTACTAGTTATAATCTTATTTTAGCACTGTTCACATTTTCAGGTGTAAATTTCCTACGTAAATATTCAATTAATCTGTTAGAACGATGACAAATACTACTATAGATGCAATTGCAAAAAAAATTGCCATATACTGCATCCATTTTGCTTCTTTTATATAACCTTGCTCTTTAAAGCTTTTTGCTCTAAACCCATTTGATAGGGCAAACATGACCGTCATTGCAAGTACGGCAAAATTAAACTTCCCCATAATAATAAATACAAGTGCTGCAATACTAAAAATTGCAACAAGAATAGATGATAGCCATTTTTTGCTCATCTTGCTGTCCTCCTAAAAAAATCGAGGCAACAAAGGCGCCTCGACATCGATCAATTTATTTTGTTTATTTTTTTGCTTTCTCAGGATGTTCCGAATAATATTTACGTCCAATATATGTTTGAATAATTAACAATGCACCACTAACAGACCAATACAAAGGCAGTGCTGCCATAGAAGACATGGAGATAAAGACAATCATAATTGGTGAAATATAAATAAACATTTTCATCTGCGCTTTTTGTTGCTCAGGTACCGTCCACAAAGATACACGAGCCTGGATTAGGTAAACAATCCCTGCAACTATAGTCATCACGATATCAGGTGAACCTAAGCTAAACCATAAAAACTCATGGGATTTCACATCGGCAGAATACAAGATCGAGAAATACAGACCCATAATAATCGGCATTTGAATTAACATCGGTAAACAACCCATATTAAGTGGATTAATGCCATGCTTTTGATATAGAGCCATCATTTCTTGTTGGTATTGCGTTTGCTCCTCTTTTGTCTTAGCTTCCTTCATTTTTTTCTGAACGGCTTCCATTTCAGGTTTAAAAGCATCCATCTTCGTTTTCATTAATTGCTGTTGACGATAGTTCTTTAACATAATCGGCATTAACACTAAACGAATTAGAACAGTAATCGCAATGATTGCTAAACCATAGCTCCCTGAAAAGATATCATTCCCGAAAAACTCCAATAAAAATTCCATAGGTTTTACAAATATACTATAGAAAAAACCTTCTTTGTTTTGCACAGCTTGACAGCCACTAAGAACAAAAACGGCAATACCAAGCATTGAGAATAGCTTCAAATTTTTCATTTTTCCACCTACTATTATTTATCAACTACTGTGAAGTATACCTTATAGGGTCTCTCTTTATCAAATAGCAAGTGCTACTCATTCCTTCAGCTTTTTCCTCAGATGATTCATCAAAAAAGATGCGAGCTTTAGCAACGCTAATATGTTCGCACCTTCTCATTCTCTATGCTCAAAATCTAAACATTTTGTAATTCAGTCTCTGCCATTTCAAAACGATAAAATTCGTGATGAAGCTCGTCTCTAAAATGTTTTGGCGTAACTCCCGTATACTTTTTGAAAATACGTGTAAAATAACTTTGATTACAGAAATGGAATTGATCTGAGATAGAAGTAATACTTTTGTTTGTATGTCGTAAGTAGTACTGTGATTCTTCTACACGTCTTACATTTAAATACTCAACCAATGTAATGCCCACATGTTCTCTAAAAATACGTGATAAGTGACTAGTGCTTATATGAAAGTTATTCGCTATACTTTCAACAGTTAAATCATTTTCAAGCTCGTCATTTATATACATTATCACTTTGTTAACAGTTTGATGTCGGAAAGTCGGTTGTTTGCGATCTGCAATAAAGTAAACAAAGAAATCAATTAAATCATCAGCAAATTGTAAAAATTCTGCGTCTTTCATCTGATTTTCTATCATATCGTTACACGCAATATTAAAAGCAAATGCTTTTTTCGAAGGTACTTGATTGTCCAGCAATTTACGAGCAACAATTGATGACAAAACAGAAAAATAACTTCGAACGATTTTAATGACCTGTTTGCCAAAACGAATTGAGAGAATATCAATTAACTCATGCAAAGATTTTTTCGCTTTTGCAGATTCTAAATGGTAAATTTCAAAAATTAATTTCGACTCAATATTAAAAAATTCTTCGACGCCGATATATTGATTAATATTATCGATTTCTTGGAAGTATCTTTTGGATATCGTTTCTGACATAGAATGTTGATGTAGTTGCATAATCTTCCCCATCTTTCCTCAGAGTGCACGAATTGCATGACAATATTTGACACCAATCCCGACGAATTAAAAATAAGAAAATAGTATTTACTTATTCAATATAAGAACTGAGTCCTATTTCACAAATTTTATTAACAAATAAATCAAAAATAACCCTACTAAAACACCAAATATAAAAAAAATAGACTATACAGTGAATTTTACCATATTCTGCGATTTCCTTTCAACCACATTTTAATTGCTACTCTAGTTCTAATTTATCACATACGCATAGTAGAAACCTCGTAAACTTTTTCCTAACAATTAAATTTTACCATATACATATCAAAATAAATTAGTCATTTTATAAATTTATTTACAAATTATACAAAACAACTAACATCATTCTAATGGATCATTCGACATTTTTCTATTTTATTCCTAAATCTTCTCTATATAATTTATATGAATATGTAGTAAAATAGATGATAATACTATTTTTAAAAGTTTAGACGAGGTGTTTAAAGTGGATCCAAAACAAATAGAAGAGATTATGGAGATTATTAAGGAATTCTTCCCTGAAAATACGTCCATCGCTATCTCTGATACAAATGAATATTTGTATTATCAACCAAGCAAGAAAGTTGATTTAAAAATTAAACCTGGTGACCCTATCAAAGAAGGTTCAGCCGCACACAAAGCATTAAGCTATGGTCAAAAAATCAGCTCTTATATCGAACCTGATGTCTTCGGTGTCGCATATTATGGCATGAGTATTCCTTTAATGGAGGAAGGCGAAACAAAAGGGGCTATTACTGCTATCTTCCCGCAAAAACCATCAGCATTCTTAACAAACTACATTACAATCAAAATTGATGATTGCTGGTACCCAATCAAACATGATCAAGTTATTTATTTAGAAACACAACTCCGTAAAACATTTGTTAAAACAATGACTCGTGAAGGTTATCACCGTTTAAACTTAAGTGATCTAGAGCTATTTTTAGCACCTGACTCATTTATTCGTTGTCACCGCTCTTATATCGTTAACATTGACTACATTGATGAAATTCAACCAGACTCACACTCAACGTTTTTATTAATTATGAAAGATGGTACACGTATTCCGGTAAGCCAACGCTATGCAAGCTATTTCCGTCGTTCTTTAGGTTTCTAATTTGTATGAACAGCGAGCAATTTTTATAATTGTTCGCTGTTCTTTTTTGCGAACAAATCCTCCCCATTTAACTATTTTTGCACTGTTTTTAATGTAGAAAACAACTAAATTTATACAGCTCTACAATAAAACGTTTTCTCTGTCGAAAAATCATCTTAATGCTCGATTTTCCTTTTTTTACTCAATTTAATGCTAATTCTAAAGTTTTTGTGACAATTTGGTGATAGTATTATTCAAATGGTTGGAGTCATACTACAACTGAATAAACAGAAAATTCTTAAATGTTTTTTCTAGTTTTGTAATCGGTTTCCATCAAAATTATTTAGGGGAGGATTTTTTTATGGATGCAAATGTTCAAAAACGCCTAGGTTTAAAAGAACTTGAGAGTAAAATTGTAACTGCTGAAGAAGCAGCAGCACTGATTTCTAATGGTGATGTAGTTGGGATGAGTGGTTTTACTCGTGCTGGGGATGCAAAAGTTGTTCCAATGGCATTAGTTGAGCGTGCAAAAAATGAAGAATTCAAAATTGATGTATATACAGGTGCATCATTAGGACCAGAAGTAGATAAGTACTTAGCAGAAGCTGGTGCAATTCGTAAACGTGGACCATTCCAGGGTGATGCGGGTATCCGTAATTTAATTAATTCTGGGGATATCTTATATGTAGATGCTCATCTTTCTCATAATGCGGAGCTAGTGCGCCAAGGAATTATTGGACCAATCAAGTATTTAATTCTTGAAGCGGTTGCTATTACTGAAGATGGATTAATTATTCCAACAAACTCTGTAGGTAACTCACCTATCTTTGCAGAATATGCAGAAAATATTATTATCGAATTAAATATTTCTCATCCAGAAGCTTTAATTGGTATCCATGATATTTATGTACCTGGAGAACAAGGTAAACGTGAAGCTATCCCAATGACAGATGCTATGCAACGCCTTGGTGATATTGGTATCAAAGTAGATCCAGCTAAAATTAAAGCAATTGTTATTTCTGAAGAGCCAGACGCTCCTTCATTAATCGTACCTCCAGATGAAGAAACACAAACGATGGCAAACATTTTATTAGACTTCTTCCGTGATGAAATTAAAGCGGGTCGTTTAACAAACCAATTAATGCCATTGCAATCTGGTGTAGGTTCTGTAGCAAACGCTGTACTTGATGGCTTTGCAGATTCAGAATTTGAAGATTTAATTGTTGCATCTGAAGTACTTCAAGATGCTGTATTTAACTTAATCGATGCTGGTAAAGTTAAATTCGCCGCTGCAACTTCAATCACACTTACTGAAGAATTACAGCAAAAAGTTTATGGTAATTTAGAAAAGTATGCTGATAAAATTTGCTTACGTCCACAAGAAATTTCTAACCACCCTGAGCTTATCCGTCGTTTGGGTCTAATCTCAATCAACACAGCTCTTGAGTTAGATATCTATGGTAACGTTAATTCGACGCATGTTTCTGGTACTCGTATGATGAACGGTATCGGTGGTTCAGGTGACTTCGCACGTAACGCACGCCTTGGTATTTTTGTTACAAAATCATACGCAAAAGGTGGAGCAATTTCTTCTATCGTGCCAATGGTATCTCACGTTGACCATACTGAACATGACGTTGATGTTATCGTTACGGAACAAGGTATTGCTGACTTACGTGGTCTTGCACCAAAAGAACGTGTACCTTTAATTATTGAAAACTGTGCACACCCAGACTACAAAGAACAATTATGGGATTACTATAACCGTGCAGTTGAAGCAACTGGCAACCACCAAACTCCTCATCTTTTAGAGGAAGCACTTTCTTGGCATGTAAATCTCGCTAAAAACAAAACAATGAAAAAAGAAGTTGCAAAAGCTTAATTATTAAATTGTCGTACGTCTAATAAGTTGATACTTATTAGACGTTTTTTTACGTGAACGCAAAAAAACAAGTGAGAAGTATTATCGATTGGAAAATGCTATAATAGGACTATATCAATCATTGACTATAATGTTCTATTTCATCGGAGGAACCATGAAGAAATTTATCTATGCTATTATTTTCTTTTCGTTTTTCGACCTTTTTACTCAGCTTCCTGTTATGAGTACTTATGCTGAGTCTTTAGGTGCATCGGCATTCCTCACTGGTCTTGCAGTGGGCATGTATTCGCTTTCTAATACATTCGGTAATATCATTTCTGGCTTCTTAACGGATCGCAAAGGACCTTTCGTCATACTCATAATAGGTCTTCTAACAACAGGTCTATCATTAACATTTTATAATTTAGTAGAAGAGCCTATTGCTCTATTAATTGTACGTTTTATCCATGGCCTTGTTGCAGGCTTCATTGTTCCTGCTGCCTTTACATATCTAGCGAACGCTACAGAGCAGGATAAAAGAGGAAAGGGCAGTGCTATTTCTGGCGCCTTTGTAGGTATAGCAGCCATTCTAGGCCCTGCATTTAGTGGCATTTTAGCTAGCCGGACAAGTGTACCCTTTGTTTTCAATATCACAGCAAGCTGTATGCTTCTGCTAGGTATCTTTGCGTTCTTTATATTGAAGGCAAATCAAGTAAAAAAAGAGAAGGCTAAACAGAGTGATTACATTCCGATCAGTGTCTTCTTTAATAACACAGGAACATTAAAAGCCTTTTTAGGAGCGTTTTTCTTAATGTTTTCCCAAGGGGTTATTGCGTATCTACTCCCGCTTAAAGTACATTCCTTAGGCTTCGACTCTCGTTTAAGCGGCACTTTAATGAGTACATTTGGAATTATTGCAGTCCTTGTTTTCCTATTACCTACTAATCGTATTTTTGATAAGGTTAATCCACTTAAAACATTGTCTTTTGGTATAGGTTTAATGGGAATAAGCCAGCTATTAATTAGCCAAGCAAATTCTAGCTCTTTACTCTATACAGCTATGGCTTGCTATGGAATCGGATTCGGTTTCCTATTCCCTTCAGTAAATTCGCTTCTAATTGACTCTACAACTGCTAAAGTACGAGGAAAAGCATACGGCTACTTCTATGCGTTTTTCTCATTAGGTGTTGTTATAGGCTCTTCTTTATTAGGTTGGCTATCACTTGGTACTGTCAGTGGCTTTGCATTTACTGGCTTCGTGTTATTGCTCTTTGCAGGCGCCATCCTTATTCCACACAAAAGACCTTCTCATGCTTAGATGAGAAGGTTTTTTGTTTACTTTTCCTTTTCTTGAATTTCTTCATTATAGAAATGGACACCAGTATGTCCTCCACCTTCAGCTACCATTTCATTCGAGGCAATTTTAGTTGGTGAAGTACCAGCCTCTGTTGCTACCTCTGTTGCTACACGTTCTGCAATATTGTCATGCATATCAGGACCTGTAGTAAGATACGACTCTAATTTTGCTTTCATACTATTAAACATTGTTAGTGCTTTATCACGATTCTCTTTTTTACTGAAATAAGATGCTGCTAGTCCTGCTAATCCTGCAACGACAACACCTGTTCCTTTTCGTTTTGCCATAGTTTATAACCTCCTAAAAATATAGAAACTAGCTCTGTAGTATAGTTTTTCCCTATTCTTAAAAGAATAAACATTATTTTTTTATACCCTCTAGCATATATATTAATGTATGGATAAATACTTGCCCTTTTATCTAGTAATAACTCCGTCAATCCATTGTAGTTCGTCTAGTTTTTAATGCAGACAATCTCACTCGATTTCCTATTAAAGTCCAGTTATCGGACCCCTATTTTTAGCATTCGTCAAAATTTTGTAACTATTTATGATTATAAAAGGCAAGTAAAGGGAATTAATGAATTACTACTAAAATAGGAGAGTGGTTATGATGAAAGAATTCGATTTAGCATATGATTGGATAGATATGGCTTCATTAATCGGTGGGGCTGGCTTCTTAACAGTACTAATTTATAGTGTCATTCTATTATAAGGAGCTATTTACATGATTTGCTCTAGCAATTAAAAGGCAATCCGCTTAATTAAAAGCAGATTGCCTTATTTTTTATTGTTTCACGTCATTGTATGCATCTGATTTTTCAAATGCAGCCACAACATAAGAACAAACGGCCTTCATTTTATAACCATTTTCGCGTGCATACGATGCTGCTTGATCGAGTAATTGTTTGGCCACACCTTGACCACGGAGCTTATCTGATACATATGTGTGATCCATTACCATTACTGAGCCATTTTGCTGCCAAGTAATTTCTGCTAGTTTTTCCCCTGCTTGCTCATTCAAAAATGCAAACTTATTTTCTGCTAATTGTTGTAATTGGAATTCCATTTCTCACCACTCCTTTTATTCATAGTACCATAAGCTTTTTATATTTTC
The DNA here is from genome assembly GCF_016757845.1 of Lysinibacillus sp. HST-98. NCBI lineage: Bacteria > Bacillati > Bacillota > Bacilli > Caryophanales > Bacillaceae > Lysinibacillus > Lysinibacillus sp. HST-98. The sequence continues at coordinate 34,448 of NZ_JAENHX010000006.1, forward strand.
ACAAAATTTGTGTACGCTTCTTTTATCTAATCAGCGAAGCTATGTCCAGATAATCAGTTAGCTTTCCTATGTCGAAAACATCTCACTTCAAAATTTTTCACTTGTTGAATCAAAAAAATCTGTACACCTTCTCTAGTAAAGTGAGAAGGTATAACAGATTTTCTTTCTATCAACTATAAATTTAGTTAAACCATGAAGAAATAGTATCTTTTAAATTAGCAAAAAAGCTTTTTACGCTTTCCCAGAAACCTTTATCTTCCATAAGTGAACCGAATTTTTCTTGGATCGTATTACTGATATCATTTAATTGATCAGACCATTTACTAAAATCAATGTCCAGCTTGCTTATTTTATCCATTAAATCTACTAGCAATTGACGGTCCTTTTCACTTAAATTAATTTCAAGCTTACTTAATTGCTCTTCTACAATTTTCTCCACATCTTCACGTGTTGCTGGCTTTAACTCTGCAATTTGCTTTTTAATTTCTGTCAGTAATTCCGCAACCTTTGCATCGTCTACCCCTGCAGATTCTGCAATGGATGTTGCTACTGATAATTCTTCGTTTGCTACATCTGTACGATCAATATCCAGTGTTTCCCCTGTAGTGACCTCATATGCCTTGTAAATACCTACTAATGCTGAATGCCCTGTAACGGCTTTTGGTGCAGCTACTTGTACGGATGCATCCTGAATTCCTGCTGTTAACATCGCATTTGCGTACATCTCTGAAGTTACCTGCGTTATATTCGATGGTGTGACAATTTGTATTACTAGACCCTCTCCTGCATCTCTGCGTGTAATCTTTGCAGAAGAGTACATACGTGAGCTTGAATTACTATCTTTAATGTATTTTACTAGATCCTCACCAGACACAGTAATTTCTTCAATTTCAGGTTCTTCGCTTACTTTTAATGATTTTTTCACAGATTCTTTTTCAGCCTCAGATAAATTTGCTCCATACACGACGATTGGTACACCTAATTTTTCATCAATTGCTTTTGGAGGCGTATTGTCAGATGCAAATCCTGTTGCTGGTGCCATCACTCCAAATACTAACATTGTAGCAGTTAGTATTTTAATCCATGTTTTTTTCAAATCGTGTGACCCCTTTCGCTAAAACTTCATAATTAGCAAGTATAATGTATGCCACTATACAATAATTAGTACGAAAAAAAGACGAGAAGGTTTCAAGGATGTCTCTCGTCACTTTTCCTGCTGTAAATGTTTTGCTAGCTAGTCAAACTAACCATCCTTTAAATTTCTTCAGTCCAACCGTCCTGTTGTTTCACTTTACCAGCTTTCATTAATGTTCCTAAGGCACGTTTAAATGCCCCTTTACTCATATTAAACATTTCTTGAATCTCTTCAGGAGACGATTTATCACCAAATGGCATTTTACCGCCCACATCCTGTATATAGTTTAATATTTGTTGCGCATCATTTGAAAGACGCTCATGTTTTCTTGGTAAAAGAGAGCCATTCATGGAACCATCGTCTTTTACATCGATAATACGAACAACTACATCTTGTCCTAATCGAGGCTCATTATTTCGCTCAGACTCGTGCACAAAAATACGGTAAGGAACTTCTACACCTAGCAAAAATGTCCCAATCGGTAACAAACGATATGGGCGTGCTTGGATATTCTTATTATGCATATCTTCAAATGCACCTTCATATAGCTCCGAAATTTTTTCCTCTGTGGCTAAACGACCAAATAAATCACCGTTACGATCTGTACGTAGTGTCATAAATAAATGATCGCCTGGTTCTGGCCAAACCTCTTTTAATGCAGGTAAATCCTCTGCTCTTACTAATACTTCACGAGATGTACCAATATCCACAAAAGCACCTTCACGTTCCACTACTTTCAAGACACGTGCCCAGCCGTATTCACCTTGTGTAAAAGCTGGAATAGACGTTGTTGCAGCCAAATCTCCACGACGGTCTGCAAATAAAAATACTTCAAGGCGGTCACCTACTGTTAGTGGCTCAGTTACCTCTGAAGCATTTAAAGGTAGTTCTTCAACTCCATTTGTTAAAATCCATTTTGATGCTTGTTGCTCTAATACCGTTAATGTAACGACTTCACCTGATTTTAATGCGTTCATATTGTCTCCCTTTCCTTCACACCATCATTTTAAAGATTGTGCTGTGTCTTAGATGCCTCTAATTTTTTCACGATGTCTGGATTTTCTTCCATTACTTGCACAAGATCTGCAATACGATCGATTGAATTCCAACTTAAATGATGTTCAATTCCCTCCACATCATCATAAATACGTTCTTCATCCACACCAATCATTCGTAAAAACTGCTCGAGCAATTCATGACGCTGCACAAGACGCTTTCCGAGCTTATCCCCTTTAGGCGTCAATGTCAGTCCACGGTACTTTTCATAAACTAAATAACCATCTTTATCTAATTTTTGAACCATTTTTGTAACAGAAGAAGGAAGAACAGATAATGCTTCAGCAATGTCAGACACTCGCGCATATCCCTTGTTGGCAATTAATAAATATATTTGTTCGATATGGTCCTCCATACTAGGTGTTGGCATATCCTTTTCCCTCTCTTTCCTTTTCTTACTCTCTAGTTTACTACAAGCTTGGCTTAAAAGTTAACTGAAAATACATAGCCTAGAAAAACACTTCCTTTACAACTTAAATAGAGCCTCTTCTATTAAGAAGTAGGCTCTACTTTGTGTCGAGGATACTTATTTACCACATGTAACGCATGAATAATTTCTTTATTAATGCGCTCAATGTTTCCAGGAGTATTCATTTCTTTAAATGCCTCATCTCTAGCTTCCATAGATGTAACATACTTACTTGGCAATGCATTTAGTGTAAGTGCCACCGTGTCTAATTCACAGATTTCGCATTTACAAAATGTTTGATATTCTGGTCCTCGTAGTAAAAAGCTTACTAAACCACGCACAATTTCTTCTGTAACATTTACTAAAATAGGATCTGACATATTCAAACTTTCGCCTCATTTATATTTAATTGTTACATTACTCCTGAAACTATAATAGCCTTAAAAAAAGTCTTTTTCAAGAATCACAAGTAGCATCTATTCGCATAAAATCCCTTGGATCAAAGCAAGATTAATTTCCTATCTTTTCAGATCGTTCTACACCTTACTTACTACTTTTTTGATCTAATTAGTCTTAATGAATTAAACACAACTAATAGTGTTGCACCCATATCGGCAAAAATTGCTATCCATAATGTTAACCATCCTGGTATGACAAGTAGCAATGCAATTAATTTTAAAACTAGGGCAAATATAATATTTTCTTTAATGATACGTAATGTTTTTCTGCTCAAGCCAATAGTGTAAGGAAGCTTTGTCAAATCATCACCCATTAAGGCAATATCTGCTGTCTCAAGAGCTGCATCCGTTCCTGCTCCACCCATGGCAATTCCTACGTTTGCAGTAGCCAATGCTGGTGCATCGTTTACACCATCTCCAACCATTGCTACAGCACCAAATTGTGCACGTAAATCCTTAATCGCCTTTAATTTTTCTTCTGGTAACAAACCAGCACGCACATCTGTCATCTTTAATGAAGTAGCAATGGCTTGCGCTGTAGGCTCTGCATCGCCTGTTAGCATCACCATATGCTTTACTTTTAAGGCATTTAATTTGTTCAATACGTCCTTGCTTTCATGACGTAATTGATCAGCAATTGCAATCAGGCCAATAAGTTGATTATTTGAAACAGCTGCTACTACTGTTTTACCCTGTTCTTGCAAATTCTTAACCTGATTTTCTATATTTTGATCTACAGAGGTTAATGAAGTAGCCCATTTCATGCTACCTACATAAATAATCTGATTATCAACGGTAGCATAGGCACCTTTTCCTGTTACTGATTGGAAATCTGTTGGTATGAGCTCAGATAATTTTTTATCGTGTAATCTATTTAAAATTGCTTTAGCTAAAGGGTGCTGTGACTGTTTTTCTACCGCTGCCACTAGTTGTAACACATAGTCCTCTGACCAATTTTCAGTCGTTACGATATCTGTTACTGCTGGCTGCCCTTTTGTTAATGTTCCTGTTTTGTCAAAGGCAACAGCTTCAATATGTCCTAGCTGCTCTAAATGAACACCACCTTTGATCAGTACACCTTGCCTTGCTGCATTACCAATGGCTGTAACAATGGCAACGGGAGTAGAGACGACCAGTGCACAAGGACATCCTACCACTAAAACAGCTAGACCTTGGTAAATCCAATGCTGCCAATCACCTACTAATAAAGGTGGAATTACAGCTACTAGAAAAGCAATAATCATAATCGCTGGTGTATAATACTTTGCAAAGCGATCTACAAATTGCTGAGAAGGTGCCTTTTCTGCCTGTGCTTCTTCCACTAGATGAATTATTTTAGCGATAGTAGTATCTTCTACACGCTTTGTCACACGTACTTCAAGTGCACCCTCTTCATTTAAAGTACCAGCAAATACTTCATCATTTACTGTTTTATTTACGGGAATCGACTCACCTGTAATAGCTGCCTGATTGACTGCAGACAATCCACTAATGACTATGCCATCCATCGCAATCTTTTGCCCAGGCTTTACAATCAAAATATCTCCTATTTCTATATCCTCCGTAGGTAACTCAACCTCATGGTAGTGTTCACCGTGGGCTCTTTTGATAATCGCTGTTGGTGGAGCAATATCCATTAATTGACGAATAGATTGACGTGCTTTATCCATTGAATACGCTTCAAGTGCCTCACTCACAGCAAATAAGAATACGACCACTGCCGCTTCCTCCCATTCACCGATAATAGCAGCTCCGATGATGGCGATTGTCATAAGCGTCTTCATATCAAATTCAAAGCGAACTAAATTGCGGAAGCCTATTTTAAAAATACCCACTCCACCCACAAGGATAGCTATAATAAACATGGCAATCGGTAGTGGGTTCGATTCCCCATTCATACCCACAAATAGATAACCTAGAATGACAAAAAGCAATGAAATTCCTGCTAGAACATTTTCCTTTTTGCGATAAAAAGGTGTAGTATTTTCAAGTGCTTTTGCTGCCGACTGTGTAACCTTAATGCCATCAAAGGCACCTGCTTCTTCAATTTGGTCTACACTAATAGCACCGATTACTGTAATTTTAGAAGCACCAAAATTCACTTGTGCATCCTGTACTTCTGGAATAGCCTTCACATTTTTCTCAAACTTTGCGGCACAACTAGCGCAGGATAAATTTTGTAATCTGTATTCTTGTTTAATTGGCGTCGCTGCCATTCGCAATCCCCTCTTTCGCATGTTCGTAGGCAATTGTTACAATTTGATATACATGCTCATCCGCTAAAGAGTAATACATTTGCTTACCTTTACGGTGTGATCTTGCTAAATTATTATCTTTCAAATAGCGTAAATGATGGGATGCTGTAGCAACTGAAGAACCAATAATAGTCGCAACATCACAAACACATAGTTCATCTTCCACCGTTAAAGCATAGGCAATTTTAAGTCTAGTTTCATCAGATAATGCTTTTAAAAATTTTGCTACACCTGATAAATCAGGCATTTGTTGTTTCACCTTTGTGACTGCTTCTTCATGTACATGCGTCACCTCACATATTTCTTTTGGCATTTTTCTCACCTCATTCAAATATTCGTTTGATTGTATTCAATGTAACATATTATTCCATCATATTCAAACCAATATTTGAATGTTAGGATGTATATCCTTAAATAAAAAAAGTTAGCGCACCTTCTGTACGCTAACCCTTTTATTACTTCGCTATTAATTGTAATGTTTTCCCTTTTATCTCTTCCTGTTTGATAAATGTTTGATGGTAATCACCATTTGCCCAATCCAATACCTGATCTTGATACCAATCAGATTTCACATGACCACTTTGACCAGGGCCAACAATATGATAGGCTGAGCTTAAATCACCTACATCCACCACAAAACGCCAAGATGCACCGTGATCTACATTACCAGCTAAATTATTATCTGCTGCTTGTACGGTAACTTTCGAACCACCAATAGGAACCTTTTTAGCATTAAAATAGGCTGCAAGAATAGGCGATGCACTTCCTAGTGTATGGTCAAAAGTAAGCTGATGGTAATCACCCCATTGCCATTTCGAGGAATTCTTCCCGAATTGATTTTCTAATTGTGCAACCGTTAGCTCAAATGCCTTGTATACGGTTTCATCAATGCCACCCTGCTCCTCAACCCAAATACTTTTCTCTCCTGAATAGGCTGTACGTAAGAGCTGGTCTGTAATATTAAACTTCCCATACATGATGCCATACATATCTTCAGGCATTTGATCTTTAAACAAAACTTCCTGTAACTTAATCATTAATGTATGGAACACAAGTGGTGCACCTGATTCCTTTCCATCCACCATATCCCACTTCTCTAGCATGGCCATAATCTCAGCGTACTTCCCATCCCGATCTTTTTCTTTTATCGATGTTAATAAATCAGGCAGAAATTCTCTTGCATAGAGATTGTGCTGATCCATTTGCAAAGCCATCATATCGTCTACTGTAATCGCATCATTTGCCTCTAACACTTCTTTAATTCTTTCGAAACGATAAGGTTGCGCCCAGAAATCAGTGATGTGATAAGGGTAGTCCTCTCCTATTACTTGGTTATTTGCGGTTGCAATAAAACCTTCTTTTGGATTTACTAGAGTTGGTAATTCACCCCATGGTATAAAGCCCTCCCAGCCATAATCACTCGAATCACCTGGAACTGGTAATTGGCCTTCACCTTGCTTACGAATAGGTATTTGACCATTAGCTTTATAAGCAATCGTACCGTCCTTTGATGCAAATACAAAATTTTGTGCTGGCGCTTTAAAGTCTTCTAAAGCTTTTTCGAAATCACCCCAAGTTTTTGCCTTATTAAAACCAAGCACTGCTCTTAGTTCAGCTGTCGGTTGTAGTGCTGTCCACTGCATCGAAAATTGTGCGGTTGGCTCTGTATCTTTAAAAGCTAAATCTGTCATTATAGGGCCGTGACGTGTAACAACGACTTCAAAATCTACCGTTTCTCCATCTTTTACCTTAATTGATTCGTCGCGTACCTCTGCTTGTTCCCACTTTCCATCGTATCTGAATTGTGTTGGATCATCTGGATTTGGTATTTCAATATATAAATCCTGTACATCTGGACCCACATTGGTTACTCCCCAAGCAATTTCATCATTATGGCCTAATATAATACCTGGAATCCCTGCAAAGATAACGCCACTAACATTTTGCTGTGGTGATTGCAGATGCATTTGATACCAAATAGAAGGGGTGCTTAACCCTAAATGTGGGTCATCTGCTAAAATAGGCGTTCCTGATTTCGTTTTATCACCTGAAACTACCCAGTTATTACTTCCATTAAATTCGTTTGGTAGCATTTCCGCACTGAATTGCCCAGCTACTGTTACAGGATTTTGGATATTGGCCTCGATAATCGCCGAAGCATTTTCTGGATATTTAATAAATAATTCTTTTGCCTTTTCTTCATCAAAATTCTGTAATGCCCAATGACGAAAAGCTAATGTATTCCAATTCCCACCCAAATCATAGGCCATATATTTACCAATTGTTAAGGAATCAACAACTGTCCACTCCTCTGGTTCATAGCCTAACAAGGCAAATTCATAGCTTAGTGTATTGCTTTCCTTTGCCTGTGCAATAAAAGCATTTACTCCTTCAGCATACCATTCAAGTACTTGTTTGCTTTCGTCATCATAGGCAGCTAATGATATCTCTGCAGCATTTCTCAAGCTAAATGTACGGAAATGTTTGTCGGTATTAATCGTTGCTTCTCCAATAATTTCAGATAATCGACCACTTGCCTGCCTTCGTGCTAAGTCCATTTGAAATAGTCTATCTTGCGCTTGGACATAACCTTGCGCACGATATAAATCAGCATCTGTTTTGGCAAAAATATGTGGAACCCCTTTTTCATCTCTCGTGACTGTCACATCCTGATCCAGAATAGGAACAGCTAACTCACCATCAATCACCGGCTTAGATTTATTCATAAACCATGTAAATCCAATAAAAGCCACAAGAGCCAAAGCAGCTATTATCCCAGCTATGACAATGAGCCACTTTTTCCAATTAAACTTTCTCTTCCCCACTGAATAACCCCCTCTTTGCACTATATTCCCGTACTCCCTTCCCAAACCCGCTTTGAAACGTAAATTGTTTAGCGAAATTTCTTACTTTATGTATATAAAATTGTCTCTAAATACAAAATTTTATATTTATTCGCTATTAGAATAGTATAGACAATAGAGATTATGGAGGCTACTGAGTAATGTTAAAAATTCGCATTCATAAAGATATGATGATTCTCTAGAGTATATTTTCTTTTTATCCTCTCTCATGAAGCCGTCCTTATGTGGTGGAAGCGGATTCCCACATGGTTGGAGCAGCGACTCCTCACTTTCGAGCCATCTCCCCTGAAAATTACCACACCTCACAGTTTTAAAAGTCACCTTATTAATTTATAAATACAAAAAAATCGTATTTCCATTTAGAAAATACGATTTAAGTACTAGCATTGTAATTGCAATTCAATTGGACAATGATCACTGCCCATAATGTGTGGGTGAATTGTTGCGCTTTCAATTTGTTCCTTCAATTGATTTGATACAACAAAATAATCGATACGCCAACCAATATTACGTTCACGCACTTTATTCATATAGGACCACCATGTGTAGTGGTCAGTTTCCTCAGGATGCTTGTATCTAAACGAATCTACAAAACCACTTTCCAATAACGCTGAAAATTTTGCTCTCTCTTCATATGTAAAGCCCGAATTTCCAATATTAGATTTTGCATTTTTTAAATCAATTTCCGTGTGTGCAACATTTAGATCACCACAATAAACCACTGGCTTCTGACAATTTAGTTCTTGTAAATAGTTAGCCAAACGATCCTCCCATTGTAAACGTAGTGGTAATCTCGCTAAATCACGTTGTGCATTTGGTGTATAAACATTTACTAAATAGAAATTCTTATATTCTAAAGTTATAATTCTACCTTCATCCTGAGAATCTTCGGCGCCCACTCCATACTTAACAGACAATGGCGTGTGCTTCGTGAAGATTGCTGTTCCGGAATACCCTTTTTTCTGCGCGTAATTCCAATACTGTTCATAACCTTCGATAGAGAGCTCTACTTGTCCAGCTTGACATTTTGTTTCTTGGATACAAAAGAAATCAGCATCTATTTGATGAAAGAACTCTAAAAAGCCTTTACCGAGACATGCTCGTATCCCATTAACATTCCATGATATAAATTTCATTTTATCCACACTCCTAAAAAAACGCCCTTCGGCTTATGCGAAGGGCATCCTATTATAGATCGTCACCAACAATTTTAACTTCCGTCTCTAATTCAACGCCAAATTTTTCTTTCACTACACGTTGAACCATTTGGATTGTCTCAATATAGTCTGAAGCAGTAGCATTTCCTTTGTTGACAATAAATCCTGCATGCTTGGTAGAGACTTCAGCATCACCAACACCTTTACCTTGTAGGCCACTATCCTGAATAAGTTTTCCAGCAAAATGTCCAGGCGGGCGTTTAAATACACTTCCAGCAGATGGATATTCTAAAGGCTGTTTTGATTCACGTTGGAAGGTTAAATCAGCAATCTTCGCATCAATTTCCTCCTGTACACCTACTGCTAATTGAAATTCAGAGGACAGCACATAATAACCCTTTTTGGCAATAATGCTTTGTCGGTATCCTAGCTCAAGTTCTTCTTTACCTAATATTAAAATGTCCCCTTCTTTTGTTAACACCTTCGATGAAACAATAATATCTTTAATCTCCCCGCCATATGCACCTGCGTTCATAGCCATTGCTCCGCCAATTGATCCAGGAATACCACATGCAAATTCAAAACCTGTTAAGGATGCTTGCGCTGATAGCTTCGATACATCTTTGATCAGTGCACCACTTTGTGCATACACATGCTCACCAGTAATACGAATCTCATCTAAGCGAGAAAATGTTACAACGATTCCTCTATGACCGCCATCTCGAACAACCATATTAGATCCGTTACCTAACATTAATAAAGGAATATTATTTATATATGCATAGCGAATAACGGATGCTGCCTCTTCTTCTGTTTCAGGAAGAACAAAAACATCTGCTTTGCCACCTAATTTTGTCATTGTGTATTGCTGTAATGATTCATTTAACTTAATATTGGCAGGATTAACACTTTTCGCTAAATCCATCGCCCATTGTTCTTTTGTCATGAGAGCTAATTCCTTTCTAACGTCCTTCTTACTCTACACCAGTATGGATTTACAACCCCAATTTGACAAGTAAAATGAAGGGTATTTTTATCTCATAATTAAAAGACAGGTAAGACCTGTGCAGAGATGATGAATATTATAAAGAAAATTGACAGTCATTCCAAGTGTCGTTTTTAGCACACTATTTCATTGTATTATCTAGTAAAATAATCTATTCACCTTAGAGCCAACTACTTGCCCATGTTTCGATATTACGGATAGCACCTTCAAGTGCCTGACCTTTATCTGTTAATGAATACTCAACGCGTACCGGTACTTCTGAATATACTTTACGTTCAACAAGCCCCTCTTTTTCAAGCTCCTTCAAACGTTCTGATAATAAACGTCCACTGACAGGTAGTGCAGATTCGATTTCATTAAAGCGCTGTGGCCCATCTAGTAATTGATATAATATTAACCCCGTCCATCGTTTTCCGATTAAATCCATTGCTTTAGCTAAACGAGGACACAAAGTTGTCTCATTCATAATTTTTCACCTCTATGTACCTATTGTAACGATTAATGCACTAAATGTAAATTTGAAGTAACTTATTTACGTAAAATAATCTATTAACTTTTATATATTTAATTACAAAAAGTAACTTACAATTTCAAGGTTGGTCATATCTAACAAGGGTACATAAAATTTCTTAGACTAAACGCTATCCTAATTAAACGCACATATTTCCAATAATATGCCTATTCCATTTTAAATATGTTTTGTTTCATGTTCACAGATTACACTTTTATAGAGGGAAATACTTCCACATTTATAAAAAACTCATTGAATATGCGATTTGTTTACTTTATCATTCGTTGTAGAATGCTGTTTTAGGAGGTTTTCAAATGAAAAAATATACTATCGATTTCAGTCATTCAACGATCGGGTTTTCCGTAAGACATATGATGATTTCTCGTATTCATGGTACGTTTGAATCGTACAGCGGTGAAATAGTTGCATCCAATATCGAACAAATGCAGGATGCAACTATTTCTATCACGATTACAGTGGCTAGTGTCTCCACCAAGAATCATGATCGCGATGTCCACCTTGTGTCTCCTGACTTTTTTGATGCAGACGTCTATCCCAAAATAGTATTTACCTCTACATATATTGATAAACTTGATGATAAAAATTTTGCTATTCATGGTGATTTAACCATCAAAAACATAACAAGACCTATCGTATTTACAACAGTATATACAGGAAAAGGTGTGAATCCATGGGCACAAGAAGTTTTTGGCTTCCAAGCTAAAGCCCAAATTGATCGTCGTGATTTTAATCTAGTCTACAATACCTTTTTAGAAACAGGTGGTGTATTGATTAGCGATGAAATAGACGTGATAGTAGATCTTGAATTAAATCCTATTTAAGTATTGTTGCTACCTTAAAGAAAGGGAGGAATTTATGTTTTGGTTTGATAATGATTTTTTATTTGGCTCCGCTTTTATTACCATCATCTTCTTTATTGTTTTTGGGAGCATAGCCTTTATGATTGTAAACGGTATTATCACTTGGTCTAAAAACAACCGTTCACCAATTTTAACAGTACCCGCTAAGGTTGTGACAAAGCGTACGAATATACGTGGCGGATCTAACAATACTGGGGCATCTACGTCCTATTACGTTACGTTTGAAGAGCAAAACGGTGAACGGCATGAACTAAAGATGAATGGCTACGATTATGGTCAGCTTGTAGAAGGTGATCTTGGCATTTTAACCTATCAAGGTACACGGTATCATTCATTCAACAGACATAAAAAAGGAGAGTAGCGATTATCGTTACTCTCCTTTTCCTATTCTTTTATTTAATTAAATATTTAGCAAATCCAGCTTCTGTATCTTCTAAATATTCAATACCACTACCTGCTGGAATGAACTTTTGTGCATCTTTTGCAGATAGGTAGATAACCTTTGTATTGGCTGGGAACGATACAAATGACCAGTTATTATCCGCAGCTGGGTTAATTGTTTTATTCGCCATAATATAATCTACAACAGCTTGTCGATTTTCATAAGCATAGTTTGTTATGTTAGAGCCGTCAGCATTTTTAAATGTCGCCCCATATGATCCACCAACACGATAATTGTTTGTAATGATGATGAACTCTTGTTTCAAATCAATTGGTTTACCATTATATTGTACATTCTTAATTCGATTTGCCTTTTCATCAGTAAGATTACCGCGTCGGTCATATTTTGCCGGCGATGTAACATCAATTTGATATGTTAAGCCATCTAACACATCAAAGTTATATGAACGAGCTTCTGCATCGATAATATTTTGCTCTTCTGTTTTAGTCGGATCAATTGTTGCAAAAATACCAGCAGCCATCTCTAACCACTCGATTGCTTGTGCGCCTGTCACTTTAATCGTAGCAACAGTATTGTCATAATGATAAATGTCAGCCATATTTTTAATAGCAAGTGGTCCTACAGGAATATTTGTATAATCTAATGGATTATTACGAGATCCTGCTTTGAAAGGTGCCCCAGCCGAAAGAATGGGTGTCTTTTCATCAGCCGTACCCTTTAGCTCTTGTTCGATAAACCATTTTTGAGCTTGTGTTACGATTTGAATGGATGGATCATCTTGCACCATTGAAAAATAACTCTGGATTGGTGCAGTTGTTTCTCCAACAGGCTGACGGATATACGTTAATGTGCCATCATGTGCCTCTTTAATAGCTTCTAAAACCGTTGTGGATGGTTGTAAACCTTCTTGTTTGATCGATTGCAATGAACCTTTACCATCTACCACTACCCACTCAGACCCTTGTTGTTCTAGTTTTAAATCAATTACACCAAGATGACTACCATAGCTACCTGCCATAACAGTAGGAACACCGTGAATTGTACCCTTTTCTTGGTCAACATCTTTCAAATCCTTATAGTCACCAGGGAATGTTAAATGAGAGTGTCCTGTAATTAAAGCATCAATACCATCAATTTCTGCTAATTGGTAACCAACATTTTCAGCACCCTTCACATAAGTATCTTCACCGATACCTGAATGTGACAGAACGACAATCACGTCTGCTCCAGCCTTTTGCATTTCTGGTACTACTTCTTTCACAGCTTCTACTGGCTCTTGCATTTCAACTTTACCTGCTAAATGAATGGCATCCCATTCAACAATTTTCGTTGGAACAATCCCTGTTACACCAACTTTAAGTGTATGCTTTTTACCTGAACTATCTACCACTTCTTTATCAAGAATGACATAAGGTGTAAACATGCGTTCTTTTGTTTTTGCATCATAGGTATTAGCATTTACGACTGGATACTTTGCATCGTTTAACACTTCATCTAAAAAGTCTAGACCATAGTTAAATTCATGATTTCCTAAAGTTCCACCATCGTATTTCAATGCATTAAGTGCAGCAATTGCTGGATGAACTTCACCAGGCTTTAAAACACTTTCTAATGCTTTATATGAGCCAAGTGGTGTGCCTTGAATTAAATCGCCATTATCAAATAGTAATGTGTTTGGATTTTTTGCTCTTGCTTGCTCAATTAGTGTGGCTGTATTAGCCAAACCAAGCTCTGCTGATGGAGCATCTAAATAGTAATTATAATTAGCTAAATTAGTATGAATATCTGTTGTCCCTAAAATCTGAAGATCAACTGATACGTCAGTTGAAGGTGCTTTATATTCTGCTACAAAGCGCTCCACAATACTCTCCATCTGTTCCTTTGTCACATAGTCACGAGGACGAATAGTATTATCCTCAAATGCTTGTAAAATGTTTGCAGCAACAGCATTCGCTAAATCTTGTTTATATGCCGCTGCAATTTGATCTGCATCCTTGAATTGTTCTAAAACTGTGAGAGAAGCGTTTTCACTAACTAGTCCGCGAGCAGAAATAACAAATGCTTGTTGACGTGTTAATTTGTCAGCTGGACCAAATGTCGTTGCTGTTTTACCTTTAATAAGTTTTAATTGAACAGCTTTTTCTACATAAGGTGCTAAATCCTTAGAGACATCCTTAAAGGCAAGCGAAGAGCCGTCACCTATCTCTACATCTAAATTTTCTACTAATTCTTTTACATAATCTGCGCGTGTTACATCATTGGAAGCAGCATCAGCAGAAATTCCAAATGGTATAAACGCGAAAAGGACTAGTAACGTCGTCAAGAAATTAGTTATTAATTTCTTATACATACAACAACCTCCTTAATAATCTAGTATTTTCCTGCAAATTCTATTATATTAAAACCATTCTAATTTTTACTGAATATATAGTCCTAATTATATGTATATTTAAAAGAATGGTTAATTACTTCCCCTCAAAATCACAGATTTCTACCATTCTTCATTTTTCTATTAAATAGTATGTTAGTAAATGTAAATTCTAAATAATTAGTTACTGTCAATATGTCCTACCTCCATACCACACCATACATCTGTTGACAAAATAAAAAAGGTCCTCCCAAAATTGAGAGGACTTTTATTAAAAAATAATTTTTATGCATTCACAGTTTGTAGTGATTGAGCTACCTTTTTCACTTCTTCTAGGCCATTCGCAATAATTTCTTGTGCTTTATCTGGTGAAGCATTGTGACCTTCAATAATCACTTCTTCAATAACTTCCATCCCGAATACGCCACCTACTACGTTTTTAATGTAGTTTACTGACATTTCCATTGGTTGAGCTTCTGGTGATGAATAGTAGCCACCACGAGCATTTAAAATAATCGCTTTTTTGTCAGTCATTAAGCTAATTAATTGACCATTTTCACCATATTTGAATGTGAATCCTGCTTGGTATACATAGTCAATAAATGTTTGTAAAGGTGCTGGAATTGTTAAATTCCATAGTGGGAATGCAAATACAACTAAATCAGCTGCAGTTAATGCATCCATTGCTTTTTGTTTTGCAGCTAATAGGCGTGATTCAATGTCTGTTAACTCTCCACCATTTTGTACTTTACCAAAAGCATTGAAAAGGTCTTGTCCAAAATAAGGCATATCTTCTGCAAATACGTCAAAAGTTGTTACATTGGCACCCTGTACATTTTCCATGAAAGTATCATACATTTTTGTTGAAATACCGTCTGGACGGTTGTTAGCTTTTACTACTAAAACGTTCATTATATAAAATCTCCCTTAAATTTCAAAATCTAATATCTCGAATTCAAGATATGTGTTTATCTTAAAAAATTTCATCTAAAATGTCAATGTTACATGTCTCAGACTTTTGACTGAAATATTCTCTCTTTCATCCATCCTAAGGAGTTGAAAGCCTTACTCCTCTCTCTAGTAAGCTAAAATTTACAGTTATCGTCTGTACAAATACCCGCATCACCTGTGCCAGCCATCTTTAGCGATGGTTGTAAGCCCTCTTCCTCAGCAACTTTACGCAATGTATCCTCAAATACCTCCTGCGGTTGTGCACCTGAAATACCATACTTACGGTTTAGGACAAAGAACGGTACCCCTCGTACACCAAGCTGGAGACCTTCTTGAATATCCGCATCTACTTCATTTTTATAAACATCATCGGCAAGAACCTTAGCTACTTCTTCACGCTTTAGTCCTACTTTCTCAGCTATCTCTAATAAAACATCATCTTGACCGATACGCTTTCCTTCAATAAAATGACTGTGTAAAAGTAACTCCACTAGAGCTGTAACATCTCCCTGTTTTTCAGCCCATTTTACAAGCCGATGTGCTTTTAGCGTATTCTCTTCCATCAAATTGCTAAAATCATAGTTTAGCCCTACTTCTTTTGCACGTTCCGTTACACCCATTGTCATTTCCTTTGCCTTCTCTAAGGACATTCCATATTTCTTTGCCAATGATTCATAGACAGTACTATGGGAATCTATTGGAGTAGTTGGATCTAGTTGGTAGCTTTTATAGACAAGCTCCACCTGCCCAGAATAGCCAGTATCCTCAATCGCTTTCTCTAATTGTTTTTTACCAATATAACAAAATGGGCATACATAGTCAGACCAAATTTCAATTTTCATTTCTTACTCACTCCTTTTGCTACATTGTAGCGATAGTTGAAATCACAAGGCAACTTTAATGCCTCACTGCATAAATTTTCAAGTTCTTCTACATACTGAACACAAAAACGATGTGAGGTTTCTATATGACACAATCTCTTTGGCTTGCTACAACTGAATCAGTCTCTTTATCTTCCCTTTCTTCCTCAACAACATGCGATGTATGTATAATCGGTGGTGGCTTAACTGGTTTATATACTGCCTATACTTTAGCAAAAGCAGGTGTGGATGTAGTTCTTCTTGAAGCAAATACCCATTTTGGTCACGGTACGACAGGGCATTCAACTGGAAAATTAACAGCCCAGCATAGTATTGTCTATGCAAATCTTTTAGAAAAATTATCTTTAGAAGAGGCACAGCTGTATTATCAACTGAATCAACAAGCCATTGATAAAGCTAGACAAATACTCCCACAAGACAGCGTTCGTTCAGTGGATTCACTGTTATACTGTCAAACAAAAGAAGGCTATGCACAATTATTAAAAGAATGGAATGCCTATAAGGTTTTAAACATTAAGTCTAACCTTACCTCTGACACAGAGCTCCCATTCCCTATTACAAAGGCTTTATGTATGACACAACAAGCACAAATAAATCCTGTTGAAGTAAGTAATTTTCTTGCGAAAGAGGCACAGAAGATGGGCGCCAAACTTTATGCAAATACTCGTGTTCAGCAGTTAAACATACCACAAAATAACTTATATACCGAAAAAAATATGTCGGTTCAATATAATAAACTTATTTTATGTTCACATTATCCCATCGAAGCATTTAAAGGACTTAAACTTTTTAAATTATCCAATAGTCGCTCCTATATGGTTGCAAGCAAAACCTCTGAGACTATGCAAGGTCAATATTTATCAGTAGATTTTCCTTCTCGTTCGATACGTACTGCCACGATTAATCAGGAAAATTATTTAGTATTAGGAGGGGCGAATCACATTGCTGGCGAGACCGTTCATACTGAGCCATATTATGAGGCTATTTCTAATGAAATGAAGGAGCATTTTGAACAACAGCCACTTTATCGATGGTCGGCCCAGGATATAGAAACACCTGATATTGTCCCTTATGTTGGAAGAATTACAAACTCCTTACCTAACGTACTAATTGCCACTGGCTATCGAAAATGGGGAATCTCCAATTCCTTTGTCGCTGGTGATATCTTATCGTCTCTTTTAACAGGCTCAAAGATCGAAGAGGGTGCTATCGCTCTTTATTCACCATCACGTACTAAATTCGGTGCCCAATTCATGCAAATGCTGAAAGTAGGAGGCTTTGTTGCCAAGGAATATATAGCTGGGTATATGAGGAATGCCACTGCTCCAACCTGTACTCATTTAGGCTGCAAAACGAAATGGAATGAAGCTGATGAAACATGGGATTGTCCTTGCCATGGTTCCCGTTTTAACGCTAAGGGTGAGGTACTTGAAGGCCCTGCAGTACAACCATTAAAACTCGATTAAAAAAGAGGTTGTCTGAATAGACAACCTCTTTCCTATCTTTATTTTAGTGCTTCTGTTAATACTGGTACAATTTGTTTCTTACGAGAAACAACACCTGGTAATACAACACGATTGTTGACAAGTTCAGCACCGAATCCTTTTGCTGCCGCTTCTGCTACTTGCCCAATTGCAACAGCTGTAGAATCATTATTCAAAATGTCAGTCACAACGAAGAAGAATAGATCTAAGCCATTTTCTGCAACATTTTTATTAAGTAGTATTTCTAACTCCTCTTGACGATTAAGCACATCATTAACATCAACTGCATTAACTTGAGCTACAACAGATTTGTACTCACCAAATTGAAACTCTTTTGCATCTAATGATAATAAATCTTCTAATGATTTATCAGATAAATCAGCACCTGCTTTTAGCATTGCTAAGCCATACTCTGCAATTTCCACACCAGCAATTTTTGCTAGCTCTTCACCAGCTTTTACATCTTGTTCTGTACAAGTTGGTGATTTAAAAAGTAGTGTATCAGAAACAATTGCTGATAACATTAAACCGGCAATATTGGCTGGTATCGCTACTTCGTTTTCCTTAAATATTTTGTTTAAAATTGTAGCTGTACAACCTACTGGCTCAGCACGATAGTATAATGGATCAGCTGTTTGGAAGTTTGCAATACGGTGATGGTCGATAACCTCTGTAATTTGTACTTCCTCAATGCCGTCAGCTGATTGCTGGAATTCATTGTGGTCAACAAGGATTACCTTGTCCACTTCACCAGCAACAGAAGAAATTAAACGAGGCGCTTCAAAGCCAAATTTATCTAATGCAAATTGGGTCTCATTATTAATATCTCCAAGACGGACCGCCTCAGCTTCTTCACCAATTTGCTGTTTTAAATAGGCATATACAATTGCAGACGTGATTGTGTCTGTATCTGGGTTTTTATGTCCAAAAACTAATACTTTACTCATTGAATTAATTCCTCCTAAAATGGCACTTACATTTATATTTTATTTTATCATACCTTATAGCCTGAGAAGTGATAAAGTGAAACTTTGGAACAATTTCGCCTCAGCGTAATTGCCACTGACCCTCACTTTCGGTATAACAAACAGTGCTCATGGCCCCTACTGTATTATTCAAATTTAATATGCAAATATAATGGCAGTGCGCTAAATCCATACTTTTCATATAAGATATATATATTATAACTAGTTTCAATTGCTATGTATACTTTTAATAGGTCTAATTACTTCTATAAAATTCTCTATTTTTGCCAACCTATTTTTAACAATCAATAGTAAAAATGCCTCTTTTTTATAAAATAATTAGTTTATATAGATATTTAGTTGGGTTTTCATATTTAAGTCATCATAATTTTATGCTATCATCAGGTAGTCTATATTTTTGGATATTCAGGAAATGGGGATTACGATGACGAAGAAGATAGAAAAAAAGTACATTCCTTTAGCTAACTATTTTGATGTAGCTTTACAACAAGAAATTACTTTATCCTTTAGTGAATTAGAAAACATTATGGGACAAGCATTACCGAACGCTGCCTACTTAAATAAAAGCTGGTGGAAAAAAACTAAGCCCCCTCTCTCACATTATTTATCATGGACAAATGCAGGCTATTATGTCACTGATGTTAAACTAGGTTCTAGTGTATCTTTCTCACGTACGCAAATGAAGTCTACCGAAAACAACACTTCTAATAGTGAGGAGAATTCATCTGCATACATAATTCGAGGGATTGAAGCATCTGATGCTAGATCATTTATTCATTTACAAGAGGAGATTTTTCAAGAAACTGACTTCATGTATAATGTTCAAAATGAGCTAGAGCTCACTGTCCAACAACTTCGTAAAAATTTAACTTATTGGAAGCAACTAAAAAACCGTACTATACTACTTTGTGTACTAAACGGAATTTTTGCAGGTTATGCAGTTATTCATGGATATAAACAATCAAAAGCTAGACATGTTGCCTCTATTCGTTTAGCTGTGAAAGCAGAGCATCAACAAAAGGGTATTGGCTCCGCACTGATGAAAGCTGTAGAAAGTTGGTCTAAACAACATGATATATCCCGTTTAGAGTTATCTGTTATGGAGCATAACAATGTAGCTTTACACCTCTTTACAAAGCTAGGATTTCATCAGGAGGGCATTCGAAAAAATGCCATTAAATTAAATGATACTTTTATTAATGAATATAGCTTAAGTAAAATTCTATAATTCACTTTTCCTAGATGTCTAAATACTATTTGGACATCTTTTTATATAGAAAATTTCAAAAAAATACGCATAGATAGTGTGTTTCAACAAACTATCTATGCGTATTTACATTAAAAAACCTGCTTTTCTCTAACAGCATCTAAGAATAATACATTACTTTCTACTTGCTCATACAATTGCTGATATTTTTCATAGTGGTCTTTATCCTGATTTATCATTTCCTCTATCAACGCATGCAAAAATGAAATCAAGACTGGGGCAATGTCTAGAGAAGAATGATTTTTAGTGCCGAGGGTAAATAATGCACTGGCATATTCTCGAATAGGCGAAAATGCAGAACCTGTAATGGCAATAATTTTTACTTTCTTTACCTTTGCAATTTCAACAATCGTTTTAATATCCACAATCTGTTTATCAAAAGATAGTACAATTAAAGTCGTATGTTCGCCCATACTGTTTATTTGATTCACTAAATCATCTGAGTCTAAACGAAGCTGCTTAATATTAGCACGAAGTGTTTTCAATGTATTAGATAACCAATTTGCAACAGATGCATTGTAACGAGTACCTAGAATATAGATATTATCTGCTTCATGCATCCATTTTGAGCATTTTTGGATCTGCTGATCGTTAATCAAATGGATTGTTTCTTGAATATTTTGGCTATCTCGTTGCATCACCTTACCAAAGCTAGTATTAGTCAGCTTCTTAGTATATGTAGGCTGTAGATTTGCACCTACATCTTGAGACATAATATAGCCTCTAATTTCATCTTGCAGTTCTACATACCCTGACAAATCCATAGCATAACAAAATCGAATCACAGTTGATTCACTTACATTAGCCAATCTGCCAACCTCTGCAGCTCCATTAGCAATCACTGTTGTGGGATTATCCATTACAAATTGCGCTACTTTACGCTGGCCCTTTGACAGCCTTACAAACCTTTTCTTTATATCCTCATGAATACTCATTCCTAACAACCTTTCTTTCAATGACCTTATCACGAACGGGAGATTGTTTCCTACTGACTCAAAATTCGATTAAAAATACAGTATCACGATTACAATTTGAATACAATGACTTTTCTGAAAAATCTTCATCGCATTAACCTGCTAATAAAACAATTTGATTTACTCTTTAACCATTTTATATTGATTTGTCATTTTAACAAATAAATCAGTAAAATCGAATAAAAATTAATAAATGCTCATTTTTATGTATTTTTTAAGCGGAATTAGACAAAAATGTCCTAGATCAATTCTCTGATCCAGGACATTCTGTTTTCATATTATTCTAATTCAAGCTGCTTCGTTTCCTTACCAAGGAAGATGACCCCTACAACACCGATAATAATTGCTCCACAGAAAATGGCAAAGATAAAACCTATATCATAGCCTGCCGTTAATAAAAACCCAACGAGCAACGGCCCAAAAATACCACCAATGCGTCCAACCGCTGCTGCCATACCAGCACCTGTTCCACGAATAACCGATGGATATTGCTCGGGTGTATAAGCATATAATGCTCCCCAAGCCCCCAAGTTAAAGAAAGATAAAAACATCCCTGAAGTTAGCAATACGGCTAAAGTATCTGCATTTCCAAAAATATAAGCACTCGCTGCAGTACCAATTAGATAGGAAACAAGGACAAATTTACGTCCAAACTTTTCTATAAACCAAGCAGCTGTAAAGTAACCTGGTAATTGAGCTAAAGTCATGATCAAAACATATTTAAAGCTTGTAATCATGTCAAAGCCCTTCCCTACCATCACACTTGGCAACCATAAAAACATGCCATAATACGAAAATACAACCGTAAACCATAATAGCCACAGCATAAATGTAGAACGAGCATACTTTTTTGACCAAACCTCTTTCATATTTTGACCAATGCTCCGTTTTTTTGCTTCTTCTTTCACTGTAAATTGTGGTGAATCTGGCAAATGCCAACGAAGATAAATAGCATAAAACGCTGGAAGTGCTGTTAGTATAAGGGCTACTCGCCATCCCCATGTGGGAATCACAAAATACGAAATCAGTGCTGCAATTAACCAGCCTGCCGCCCAAAAGCTTTCAAGTAATACAACCACGCGCCCTCTTTCTTTGGCAGCCACACTTTCAGATACGAGTGTTGAAGCTACAGGCAATTCTCCTCCTAGGCCCATCCCTACTAAAAAGCGTAAAATTAAAAATGCAGTTAATGTTGTTGTAAAAGCGGATAAACCACTTGCAATAGAAAAAAGGACAAGTGTCCACATAAATATTTGCTTGCGACCTACTTTATCAGCAAACACACCAAAAAAGAGAGCTCCTACAGCCATCCCGATAGAATTTATACTACCAATCCAACCCGATTGACTTGGTGATAGCCCCCACTCAGCTGCCAATGCTGCAATGACAAAGGATAATATACCAACGTCCATTGCATCGAATAGCCACCCAACCCCCGCTACACCCAATAACTTATTTCTGGAAATGGATTGCTGAGGTTTCTTTGTTAATGCTGTATTTATTGTCATTCTAACCACCTGTCTTTACACATGACTTTACAATATAAGATTACTATACAGTTGTTTCAAGAAAGTGACAAGTACTATTCAAATTACCGAATTGTTTCGACAATTAGTGAAATGGTATTGAAATAATAGTGCTATTTGCGTTAAAATGTCTTTTATACAAAAACAACTGTTCATTCTATAAGAACAAAAGGAGATCGTTACGTTATGTGGAAAGGCCTTATTGAAGAATATAAACAATTTTTACCCGTAACTGAAAATACACCTGCTTTAACTTTAAACGAAGGCAATACGCCTCTTATACATTTAGTGAATTTATCTAAGAAACTAGGCATTGAGCTTTACGGAAAAATTGAGGGTGCAAATCCAACTGGCTCATTTAAAGACCGAGGAATGGTATTTGCTGTTGCAAAAGCTATCGAGGATGGAAGTCAATGCGTTATTTGCGCTTCTACAGGAAACACTTCCGCTGCTGCGGCTGCCTATGCAACTCGTGCAGGCATCCAATCAATCGTTGTTATTCCAAAAGGTAAAGTTGCTCTTGGAAAGCTAGCACAGGCAACAATGTACGGGGCAAAGATCATTGAAATTGACGGAAACTTTGATGATGCACTCAATATCGTTCGCCAAGTAAGTGAAACGACACCAGTTGCACTTGTTAACTCTGTAAACCCATACCGTATCGAAGGTCAAAAAACGGCTTCGTTTGAAATCGTAGATGCCTTAGGTTCAGCCCCTGATTATTTGTGTATTCCAGTTGGGAACGCAGGTAATATTACTGCATATTGGAAAGGGTTTAAAGAATATCACGCCGCAAAAAATTGTGGTCTACCAAAAATGTATGGCTTTGAAGCTGAAGGTGCTGCAGCAATCGTTAAAGGTGAGCCAATTGCTAATCCTGAGACAGTGGCAACTGCCATTCGTATTGGCAATCCTGCGAGCTGGACATTGGCAGAAGCTGCTCGAGATGAATCTGGCGGTATCATTGATTCTGTTACAGATGAAGAAATTGTAGCAGCCTACAAATTAATCGCAAGTACAGAAGGCATTTTTGTTGAGCCTGGCTCTGCAGCTTCTTTAGCAGGTGTTATGAAATCTGTTGCAAATGGAAAAATCCCTCAAGGCGCCAAAGTTGTAACAATCTTTACAGGGAATGGCCTAAAAGATCCTGATACAGCCATGAATGTATCCACTGTAGAGGTCGTATCCCTTAAAAACGATGAAGAAGAAATTCGTGCATATATTGAGGGTGTACTATGAGTAAAATGTGGCAAATCTCAGTTCCTGGAAGCACAGCCAACTTAGGTCCAGGCTTTGATTCAATAGGACTTGGCTTGTCTCTTTACTTACAGCTTTCTGTTACCTTGCAAGAACAATGGGAAATTATTCATCTTGATGATAATGGTCCTAAAGAGTTTGAGCTTGAAGAACACTTACTATACGTCATTGCTAAAAAAACTGCAGATCTATATGGTCAACAGCTACCTGCCTGTCGTGTGGAGATGGCTAGTGAACTTCCGTTAGCACGTGGACTTGGTAGCAGTGCAGCAGTTATTGTTGCAGGTATTGAGCTTGCTAACCAAGTCTGCGAGCTGGAATTAACAATTCAAGATAAACTCAATCTCTCTTCACAAATTGAAGGACATCCAGATAACGCAACTGCTTCAGTTTTAGGAGGATTAACGATTTCTTCGATGGATGACAATGGCGTAGTCGATACATTCCACATCAATGATATCGATGCCTCCTTTGTGGTATATGTACCAGATGTTGAATTAAAAACGAGCGAATCCCGTTCTGTTTTACCAGAGCAATTTAACCGTTCCTATGCTGTTCATGCCTCAGCAAATGCGAATATGTTAGCCGCTTCTTTAATGGTACGAGATTTTGAACGTGCTGGACGTTATATGGAGGCAGATTTATTCCATGAACCGTTTCGTGCAAAGCTAATTCCTGGTTATGATGAAATTCGTATGGCTGCAAAATCGAACGGTGCATATGGTACTGCTCTAAGTGGTGCTGGGCCAACAATGATTTCTATTATTCCTTCTGCTATTGCCTCTGACTTCGTTGAATTAATGAAAAAGCAATTCCCAGAGCATCAAATTATTTTAACAAATGCTGATGAACATGGTGTACAAGTCAATGAATGTGTGAAACGTCTACTTTAATAGTAGACGTTTTTTCTTGAAAGCAAGTTTGGATAAAACTAATATTATAGAAGTATAGAATTAGACTTTTATACGCGCTTTTCTAAGGAGGAATTATCTTGAAACCCATTATATTTTGTGATTTCGATGGCACGATAACAGAAACAGATAACATCTTTTCACTTATGACTGAATTTGTACCAGAAGAATCTGAGAAAATCGCTCAAGCGATGATGGAACAAACCATTTCATTTAAAGATGGGCTATCAGCAATGTTTCATCTACTTTCTACTCATCAAAAAGGTGAAGTCATTCAATATCTAATGGAGTCGGCAGTCATACGTGAGGGATTTGGTGATTTTGTCCGCTATGCTCAAAACAACGATATTCCATTTTATATTGTAAGTGGCGGAGTTGATTTTTTCATCGAGCCTTTAGTTGAAAAATTTGGTCCCTTTTCAGGCATTTACTGTAATAGAGCAGATTTCTCTGGTAAACAAATAGCATTGATCTACCCAAATAGCTGCGATGAGGAGTGCGCTAAATACAGCACACAAGGATGCGGTTGCTGTAAACCAAGCGTGATGCGGAAGGTTGCTAAGGAGGATCATTATAAAATTGTAATTGGTGATTCTCTATCAGATTTTGAGGCAGCTAAACTAGCAGATATTGTTTTAGCTAGAGATCATCTTATCCAACGCTGTGAAGAGCTTCATGTTTCATATAGACCTTTTACCACATTTCATGATTGTCTAAAAATAGTACAAGAGCTAATAGAGTCAAAAAAAGCTGTTGTTACACGCTAATAGAAAAAAGAAAAAGGAGCCACTTTTACAAAGATGTCTCCCTTTTCCTACTTATTTATGCTAATAATACTAAGCTAATGGCCATGACCGCCATCCCCCCTACTAGACCATACATCGACAAATGTGTTTCATCATATCTTTGTGCAGCCGGTAGCAATTCATCTAGTGAAATAAAGACCATTATCCCTGCGACCCCAGCGAAAACGATTCCAAACATGACATCTGTTAAAAAGGGCATAAGGAGAAAAAAAGCTACTAATGCACCTACAGGCTCTGCCAATCCTGATAAAAAGGATAATTTAAAGGCTTTCCTTCGATTACCTGTTGCAAAGAAAATTGGAACAGATACAGCAATACCTTCTGGAATATTATGAATAGCAACTGCAATGGCAATAGCAATCCCTACATTCGGATCATTAATAGCTGACATAAATGTAGCGATCCCCTCAGGAAAATTATGAATGCCAATCGCCAGAGCTGTAAAAACGCCCATCTTCATCAAATGTTCTTCATTAACCTGTGGTTTGATGGCATTAACATCCTCTACCAGCTTTACTTCATGAGGATTAGTTGCCTTCGGAATGAATTTATCAATTAAGGCAATAAACAACATCCCACCGAAAAATCCAAGGATTGTCATCCAATAGCCATTGGTTGTACCTAATGCATTGGTTAAAGCATCTTTAGCTTTCACAAATATTTCTACAAGGGATACATAAATCATTACCCCTGCTGAAAACCCCAATGCTAATGATAAAAATTTTGTATTTGTTCTTGAAGTAAAAAATGCTATTAAACTACCTACACCTGTTGCAAGTCCAGCAAACAGGGTTAATCCTAATGCCAGTAAAACATTTCCGTCCATGCCCTTCTTCCTTTGCTCTTTTTCTTATTGTACTCATCTTAACGTAGAAGTTTCCTATACGCAATTCTTTTTTATAAGGCAAATATCATTCTTTACACTGTCTCGGTAAAATGTAAAAAGCAGTATCTATCATGTGAAATAGATACTGCCTGTCTTTTTATTTATGATTAGATTGAAATAAACGTTTACGCCGTTCGTACCAAATGACACAGATGATAAACCAAGTATAGCCGATGCTCCAACCAGCAAGTACATCTGTAGCAAAATGTCGAGCTCCTGCAATACGTGATAAACCAATAAGCACCATTAAAATTGTTGCCCCAAGCCACAGAAGGATTTTACGTCCTTTACTACTATTCTCCGCTAAAATATAAGCAAGTGTAAATAAATAAAGTATACCTGTCATCGAATGTCCAGATGGAAAACTAAAGGATGTCAGTTGATCCTCAATTTCAGGTCGTGGACGCTGCTCCCATTTTTTCAGTAATTGGTTCAGAACATTGCCTGCTGCAAAAGTTAGGACAACAAATAGCATACCTCGATAATTTTTTACCTTCCAAGCTAAATACACCATTAAAACTACTGCAACAGCAACAACAAATTTGGGCTCACCTATATAATGAAAGATCTCAATAAAACGATTACCAAAAAAAAGTTCTGCCATCTTTGCATCAAATGTATTCATCAGTTGACTTTGATAAGTGGCCCTTAATACTATGAAAACAAATAACGTTATAACTGCTAATGGATATGCCCATTTTTTCATTTTTTCACCTCAAAAAACATTCATGCTATGTTCTTCACATCATAACACAAATAGATCTTTTCTGAATGAAATATAGGCCTACATTTTAAGAAAGGTTTACATCATTGACCTCTTGATAAATAGTGATAGATTCTTCATCTGGTTTGTTAAAGTAATTGGAAACAGCCAATGCAACAATGAATAAAATGGCTACTATAGGTAGTATTCTTCTAAACATCCTAAACACTCCCTTATTCTTTTATTAGTCCAAATTTGTCTACTTAATTAGCACTGGATCAAAAAGCCAATCTTTTGGACCAAAGTTTGCATCCTTTTCTCCTCTAACCTCACGTGAAATACCATATTTTATAATAGTTTCTCTAAATCTTTTACTAAACAATGTCTTTCTATATAGATATCTTCCGTCATGACTACACTCCGCTGAGTAGAAAACATCACCTTTTAAGTTTTCCAAATCTTCATGATGATAAATATCAGGACCATTAATGACACCATTTAAACCACAACTGCACGGAGGTTGCTCAGTTGCAAAGTATAATTTAACTCTGTCCTTACTACACTCAGGGAGCATTTGTATAGGAATAATTTGATAAGCTGGCTGTTTGCCTTCTTCAGGGCCTTGATGGATCACCTCTAAAAGCTCATAGCCTTCTAGTTTTTCTCTTTTCATTAATGATACTAGTTCCTCAGAAGCTACCCAATAACCATTTACATGCACTAAATGACGATCTTTCATCTGCGTAGTATCGATGACGATTGGTGATAGCTGTTCTTTATCCATGAGCCCACAGCACTTACAATGTGTACTCAAAGAAAACAGTGTCCCTTTATCTTCTAAGAACATTTCTGGTGAATTACCAGTTGAATTTAAAGTAAATAATGGTGCTCTTTCATACTCTATATCTGAAAATTCAAAATAAAATCGTTCTCCGATTGAAACGATTCCAAATTCACGCTCTAAGGACTCATATAAAGCTGTTACCTGCTCGTATGTTACATCTTCATTTAATGTAAAAATAGGATTAAATTTTGTTTTTAAGTTTCTTTTTCTCACTTCAGGCGCACCAATAGCAATACCATGACGATTATAAACGTTAATAACTTGATCTTGACTAGTTTCATCTATGGAAAACAAATTTTCAAGTTCTACTTTCACAATACACGCCTACCTTTATAAAGTTTTATGGTGAAGTATATTGACTAGCTAGTAACATTCTACAATCTACTAACGCTACTTTATTCATAGATAGTCAGCCTGCTTATTTAATAAAATGATTTATATATTACTCACTAAAGCAAATCTACTTAACCACTGTTAATTTAAGCGTACCAGTAGTTATACCGTTATTTCAACTTCGGGTTTACGCCAATTTTCTGGCGTGATTCAGACAAATTTTTGGCGTGATTTGGCGGTTATAAAAAAACACCGCCACTTTTTTGGCGGTGTCTATCATATTTTATAGGCATTTTAGTATAGGGATATGGTTTTATTTTACTAAGGAAATATATAGGATATTTAATTCCCATAATGCCCCCTATTAATTGAAAAATATACCAACAGTATAACATAGAAGTAGTTTAGAGTAAATTCATTCTCTCAGCAAGATTTACAGCTTCTGTTCGTGAATCTACATTTAACAAAGAAAAGAGTTGAGTTAAATATCTCTCCGTTGTACGTTGAGGAATATTTAATTCAATAGCGATAGCTTTATTTGTGTGCCCCTCTGCAATAAGTCTTAAAATTTTCTTTTCCTTTTCATTTAAGTGAATATCTTTAGCACCTTGCAGTTTAAATTTATCATCCAGAAAATCTAAGAAATTTTTAGGTAAAACAATTTCACCGTTTGCAATTGCCCTTACTGTTCTTAATATTTGCTCTTTCGAAGCTGTTTTAGCTAAAATGCCTTCTATTTTTCTTTCTAAAATGAGTGGATAATAATCCGTAATATCATCACCTGTGTAAAGAATAACTGAAGCATTTGACTGAATAACCTTGATATTACGGGCTAGGTTAATTCCATTTTCTAATGGCATATTGATATCTATTAGATAGATATCGTACGGTTTATTCTTTATCCTTTGAATAACACAAGTTGCATCACTTTCTGTATCGATGATAATATCTTCATTCTCTTGAAATAAATTTTTAGTTCCCTCTAACACTATAGGGTGATCATCCACTATGAGCATCGTAATCAAGTGTTTCACTCCCTTCTTTCACCATGATTCTAATAAACATCCCTTCATTGATATTCGAGTCAATAGTAAATTGTCCGTTAAACGCTTTTACGCGCTCCTGCATGCCTTGAATGCCCATAGATTCTGCTACTATAATGTCCTCTACATTACAGCCTACACCATCATCTTTATAAATGATTTCGAAACCATCGTTCATTTCTTTTAAATGAATTTCAACTGATGCTGCATAGGAATGCTTTAACGCATTATTAAGTAGCTCTTGGAATAAACGATAAATCATTAAATTCATACGCTCATCCTCTAAATAAAGACGATCAATGGTGTAAATAAGCACGAAGTTAGCTCTTTCTTGAACTTTTCGAATCAATTTTTCTAATGCAGCATTTAAACCTAATGTATCTAGTAACGGCGGTTTCAGGTTTTCACAATAAGTACGTAATTCATGTAAGGATGCAACCATTTGTTTATGAATTTTTGCAAGCTTATCTTGAATATCCGTTGTATTTTTTGCATTTACTAGGACATCCACCTCGCGGGCTATATGAAGTTGCTCCTGTAAATTAGTGTCATGTAACTCTTGAGCTAACTGGTATTTTTCTTCTTCAAATCTTAGCCATAATAGTTTATTCAGCCACGGTAACTGACCATCATCAGCTTGCTTCATATGCTTCAGTTCCTCTAGTAGCTCTTCCACCATCTTGGTATTCTCAATAAAATTGTTTACATATAATAAGAGCAGTTCAAGCCATAAAAGCTCCTCATCTTTTAAATGAATCGTATTATTATGCCCTAGCACTAACGCTCTTTTAAAATGTGCATCCTGGTGGAGGAATGCTATATAAACTTTATCAATTTTGCGTATTTCACCTAATCGGATTTCTTCCATTATGTCAGGATCTATCGTAATACTTTCACCAGCTATTGGTATATATTCATTTTTGTCATAGTTATATGTTAAGACAAAAACATCCTCTAACTCCAGATGCATGGAAACCTCATAAGCAAACTTTTCTAAAAGTTCGTCAATTTTAATTGTTTTCCCAATTTTATCTACGGCTGTATATAGCTGATGAATATAGTCACCCTTTGTGGAAAATAATATTTTCCGCTTGCGATAATCGACCTTCTCCTTTACGTAGAAAAGTATGACTAATGAAGAAAATGTAAAGAAAGATACCCCTGACACAACGGTCATGGTTAAATAACGCCCGGCAATAAAATATAGCCCCACTGTAAACCATACAGTAAAGATTAAAGAGAATATAACATAATAACGTAGTCTTGTAATATGGTACTCAATATCAAATAATCTCTCTGCTAATTGCGTAAAAATAAAGCTAAAGGGTATAAGCAATAAAAATAAGGAGCTTATCTCAGATGAAAGTATATACGTATGAAAAAAAATTTTAGGGAGTGCATATAAAAAAAGAAATGGTAGAAACGGTATTAATATACTATTTAATAAAATTTTCAACTGAGGTGAGCTGTACTTAAAATAGCTTATTAATAAAATACTAAGGATGATCACTAGGAGAATAAAGAAAATAGCCAATATAACATTGGAAAGAATATCATTTGAAGCAGGATAAATAGTACCCATACATCCTAAGACAAAAGCTATGAAAGGAAGTATATAAAAGAGCTTGATATTATTTGTAAACACCCAATTTGTCTTCACAAATGAATAATAATTTCTCAAAAAATGTAATAGTATAACTAAACATAACAGCATACTACTTCGATTTACGATAATGCCAATCGTATCCATCCTACCAGAGACACCACTACTTACATAAGCCAAAGAAACCGTTAACATAAACAGAATTAGTAAGTCTGCTAATTTTGTATTCCGTTGTTTGAAATGTAAATAAAATGCAACAAATAATGTTAATAAATAATAACAAGCTGGAATGATTAATACATAAATGAATTGTTGAGGGATATCCAAATGCTTAATATGTATATTGATTAGATCTCCATCGGGCTTCAGTATTGTTAATTCATTAGCAGATAAAATTTTAGATTTATATCTCAGTTGATTTAATTCATTGATGGGTTCATGATCTACAGTTAAAATTGCATCACCAACAGAAATATTTTGACCCTCTGCCCAGTCTTTATAATAAAGTTGAGAAATGACCCATTTGTCATTCTCCTCTTCTACCCCAATCTGAATATAAGGCTCGCTATAATTCACATAATTTAAATAAAAACCAATAATTAAATAGAGAATTATAGCGGGCCAAAACAACTTACTTCGCAACTTTCTTAGTTCCAAATATCACTTTCTGTATTCATTTCACCGCTAAACGCTTCTAAAATTGCTGTTTGCTCTACAGATGAAACTCCAACTAATGAGGCTTTTTGTTCTTTTAATAGTGCAACTAGGCTTGGATTTTGCTCTAAATATTGGATTACATTAATCATTCTTATCTCTCCTCATTTCAATAGTTTTTGTAGGTATTCTCTACCTACTTGATTTATAGCTACATTTTCAAGGTAATTCAATGCTTTAAATTTATAGACGTTTTTTATAGTAATGGCATAACGTATCGCCCCACCATTTGTCAACGCGTCTTCTGTTGCATTATTATCCAAATCTGTAACTATATCATCATTATAATAGCTAGAAACAGATTTTGAAACATCATTTTTCTGTGATAAAAGATAAATAATAGGCAGAGAGTACCTTTTATTTAGTAGATCATTTTTTGGCCCCCACACCTTTAAGCTTTGAATATCATTCTTAATTTGTTGGATGATCCCTATGTATTTCCCATATTCCTCTACTTCTTGAGATATTACTCCTTTTGCAAGTACTTCGCCAACCAAGCAACCCATTGCTGTTAATGATCCGGATTTCAAGGTAATCATTTTTACATAGGATTCTTCATCGCGACAACTATTTAGTAAGTCTAATTGCTGTCCATTTATACTTTTTAATGCGTATTCATTAACTAGCTTTATAGCTGCTCTTTTATGTTCAAAAGAGGTTTCATCTATTGTTTTAGACGCCATGATCAGCATAGCTAATGCAACGTTTAATGATAATTCAGGTGTTTTGTTCCAACTATAGTCTGAATCTTTATCCTGCAGATCATCAATAATATCAAAAGACAATATTAGAAGTTCAATTGCAGCAGCTACCTTGTAGATATCTTGATTGATACTACTTGAAAATGCTTCATAATGCCAAAAACACATTTTACCAAAGGAAAAACCTACTGTTGTTTTTTCTTCTTTAAAGCTTTTTAGCATTAATTTCAGCTCAGGTCCAAGTAATAGCTCATTTTCTATAAGGATGTCTAATGATTCATAGATGAGTACATCTAAATCCTTCAATAGTCCTCTCTCCTATCTAGTGTATTAATAGATATTATATAGATTAGTGGGAATTAATACTAGTCACACAATTATATAATACATTAAATACCATTAATTCCTTTATAAAGAGAAAGACCGCCAAAAAATGGCGTTATTCATGCATACCACGCCAGATTTTTGCTAATTATTACTAAAAAAATGGCGGTAGAGAACCAAGTACCGCCATTAAAGTGGCGTAAACTTACCATTGAAATGGCGCTCTAACAGATGTTACGCTTAGATTAGCAATAAAATATATTTATAAAGTCAGGATAGATTGATGAACATGAAATCTTTTTGTACTGGGAGTGACTTAAAATGAATGAAACTGTTTTCATACTTACGGCTACTTTTTCATGTAATATCTCTGTCTCAGCTGAAGAAATTACAATTAAACAGCCTAGTAATGATCAACGACGAATTGAACAAATCATAATTCAATCTGAAGTAAAAGCCTATCAAGATACACTGGCTGCGTATAAAAATATTTCAACCTATTCAAAATATATTAGTGATATTCCTGGATTTGAGGATACATTTCAACAAAAACGAGATTATTATATTGAGCAATATGGCATTATTAGAATATCAAACGAAAGTATTTCTACTATGTCATTAGTCAATCCTTTCACTTTTGGTTTAAATATAGATTCCCCTATAGTATATGTAACGCCACATGACACAATTATTAATGCAAGAGGGCTAGCAATGGCGGCCAATGCATCTAATAATAACAATCATTCAGATAGTTTGGATGAAATTTGTAATACAAGTATCTCAGGCTTATCCATTAATGAGAACACCATATCCTTTAATATGGATTCGACATTTAGTAAATGGCGAAAACCAACTATTAAACATTAACTCATCTATCAGCTAAGCAGGTCACAATGATTGTGACCTGCTTTTTGTGTAATAAAAAGGTGTCTCAATCCCTTGAGACACCTTTAGATGATTAACCTTTTACATAATAAACTTCTTGACCGCTTTCAATGATATGATCAGGCTTTGGTTTACCTACGCTTGCCTTATGACCAGCAATATGCTCAGGGCTCTTCTCCCAATTCTTCCATGCTTCTTCTGATTCCCAACGAACCATCACTAGCACTTCCTCATCACCACGTCGAACTTTCTTAACAAGTACCTGTTTATCAATGAAACCAGGTTGTTGTTCAAGTAATGATGGTCCGTTTGGATTAGCACCAAAACGTTCCACCACTTTATCCGAATTACCTTCCGTCACAACGATACGTTTAATTTGTACAAACATATTAGTTAAACGCCTTTAATACATCTTCAGCTTTTTGTGTTTCTGACTGTAAACCGCCACCTGAAAGGTACCAAATTTCTGGATCTAGGTAGAATACTTTACCGTTTTTCACAGCGTTTGTTGCACTTACGATTTCGTTTTCAATTGCAGCTTTTGTACCTGATTCACCGTTTTCATTTACAACAGCGTCACGGTCAATGACGAATAAGATATCTGGGTTTTTCTCACGTACGAATTCAAAGCTTGCATTATCACCATGTGATTCGATTTTGAAACCACTAGCTTCAGCTACAGCTTTTACACCATATACATCATGAATTACACCGAAACGTGAACCAGGACCGAATACTGATAATGAACCTTCACTACCTAAAACGATTAACGCTTTTTCTTCTGTTGCAGTAGCTTTAGCTTTTACTTCTTCTACTTTTGCTTCATATGCAGCAATTGCATCTGCTGCTTCTTTTTCTTTACCAAAGATTTTACCAGCTAACTCTGTATTAGCTTTGAATGACTCTAAGAAGTTAGTATTATCTACACCAATGTATACTGTAGGAGCAATTTTAGATAATTCAGCATAAGCTGCTGAAGCACGACCAGAGATGAAAATAATATCTGGGTTAATTTCAGATAATTTTTCATAATCAGGCTCGAATAATGTACCAGCGTTTACATAAGTGCTATCTTTAAACTTGCTTAAATATGCAGGTAATGAGTCTTGTACCACTGCTGTAGGATTAACGCCTAAAGCATCTAATGTATCTAAGAAACCATTATCAAAAACGACAACTTTTTCTGGCATTTTATCTAGTGTTACTTCTTCAAATGTTGTACTACCGTCACGACCTTCAACTGTACTACCTGGAATTGTTAGTGGATATACTGATGATCCTTCATTTTGTTCCTCAGCTGGTTTGTCAGTTGAAGTACCTTTATCATCTTCTTTTGCTTCATCTTTCGAACCGCAAGCAGCTAATACTAATAGCATCATTGCCATTAATACTGTAAGTAATTTCCATTTTTTCATTGTGAAATTTCTCCTTAATTAAATGATTTGATAGTTAGATGTTCATCATCTGGAACTATTTTTACGAATTAAAATAAACACAAATTCTACAGCCATCCTGCTCTTGAACAGGAATATCCATATCATAAATTTCCTTCAATGCATGTGAGTTAATAATGTCATTTGTAGGACCATTTTTAACAACACGGCCATCTTTTAATGCAACAATATGGTCGGAGTATACAGAAGCGAAATTAATATCGTGTAAAACGATAATCACTGTCTTGCCTAACTCATCAACCAACTTACGTAAAATCTTCATAATCTGAACAGAATGCTTCATATCTAAATTATTTAACGGTTCGTCCAGTAAGATATATTCAGTATCTTGGGCAATAACCATTGCGATAAATGCTCGCTGACGCTGACCACCTGAAAGCTCATCTAAATAATTATGTTGCATATCTTCTAAATTCATATAACGAATAGCTTCGTCCACTTTTTCTTCGTCATCAGGTTTTAAGTGTCCTTTGGAGTAAGGGAAACGGCCAAAAGATACAAGCTCGCGAATCGTAAGACGAACATTCATAAAGTTTGATTGCTTTAAAATCGATACACGTTTAGCGAAATCATCCGATTTCCAGCTACGTACATCTGCCT
Organism: Lysinibacillus sp. HST-98; assembly: GCF_016757845.1. Classification (NCBI taxonomy): domain Bacteria; kingdom Bacillati; phylum Bacillota; class Bacilli; order Caryophanales; family Bacillaceae; genus Lysinibacillus; species Lysinibacillus sp. HST-98. The sequence goes on from NZ_JAENHX010000006.1 coordinate 70,084, forward strand.
TATCGAGTAGTACTTCGCCAGTATCTGCATTCAGTAAACGACTCACCATAGAAAGTAGCGTGGACTTCCCTGCACCATTCGGTCCAATAAACGATGTGATTTTTCCTGAAACAATATCAACACTTACATCTTGAACGACAGGTTTTTTACCAAAAAACTTTGTAATTTCTTTGACTTGTATCATCCTGCTGACCTACTTTCTCTTAATAATAAGTAGATGAAGTATACCCCACCCACAAAGTTAATAATGACACTAAGTGTAGTAGTGAAACTAAATAAACGTTCAACCATCCACTGTCCACCGACTAAAGCTACAACACTCATTACACATGAGCCAGTAATTAAGATGGAATGCTTGTATGTTCTAAAATACTGATATGATAAATTTGCAACGATTAAGCCAAAGAACGTGATCGGACCAACAAGCGCTGTCGAAACAGCAATCAAAATTGAAGCTAAAATTAACATACGTTGTACAAGCTTATCGTAAGGTACACCTAAATTTATAGCTGTGTCTCGTCCTAGAGACATGACGTCTAATTGATTCATATGACGAGCACCGTAGATAAACGTTATTAAAATGATAACGCCTGCTAGCCAAACTAAATCTGAATTAACATTATTGAAACTTGCAAACATTTTACTTTGTAAGCCTAAAAATTCATTCGGATCTATTAATACTTGGAAGAACGTAGTGATACTTCCTAAAAACGTACCAACAATCATTCCAACAAGCAGTAAAAAATAAATCGGTCGCTTTCCTTCTTTAAACAATACTCGGTAGAAAATTAAAGCGAATAAAATCATCGCCCCAATTGCAAGCGTAAAATTATAGTAGATATTAATAACTAATATGGATGTAGAGCCAAAGAAGAAGTAGATGCATGTTTGAATTAACATATACAAAGCATCTAAACCCATGACACTTGGTGTTAAAATACGATTATGTGTAATTGTTTGGAAAACTACTGTTGAATAGGCAATTGCTATACCCGTTAATGCCATTGCCACAACCTTTATGACACGGCGTGGAAAAGCATAGTGATAATTACCATTGAGTTCCCAAAATAAATATAGGACAACTGCTATAACAGCGAGACCTAGTAAAATGAACATTTTTGTACGATTACGCATATGCTCTCCCCCTAAACAACATGAATAGGAAGATGGCACTTCCAATTACACCAACAGTCATACTTATTGGTATTTCATAAGGGAAAATCAGTACTCGTCCTAAAATATCACAGAATAATAAGAATGACATACCAAGTAATGCTGTGTGCGGCAAGGTTTTTGCCAAATTATCACCTTTAAACAGGGAAATAATGTTCGGAATAATCAAACCAAGGAATGGAATGATACCGACTGTTAACACCACTGTCGTGGAGATAAGAGCTACCAACACCAAGCCTAAATTGACTACAAATTTATACGATAGACCAAGATTTTTTGCAAAATCCTCTCCCATCCCGGCTACTGTAAAACGATTTGCGTAAATGTAAGCTAAAATGAGTATTGGTACACTAACGTATAACAGTTCGTAACGGCCTTTCATGATTAATGAGAAATCTCCTTGTAACCATGCAGAAATGTTTTGGATAATATTCGCCTTATAGGCAAAGAATGTTGTAACAGAGGACAAAATATTCCCAAACATTAAGCCAATAAGCGGTATAAAAATCGCATCTTTAAACTTAATTCGGTTTAATATTTGCATAAATAGTAATGTGCCGGCTAGAGCAAATATGAAAGCGAAGGAAATTTTTTGGAAATACGTAACGTTCGTAAAGAACATCATGGAAATCAATACACCTAACCGTGTGGCATCTAATGTACCAGCTGTTGTGGGTGAAACGAATTTATTCCTACTTAAGCTTTGCATAATTAAACCAGCAATACTCATACCTGCACCTGCCAGCAAGATTGCAACAAGTCTAGGTACACGACTAATTAAAAATAGTCTAGCTTCTTCTGATTGGAAGTCTAATAGGTCGCTAGGCTTAATATCTACTACTCCGATAAAGAGCGACACAATAGACAGCACAACAGTTGCTGTTAAAAGATATCTTATTTTCATAGTAATCCCCGGTAGATTTCATTTTTGTGTGTAACTCACTTATTAGTGAAAATGATTATCATTACTCACGATTTCCATTATAAGCATGATTTTATTCTCAGTCAACAAGTAAATGAGAATTATTCTCGTTTTATTAATGATTAACGAAAAAATATGCCAAATTAACGAAATATCAGCATTACCATAAATCTATCAACAGAAATAATTCACTATTTCTACAATATTTTTATCCAAATAAAAAGGTAATTGAGAATAAAATCTATTCCTCAATTACCATTTTTATATTAGATAATATTTTTTGTGCCTCTTAACCATGCAGAAATAATGAATATGATTAATACTAACCCTACATAGCCCATAACAGCGTATAATTTAGCTACTAGCGTTGTGAATCCTACAAGGCTTGCTAGAAAACCGAGACCACCTATAAATATGACTGCAACCCTAAAGCTTGCTCTGCTTGGCTTGAAAAACCTTACCATAAAGGAATATAGCATCCCTACTGCCGTATTATAAATCATTCCCAAAAGAGAAATAGTCATTAATACTCCAACAATCGGATGAATTTCATTCGCTAACGCTAGCATCGGAATGTCTAGTCCAACAATGATATTCATCTTTGCTAAAAGGGAGAAATTTACAAGCAGGATTAAAGCACCTAACAAAATCCCACCAATTATACCACCCATTCCAGCTACCTTATGATTGCGTATGGATCCACACATAACAGTCAATAAAGAGAAGCTAACCCCTACATTGAACGACATGTACAATAAAGCCGTTACCCACCAACTTTTCTCACTTATTTGAGCACGTTGAGCAATAACTGCTTGCTCTGCAAAGGTAAAATCCATCGTGGCAATAGCATAGATAGCGATGATGGACACAACTGTTAGTAGATACGGTGTGGCAAGTGCTATGATATTGATGATACTCTTCACATCCATCATGACTGTGGCTACTGTAAGTAAGATCATACAAATACTCCCTAGCCAAATAGGCAGTCCAAACATTTGTTGAAATGTTGCACCAGCCCCAGCAAACATGATGACAGCTACACCAAATAAAAAGAGTGATAGAACTAAATCCAAGACAAAGCCCATAGTATTCCCTGAAATTTGATAAATCAAATCCTTATGGGACGATGTGCGAAGCCTAGAGCTCACTTGAGCAACACACATTCCAACAATTGAGAAACCAACCATAGCTAACAATGCTCCATATATTCCTTTAAAGCCATAGCTTGTAAAATAAAGGACAATTTCCTGCCCTGATGCAAATCCTGCTCCAACGATAATCCCCACATAGGCACCACCGATTTGCAAGCTTTTTTTCAATCAGTTCTCTCCTCGTTTTCCGTATACTAAATGATCGACTAAGTACTGCGTTATTGATAGATTTCTTTGCTAATTGTTAATTTATTAATCACAGCCATATTAGGCTTAAAACCAATACCTACCGACTGGGGTACCTCAATATAGCCATCTTTGACTTTTACTTCAGGATCAATGATATCCTCGTACCAATAATGACTAGAACCGGCTGTATCGCCAGGTAAAATAAATTGACTAAGAGATGTTAAGGCAACATTATGTGCTCGTCCAATCCCTGCCTCTAACATACCACCACACCAAACTGGAATATGGTTTGCTTTACATAAGTCATGGATTCGTTTCGCTTCCGTTAAACCACCTACTCGTCCAATCTTGATGTTGATGACACCACAGCTTCCAAGTTCAATTGCTCGTCTGGCATCCTCATATGATGTGATGCTTTCATCTAAGCAAATAGGCGTTTTTAACTTTTTCTGTAATGCTGCATGATCGACAATATCATCAGTAGCTAATGGTTGTTCAATCATTAATAAATTAAAGTCATCAAGCTGCTGTAGTATTCCTATATCCTCTAATGTATAAGCAGAGTTTGCATCTACCATCAAGGGTAAATTTGGCAGTTCCGCACGAATTGCCTGTACTACCTCTACATCCTCTCCAGGCTTTATCTTAATCTTCACCCTTTTGTAGCCTTTTTCAATATGACCTTTTATTAATGCTATTAACTGAGCGACAGAGGGTTGAATACCCACACTGACTCCTACTTCAATACGTTGTTTTTGACCACCTAACGCCTGTGCAAGTGATTGCTTTGTTTGCTGAGCATAGATATCCCATACTGCACCCTCAATTGAAGCTTTCGCCATGCAGTTTCGCCGAATAGGTGCAAATAATGAGGTTACCTCATCTGGATGCCCAATCTCTTTATGTAACAAGATGGGTATCAAAAAATCTTGTAGCATATGCCATGTTGTCTTTAATGTTTCTTCTGTATACCATGGTGCTACAAAAGCAACAGTTTCTCCCCATCCCGTGGCCCCTGATTCATCTTTTGCTTCTATTAGTAACATTTCCTTTTCATCAACTGTGCCAAAACTCGTAGTAAATGGTGCTTTCATAGGCATTTTTAAATGCCTTAATGTAATCTTTTCTAATCTCACATTGTTCACTCCCTATCATTATTATAAAGCTAATAAGGAGCGTCTGACTAACAGATAGCTATGAACATACACTGGATGTTTCTTCATGCGTACGATGGCATAATCTTGGTTAAATAATGTTGTTAAGATAGTGCGAATTTTATAACGCCAGTCCTCTGCAAGTTTTGGACTTTCCACTTTCATTTTCTGTAGAGATTGAGGGATCGGTAAAAGATAGGCATCTTTATAAAAGCATTGTTTTAACTGAAATGTATTTTCTACATCTAGAACAGGTAATCCGTCAACTGTTAATGTCCAAGGTACAATTTCCTGTGCTACTTCTTCTAATTCATCAAGGCTATCTGCCATTGGATCACGCTCGATCCACCATTCAACGACCAATCTATCTGAAGGTAGTCCTTCATTAAAGTCATCTCGAAGCGGACCATAATAATCATTTTCATATTGATAACTAGTGGCGTTTAATTTTAGAAATGCTAGATTCGCTAAACGCGCCTCTAATGGGTCAATTAACCAGCGGACAAGTTGAAAACCATGCTCTTTTGCATATTCTTGTTGGGCATGCTTCAATAATTCACCCACACCTTGTTCACGATATGCTTTTTCTACACCAATCATGTGCGAATGTAAGTACATTTCTCTATTCCGATAGCCAACGAAGCAATAGTTAAAGCCAATTAGCTTTTCAGCTAAATACGCTCCTAATACGATTCCCCCATTTTGTACAGCAGCTAGCAATTGATGAGAGGGGATTGCTTGACTGCCCCATATTTCAGCGTTTAATTTTTGGATCTCTGCAATTTCTTTCGGTGTTGTTACTTTGTGAATTCGCACTTGCTCTAACATTACGCTGACGCCTCCTTTTTATGCCCTGATTCCAAAGCTAATAAAACTGCTCTTGTAAGTATCTCCACTCCCGTGACAAGTCTTGCTTGTTTAAATTTCATTTTCGGATGATGCAATCCTGGTGTTAATCCACAACCCAAGCCCAGCATGGTCGTTTTTAAATGCGGCCGTTGTACAGCATAATGGTGAAAATCCTCTCCTCCAGGTGTATGAACAGGCTTTCTTAAATTTGATAATCCAGCGGCCTGTATAATTGCCTGCTCCATTAAATATTGAGCACTTGTATCAACTTCAGCAGCTACGATATTGGCCACCGTACGTAATTCAATTTGTACTTTATGCAACAATTTAGAGGAATCGATCACACGCTTTACACCTTGTGCTAAATCGTCCATCACCTTGTTTTGCTGTGCACGAATATCAATCGTAAATGAGGCATTACCTGGGATAATATTGCCCGAATCTCCCCCAGCATGGAATTTCGTCATCTTTACAGATACAGGAACCATAGGATCTGTATGAATGGTTCTCAAATCTTCGATGATTGTTGCACCTACTTCAATGGCATTAATACCAAGGTGCGGCCTTGCAGCATGAGCATCCTCTCCGATAATTTCGCCTTCAAGTAAACGAGAGGCACCATGATATAAGGCTGCACAATAAGTGCCGTCCTCTAGCTCATGAACAGGTCTTACATGGACACCAAATAAATAATCTAAGTCATCAATAACACCTTCTTCTAATACAGATAACGCTCCAGTTCCTTTTTCTTCAGCAGGTTGGAAAATAACGCGGATTGTACCATTAATAGATTGCTGTAGTTCTTTTAAAAGTAATAGTGTACCAATGGCCATCGTCATATGACCGTCATGTCCACATGAATGATTCGCTCGGAAATGACCATCTACTTCTTGCCATAAGGCATCTATATCTGTTCTTAGTCCTACTTTGGGGTTACCGGTGCCTACATCAACATATAATCCTGTCGAATTTTTAAATCGTATAGGGGAAAAGCCTTCCTGCTTTAATAGCTCCACGATATAATTGGTGGTTTCTACTTCATGCCAGCTGATTTCTGGATTTGCATGTAAATACGTAAAAATCTCCATTAATCTTGGCCTCAAATAATCTAACTCTTCCTTCATAGATTCCAACCCCTTAAATTTTCTTATTATTAAAATTATTATAACGAAAATGATAATTTTCTACATAGAAACTTATACCCACATTCAACAAAATAACTACTTACGATAATATATTTCACTCTCAGCTTCATAGATAGACTTTTATTTAGATAGCAAAAAAAGATGCAAGTACAGTTTTTTAATAACTGTACTTGCATCTTTCATTTAATTAATACCCTTCATCGCTTTGGAAATAATTGGAGAAAGCACCAATATAATAATACCGACTACAATAGATAAGGTACCTAAGAAACCAAAGTATGTGAATTCGCTTACAACTTCATAGACCTTAACTAATTGCGCATTAATTGCTTGTGCTGCTGCACTTGTTAAAAACCATAAAGACATCGTTTGCGCTGCGAATGCCTGTGGTGCCAATTTCGTTGTGGCTGATAGACCAACTGGTGATAATAATAACTCACCAACAACCACTAAGAAGAATGACAATACTAACCATAAAGGACTCACTAATGTATCTCCACCAGACAGATGTGCTGGAACCATCATCACTAAGAATGACAGACCCGCAAAGAACAATGCATAGGAGAACTTACGTGGTGTTGTCGGCTGCTTGTCTCCCCATTTAAGCCATAGCATCGCAAATAATGGTGCCATCGTAATAACAAATAATGGGTTCAATGACTGGAACCAAGAAGATTGAAGCTGAATACCGCCAAAACTTAGCTGTGTACGCTCATCTGCATAAGTCGCTAAAATGGTTGCTCCTTGTTCTTGAATAGCCCAGAACATTACAGCTGATAAAAATAAAGGAATATAAGCAAGTAGACGAGACTTTTCATCCTTCGTTGTTTTTTTACTGCGATACATATAAATAAAGAATGCAGTTGGAATTAATACACCTAGAGCTGTGATGATTAAACTAAATACATTCATGGTTAAAGTACCAGTTTTAATACCGATAGCACCCAAGATGATAATAAGTAAAGCTGCAACTCCGAATTGTGTAAAGACTTTTTTACGTTCTTCAGGCTTTAATGGGTTGTTTACTTGTAAGCCCGCTAAGCCTAAATATTTTTTCTCTGTTAATTTATAAACAATTAAACCAATAAACATACCTAGACCCGCTAAACCAAAGCCAAGGTGGAAGCTATATTTTTGTCCAATTGTTCCGACAATAAAAGGTGCAATAAATGCTCCCATATTAATACCCATATAGAAAATAGAAAACCCTGCATCACGGCGGCTATCTGTTTCAGCATAAATGTCCCCAACAATACTTGAAACGTTTGGTTTTAATAAACCAGTACCCATAACGATAAATGCCATGGAAGCAAATAACATGCTTACACCACCAGGCAATGCTAGCAGTAAGTGACCAATCATTATTAACACGCCACCATAAAAAATGGTTTTTCGTGTTCCTAAAACTCGGTCGGCAATCCAGCCACCTATAATACCAGACATATAAACAAGTGAGCCGTAGATGGCCATAATAGAGTTCGCTGTTCCGCGGTCTAGACCTAAGCCACCGTCATGTAATTCGTAATACATAAAGAAGATGAGAATTGCTCGCATACCATAGTACGAGAAACGTTCCCAAAATTCTGTGAAAAACAAAGTAAAGAGCCCTTTAGGGTGTCCAACAAAGCCATTTTGAGGGACAGATTTTACAACTTCATCTTTACTAGACATACAATACCCTCTCCCAATAAAAAATTATTCTACAAAAACACAACTACCCTAATATAAGGATAAAAAAACTTTATTTCATCATACTAAAGCGTTTTAAAAACTTTAGCAAGAGTTTTAAAAAATGTTGAAAATTTGTCATTTTTCTATAAATTCTGATTGATTATTAGATAAATTATTAAATCCTTTGATATATCTAAGTTTTCTCACACTTTATCCCTAAAAGATTTTTACACCTACAAAGAATTATTCTAAAATATCTAAAATTCAGATTCCTTACTTTACTTGAAAATTAATACAATTTCCCGAGTACACCTTTTACTCTTGTTCTAGATTTTACTATTCCCTCTAATCACAAAAAGCATGCCAAAAATCTTTTGGCATGCTTTGGGTAGTACATTTTTTAATTAATCACATAGTGCTGAAACTTTGCGTAATCTGCTGCTTTTACTTCAAGAGACAATAATGTCCCATTCTCTTCATAGGCTGTATTAAAAACAGAGGCATTTTCATTTAAATAAGAAACAACGTTCCCATGATCATAAGGTATTAACATGTCACACGTTACATAGTGCGAGAAGATGTGTTGACGAATTAGCTGTACTAATTCTTCTAATCCAACCCCCTGCTTCGCTGAAATCCAAATATTATCTCCACTTACCACAGGATATGGAACATCTACTATATCTGCTTTATTGTATACATAGATTGTCGGAATGTCCTCAACACCAACTGCTTTTAGTGTTTCATTTGTCACATCCATCATAAATCCGTGCTCAGTATTAGAAACATCTACCACATGGAGTAAAAGATCCGCATCTCGGGCCTCTTCCAAAGTGGAGCGAAATGCCTTCACTAAATGGTGAGGTAATTTACTAACAAAGCCTACAGTGTCTGTCAGTAAAAATGTCTTCCTATCAGGTAGTTCAATCTGACGAATAGAAGTTTCAAGGGTAGCAAAAAGCATATCCTTCTCAAAGACTTGCTTATGCTCTTCTTGTCCTATTTGCGTAAGCAGTTGATTCATAATCGTTGATTTCCCAGCATTTGTATAACCAACAATCGATACAACCGGAAGAGCATTTTTACGACGCTGTTTACGCTGCGTTTCTCTCTGTTCCTTAACGTGCTCTAGATCCTTTTTAATTTTAGCAATTTGATCTTCAATTTTTCGTCGATCCAATTCCAGCTTTGTCTCACCAGCACCACGGTTTTTAAAGCCTCCTCCAGTACCACCACCCTGACGGCTTAAAGAGGCATGTAAACCCACTAAGCGAGGTAGCATATATTGAAGCTGTGCTAATTCCACCTGCATTTGGGCTTCACGTGTTTTTGCGCGCCTTCCAAAAATATCTAAAATAAGCATTGTTCGATCAATGACCTTCGTTGCTAAATCACGTTCTAAATTACGGATTTGCGAAGGAGACAGTTCATCATTAAAAATAACGAGGTTTGCTTGTGCTTCGTCATAAAAATTTTTGATTTCTTCTATTTTACCTGTACCCACATAATGGGAAGGTGTCACACGTTCCAAATTTTGCGTGACAGTCCCAACTACTTCTACATGCAAGGCCTCAGCTAAATTTTTTAACTCTTCCATAGAATAGTCAAAGTGCTCATCATTTCGTAAATTTACGCCAACTAGTATGGCCTTTTCAATTAATACATCAACTTCCTTCATTCTATCCATTAGAAACCTCCCACCAAAGCTTGGTGTCGCTACGACAAATTTTCTTCATCTTACCATAAAAGACCCTTTTTCGTATTTGAAGATCATCGTTAACTTTTTTAAAAATGCGCCTCATGGAGAGGCGCATCACAACTATTTTCTTTCTTCTTTTAGTAGGGCTTCTGAGCGTGTGAACTCTTCTTCAATTTCTTTATTTGGTTTATATGTCAGCATACTGACAACAACCGCAACAATTAAACAAACAATGAAGCCAGGAACAATTTCGTACAACGCACTTGATAAAGCATCTACTTTACCCCAAATAAATGCAGTTGCAGCCCCTGTTACCATTCCGCTAAGTGCTCCGTAGTTCGTTAGCTTTCTCCAATATAAAGAAAGTAAAATAACAGGTCCGAAGGCTGCACCAAATCCTGCCCAAGCAAAGCCAACTAAGCTTAAGATAGAACTATCTGGATTCCACGCTAGGATTGCTGCAATAATTGCAACAACTAATACAGCCATACGCCCAACAAAAACGTAATGCTTATCGTCTGCTGTTTTATTAAATAATGCTTTATAAATATCCTCTACAAGCGCCGAAGAAGTTACAATTAATTGAGAAGAAATTGTACTCATAACAGCTGCTAAAATTGCCGCCAGCATAATACCCGCTATAAATGGATGGAATAAAATCTGTCCAAGTACAATAAAGACAGTTTCAGCGTCTTTTAGCTCACCCGCATTTTGCTGATAATAAGCTACACCCACCAAGGCAGTTCCAATAGCTCCAAATAAACTTAACATCATCCAGCCAATACCAATGCGTCGTGCTTGCTTCGTTTCTTTAACGGAACTAATCGCCATAAAGCGAACGATAATATGAGGCTGTCCAAAATAGCCTAGTCCCCAAGCAACTGAAGAAATGATCCCTGCTGCTGTCGCAGTGGCTGGTAATAAATTTAGAAGATCTGGATCAACAGATTTTATAGACGAAATAGTTTCCCCTATGCCACCTGTTACAAACAAGCCAAATATTGGTACCATAATAAGTGCTAAAAACATAATAAGACCTTGTAAGAAGTCTGTATAACTTACCGCTAAAAATCCGCCAAAAAGAGTGTATGCTACAACTACAGCCGACACAATTAATAAGCCCGTATGGTATTCATAACCAAATGAACTATCGAAAAACTTACCACCAGCTACCATACCTGAGGAAACATAAAATGTGAAAAATATTAGAATAATGACACCTGAGGCAATTCTTATAAGCTTAGTGTGATCTCGTAATCGGTTATCTAAATAACTTGGGATGGTGATGGAATCATTGGTAACCTGTGTATAAACTCGCAATCGTGGAGCAACAAACAACCAGTTTAAATAAGCCCCCACTGTTAATCCAATAGCAATCCAGGCCTCTACAAGACCTGATAAAAAAATAGCTCCAGGTAAGCCCATTAGGAGCCAGCCAGACATATCTGCAGCACCTGCACTTAACGCAGTTACCGCGGGACCTAATGAACGGCCGCCAAGCATGTAGTCTGTTAAATTTGATGTTTTAGCAAACGCATACCAGCCAATGCCTAGCATAGCGATCATATAAATAACTATCGCTAATAATTGATACATGTTATCTGACATAATTTCTCCTCCTTTATATTCACTAGTATCACCAATTCAAAAAGAATTACTATATTTAAGATACCACGAATATACAATCCTACCTATAAATACTCGGAATTTTTATTAAATTAATTCCGAATACCAAAGATGCCATTGTCTATTATAAAATGTGTTAAACTAGTGCCATCTATTACACAATAAAGTAGGCGAAAATGTATGACCTTTGAAGAAATGAAAGCTCTGCTCACTGAGCAAATTTTGCAACAAAAGCTTGTTACAGCTACAATCAGTCAACCACGTATGAAATCAAATGAAATAAAACGTATAAAATTAAAACCATTAATGTTAAAAAATCAGTACCATATACAAATTGAATACCAATATGAACGGATTTTAAAACATGAAAATATTCTATTGGCTCATTTTCCTTCCAAGCTTGATGCGTTTTTTGAGGAGTATCGTCAAGCTCATATTGATTTCGTAGATGAAACAGTACAAGTACAATTATCAAAAAAGAACAAAGTCCTTTGGAAATCAGATAAAACAGCTTCACCTAAACAAGTCCATCTAACCCATAATCGTAAAAAAAATTATTTACTATCTGATGATCAACCCTATCCATTTTTAATTCGACTGGGGGTACAAACAGAAGAAGGAAAGGTTAAGAAACAAAAGTATGATAAATTTAAACAGATTAACCGCTTCATTGAATTTATAGATGATGCCTTAACCTATTTACCTCAGAATCGACAGGTGAGGATTTTAGATTTTGGTTCAGGAAAATCCTACTTAACCTTTGCTTTGTATCATTATTTAAAAATTGAAAAAGGCTTAGACATTCGTGTTACTGGTTTAGATTTAAAAAAAGAGGTTATTGAAGAGTGCTCAAGAATAGCACAAGATCTAGGCTATGATCAGCTAGAATTTCTTGTAGGAGATATCAATGATTATAATGATGAAAGTGCTGTGGATATGGTGGTAACACTCCATGCATGTGATGTAGCGACAGATATGGCCTTGGCTCGTGCTGTAAAATGGGGAGCAAGTGTCATTCTAAGTGTGCCTTGCTGTCAGCATGAGTTAAATCGTCAACTAAATACACCTGCTCTCGATATTATGTTGCAACATGGACTTGTTCGAGAGCGATTTGCGGCACTTGCTACAGATGCTATTCGAGCTGAAATTTTATCGCTTGTTGGCTATGAGGCACAGCTTTTAGAGTTTATCGATATGGAGAATACACCTAAAAACATATTAATTCGAGCCTATCAAACAGGTAAAAAACCAAATGAAGAGCAACGTGCCAGCTATGATGCCTTCTTAAAATTATTGAATGCAACACCATTTTTAGCGAATGAGTTAAAAGAGTATTTATAACATACAGATGTACTTCAATCCAAATAAAAGGCGATCCAATGTTGATTGGACCGCCTTTTTTATTATAACTCTTGTCGTAAAGCTTGAATAACGTCGATTTTTGTTGCTTTACGTGCTGGGCGATAACCTGAAATCATCGCTACACCAACACTAATGGCTGCTGCAATAATGACTAGTTGCCATGGAATAAGAGAAAATGTTATATCATTTGTTGCAAAAGCTTCCTCCCCTGTTGCCGCCTTAAGAATTAATGGTAATGCTGCATTAGCCGCAAAGCTAATAGCATACGAGATGACAACCGCAATTAGCGTACCAAAAATACCGATAAATGTGCTTTCCATTAAAAATAACCGTTGTATAAGCTTCGGACTTGCCCCAATTGCCTTTAATACACCAATTTCACGTGTTCGCTCTGTGACAGCCATTGTCATTGTATTAAAAATACCAATAGAAGCAATCAACACAGCAATTGTACCAACAAAGATTAAGCCAATTTTTAATACAAGGAAAAATACATTCATTTGATCTAGCTGCTCTGTTACTGAATATACGCTATAGCCCTTATCTTTTAACTTCTCTAAAATCGGCTTTACGTTTTCTAATGTATCCGCATAAATATTAAATTCAGAGTAAAACAGCTCATCCTCTGCCATATTACTATCTGTTGATAAATTTTTAACCCATACTGCCTTTTGCTCTTTATCCATATGAATAGCGTTATCAACCATCCAATCATAAGAAGGTTTCTCCATTACACCAACAATTGTATAGCTCATTTTTTGCGTTTCTTCATTTGTACCCGTGTGAGGAACTAAGGACAGGTCTATGTTCTTTCCAATCAATGATTCTTTATAGCCCTCTTCACTACCATCATAATACGTACCCTCTGCTTCAGCCTTTTTACTTTTTTCCGCAATGACATCACGTTCTCTTTCATTCAATAATGTTTGAGCAAAATGATAGCCTACAACAATTTCATTAGATTTCGTTGGGTAACGCCCTTTTGCAAGCTTTCCATTTACCTGTTCAAAGTCCTGCATATCTGACAATATTAAATTAGAAGTTGTATCACGATCTTCAAAAAATGATTGCGCGGTAGCATTGACACTAATTGTTTCAAGCACTGTTTCTACATGTTCCATTTTTTTAATTTCTTGTACTTGGTCTTCAGTTAATTGCTTATCACCATATACTTGAATTTTTGTAACTGTTTCGTTTGAAAGAATTTCATTGCGTAAAGATTCCTGTAAACCAAAACCAACAGATGCTAGCACGATTAAAAAGGCACAGCCCATCGTTGCAGCTAGTATCGTCATAAACACACGCAGCTTATTTTTCTTGATATGCTGTGTTACAAAATCTAATTGATCCTTAAATAACATGTTAAGCTTCCTCCTTTACAAGTTCTCCATCGTACATGCGGAAGCGTCTATGTGCGATAGTAGCTACTTCTTCATCGTGCGTGATAATGACAAAAGTTAGCCCTAATTCACGATTTAAACTTTGAATAAGCAATAAGATATCCTGCTCGGTTTCTGAATCGAGACTCCCTGTTGGCTCATCAGCAAGTAATATAGGAGGATTCGTAATAAGTGCTCGTGCAATGCTGACACGCTGTTGCTGTCCACCTGACAATTCATTGGGATAATGGTCTGCTACTTCTGTCAAACCAACCTTGTCCATTAATTTCTTCACTTTTTCTTTGCGCATAGCCTTACGCAAACCCTGTAGCTTTAAAGGTAATTCGATATTTTCAAAAGCAGTTAAACCAGGCATCAATTGGAAGTTTTGAAAAATAAAACCGAATTGACGTAAACGGAAGGCAGCACTTTCTGTTTCAGTTAGATGGGCTGTTTCCTTTCCATTTACTTTAATAGAGCCCTGTTCAGCTTTCATAAAACCAGCTAGAACTTGTAATAAGGTAGATTTTCCTGAGCCACTTTTACCTACAATAGCAACAATTTCTCCTTTATTGACCTCGAAGTTCACACCTTTCAATACTGGTACTTGTTTTTCCTTCCCTCGTTTTCCAATTAAAAATGTATGTTGTAAGTTTTCAACCTGAATCATTAGTTAATAAACGCTCCTTTCCTATTCATTTTCCATTGTAAAAAACAATTCTTAATAAAGAGGGAGGATAAAAATGAAGATATTCTTAAGAATAAGAAGGTACTCTTCTGGTTATCAAACGAATTTACAATACCTTTACAATTCCAATGCGTTATTTTTATTATCTTCTATCCTCTTTCGCGTTTTAATCTGTACTAATAATTCACCATTATAGAAAAATAGCCATTTATAACAGGGTTTTTCTGTACTCATAAAAATAAATACAGCTGGATTACCTCACATTTTGTGAACGAATTATATATTACAGCAATGTAAATTTTTATGTCGAATAGTAAATTTTTATGTAGATAAATTAAAGATTTTGTTATGATAGTAAAGTTTAGAGGTCGATTAATTTATTTATATCCAGGAGGATTCGATTCACATGCTTAACTCAAAAAAACAAGACCCTTTCTTTATTGCATTGCATAAAATTGCTGAAAATATGAGAGAGGCTGTACATTACGCAAATGATTTTCGTATTAACAGTGTAGCTGACCTAAAAGAGATTAGCATTACAATGAAAAATTATGAAACTGCTGGTGATAAGCTTATTC
The DNA here is from genome assembly GCF_016757845.1 of Lysinibacillus sp. HST-98. Classification (NCBI taxonomy): domain Bacteria; kingdom Bacillati; phylum Bacillota; class Bacilli; order Caryophanales; family Bacillaceae; genus Lysinibacillus; species Lysinibacillus sp. HST-98. The sequence goes on from NZ_JAENHX010000006.1 coordinate 85,670, forward strand.
ATGAACTGATTGTCATGTTAAACAAATCATTTATGACACCTATTGAACGTGAGGATATTTTAGAGCTCGCCATTCGTATGGATGATGTTTTAGATGGAACAGAACACTGTATTGCACATTTTGAAATGTTTTCGCTCACTGAGATTGATGAATCTATGCGCATTTTCTTAGGGTTTATTTCAAAAAGTGCTGATGAAATAGTCAAAGCGACAGAAGAGTTAAAGAAAAAGAATCTAATTGGCATGCGTCCACACGCAATTCTTATTAAAGACTATGAACGTGAATGTGATGAGGTACAACGTACTTCTATTAAGAAGTTATTTTTAAATGAAAAGGATCCAATCCGCCTCATTAAATTTAAGGATATTTATGAACAACTTGAAGATATCGCTGATCATTGTCAAAACGTAGCAAATACTATGGAAACAATTATCATGCGTAACGCATAATTAGGAGATGGGCACTTTACAATGAACACAATCATTATATTAACCGTACTGGTCGTCATCTTTGCCCTAACATTTGACTTTATCAATGGCTTCCATGATACAGCAAATGCTATTGCAACTTCGGTTTCTACTAGAGCATTGCCACCTCGCACGGCAATCATCATGGCGGCAACTATGAACTTTATTGGTGCTATCACCTTTGTAGGGGTCGCAAAAGCTCTAACAAAAGATATTGTAGATCCTTTTGCATTAAATGCTTTTGAAGGAGACACAACTGGCTCAGTCGTTATTTTAGCTGCATTAATTTCAGCTATAATTTGGAATTTATTGACATGGTATTTCGGTATTCCGTCAAGTTCTTCACATACATTGATTGGGTCTATTGCTGGTGCTGCAATCGCATCCGCTGGTTTTAATGTGTTAAACTATGGCGGCTTTACTAAAATCATCATGGCTTTAGTGTTTTCACCTTTACTTGCTATATGTGCAGGCTTTATTATGATGACTCTTTTTAAACTCTGGTTTAAAAATTTAAATTTATATCGGACGAATAAAGGTTTCCGTACAATGCAAATTTTTACTGCTGCCATCCAATCATTCACCCATGGTACAAATGATGCACAAAAAGCGATGGGGATTATGACGATGGCGTTAATCGCTGGTGGCTTGCACACTGGAGATGAAATACCTTTCTGGGTGCGTGCTGCTGCAGCTACAGCAATGGGGCTAGGTACCTCAATTGGTGGTTATAAAATCATTAAAACGGTTGGCGGTAAGATTATGAAAATCCGCCCTGTTAATGGTGTTGCGGCAGATTTAGCATCGGCTACTGTTATTTTTGGCGCTACGCTAATCCACTTACCTGTATCAACAACACATGTCATTTCTTCATCCATTATGGGTGTCGGTTCAGCACAGCGTGTGCGTGGTGTAAACTGGGGGATGGCTCGAAAGATTGTTACTACGTGGGTGATTACAATGCCAATTTCAGCCGTTATGGCATCTGTTATTTATTTCATATTATCATTATTCTTTTAATAGTAAGACTCCTGTCCAAAAAGTGGATGGGAGTCTTTACTTTGTCACACGACAAAATGTGACACATCCTTTACACTAATTGAAAAGGGGGATGTATAAACAACTATGAAAACTTTTTCAGCTTTTATTACAGCACATGCGAAAGCAATCGTAGTCATATGGCTTATTATTTTTCTAGCAATGGCGTACTTTGCTTTACAGCTTCCAGGCAAACTTCAAGGTGATGGTTTCTTTGTCGAAGCAGATCATAACTATGTTACCAACGAGCTAGCAGAAAAATTTGATTTACCATCTAATACGATTTTAGTTGTCTTTGATCCAGCTGATGATCAGAAAATTAAAGACACTTTAAAAAAATTAGATAACATAAAAGAGATTCATTCTATTCAATCACCTTTAGAAGACTCCTCTTTACGGAAAGATGGTATTGCCTATGCTATGGTTCACATAAAGAACGATGTAGAAAACCTTCCTGACATTGTTGAGGAATTCCGTTCATTGATTGAAAAAGACGGTATTAGTGTCACTGGAGGGCCTGTTATTTCTGCCGACATAAATACTGCTAGTCAAAAGGATTTGGCATCAGCTGAGGCCATTGGATTGCCAATTGCCATCGTGGTTCTCTTATTAGCATTTGGTACAGTTGTTGCTTCTATTTTGCCAATCATCATTGGTGTTGTAACAGTGGTTACCGCCTTTGGTATGATGACGTTGCTCAGTGCTAATGTCAATCTATCTATTTTCGTCTTAAATATTGTACCAATGCTTGGGCTGGCTTTAAGTATTGATTTTGCGTTGCTGTTTATTAATCGTTACCGAGAAGAACGCACACATACTTCTATTGCTCAAGCCATTCAAACTGCTATTCAGACAGCAGGTCGTTCTATCATTTTCTCTGCAGTCTGTGTCATGATTGGCTTAGGTGCGATGATTGTCATTGATGTAGAAATTTTTCATAATATCGCCCTAGGAGGCACTATAGTCGTCCTGTTAGCCGTTCTTTCTGGCTTAACATTACTTCCTGCCACTATGATGCTATTAGGAGATAGACTTAATAAATGGCGCTTAATACGCGTTAAACCAGATGGGGCAAATCGTTGGCGTGGCTTTGCAGGTTTTGTCATGAAACATCCAGTAGCTATAGTGATTTCAGCATTATTATTACTAGGCATCGGCATGATCCCTTTAAAGGATATCCAATTAACCATTCCACAGGTGGACTCCTTACCTACGAAATATGATGCTCGTGCAGCATACGATAAATTAGATGAAACGTTTGGACTAGGTGAATCCTCTACATTATATTTGTTAGCTGAACGAAAAGGTGGCTGGGAGGATACTGAGGGTAGAGAGTTAATTTATACTATTCAAGAAAAGCTATTAAAGGACCCGTTAGTGACTAATGTTTCAACTATTTATACAGCTGCTAACATTCAAACACCAGAGGAGCTTTCTGCTTCTTTAGCTATTCCACAGGTTGCAGAACAATTAAAACCTGTTATTAATTCATTCTCGAAGGATACACAGCTATTTGTCCCCATTACAATTGATGCAGCAGGTTCTTCCTCTACAGCTCAAAAATTTGCCCGAACATGGATGGACAAAGACCTGGGCGTGGATTTTGCACTTGGTGGACCAGCTAAATTCAACCAAGAAATTTTTGATGAAATTGCTAATAAAATTGTTTTAGCTATAGCGATTATTATCGTTTCCACATTCTTTATTTTAATGTTGGCATTCCGTTCTATCTTAATTCCGTTAAAGGCAATAATCATGAACATTATTGGACTTTCATCTGCATTCGGTATACTCGTTTATATTTTCCAATATGGTCATTTTGGTATTGAAGCAAGCTCCATTGTACTAATCATTCCAGTTATTGTTTTTTGTCTTGTATTTGGCTTAAGTATGGACTACGAAGTCTTTTTAATTTCTCGTATCCAAGAGGAATATTTAAAGGGCTCTGATAATACGCGGGCAACAATTGATGGCTTAACATCCACTAGCCGAATAATTACATCGGCAGCGCTTATCATGATTGTTATTACAGGTGCTTTTGCCTTCACAGATGTCATGCCTGTGAAGCAAATTGGTGTGGGTATCGCTATTGCTGTTGCCATTGATGCAACGATTATTCGTCTTATGCTTGTACCTAGTCTTATGAAGCTGTTTGGTGATTGGAACTGGTGGCTTCCTTTCTCAAAGAAAAGTAAATAACATAAAGAAAATCCACCTCCCTTATAAAAGGAGGTGGATTTTTTCAATTAAGCGTAAATGCTTTTATACCATTCTTTTGCTGCTTGTACTTCAGGCATTGTTAGTTGATGACCAAAATTAAACCATTTCGTCGTTACCGTTGCACCTGCAGCTCTTAAAAGGTTTTCTAAATCCTCAGATTCCTGTGCTGTACACATTGGATCATTCGTACCCGCACCGATAAACACAGGTGTTGGAGAAAGTTGCGGTAATTCAATACCACGTCTTGGTACCATTGGGTGATGCAAAATAGCTCCCGCTAACGCATCATCGTAGTGGAATAATAAGCTTGCTGCAATATTAGCACCATTCGAATACCCTATTGCTACAATTCGTTGGCGATCAAAGCCATATTGCTGTGCTGACGTCTGTAAAAATTCATGAAGCTCCTTTGTACGAAAGATTAAATCCTCAATATCAAAGACACCTTCGGCTAATCGGCGGAAAAATCGTGGCATTCCATGCTCAAGTACATTTCCGCGAACACTTAAAATATTGGCTGTTTCATCTATTTCTTTTGCCAGACCAATAAGACTTTCCTCATTACCACCTGTACCATGTAGTAATAATAATGTCGGCTTTGTTTCGTCTGTACCTTTATAATAAATATGTTGCACTGACAGTCACCTCTCAATTATCTTGAATTCGAGATAATTGTAGCCTGTGGCAAAATTAAATTCAAGCTCTTCGACTTATTAATTTCACGATTTTCACGATTTGGCTGTTCTTCGTGATTTTTATAAAAATTAGTAATGGTATAAACTGAAAATAAACATGCCGCTATCACAACAACAATAACAATTCCCACTAATTTTTTTCCGTTCATCTATCATGATCCCCCGTATTTCTTATTTCTTTGTACGAAAGCCTTCTTCTAGTAAATATTCCTTTGCTGCCTCATACGTACCAAATGCCTCTTCCAGATTGTCTCCATGATACACGTTCCACGAACGTTGCTCAAAAGCTAGCTGTAACTGACTACCCTCGCGACTATGCCAAATCTCCACAATTGGTTCCTGCTCTTCTACTTCTTCAGATAAATATTGGATTGCGTCTTCAATAATTTCACGAAGTTGTTGTTCATCGTAGTCACGGATATTTACTAATCCTTTATCATTAGCCTCATTCTCATAGCGTAATAAATCTCCCACAAAGACAAAGCCATTGCCGTTTGGATGTAACTTCTCAACTACAATCGTTTTTTCGTAAAGACTGTCCATATAATGATAATTTAGGCGCTTTAAAGAAATTTCCTTTTTTGTTAACTCAGAAAACGATTCAATAATCGCTTGTTTTTGTTCAAATGTTAGCATATAAAAAATGCTCCTTTTCTTTACAATCTATCTAACAGTATAACTCATTTTTTCCTATTATATCGTGTCGTTTCTAAATCATTTTTGCGCAAGAAAATAGGACAAGCTAATATTATAGCTTATCCTATTTAAACTTATGAGGTTTGATTAACTATTTTTTCACGTGTGAATTTTATCACCTGTGCAACATACAATTCCCGATAAGGAACAAATTGTGCAGTACCTACTGGTCTGACAATTCTCACACGTTGACCATCAGGGAAATATTCATACCCTTCAATATTAAGTGTCGTCGTTTCTCCCAAGAAGAAAGCCTCCGCCTCATTTAGCCTCGCTCTAACTACACCCGATACTTCTTCATACTGCAAAGCAAAGGAATCCCAATCATGCTTGAAAGGATATATGTAGACATGGCAAAATTCATTGTCGATCATATTTTCAGAAACGATACTACAAGATGTCATGCCCATTTTCACAACTTCATGGACATCAATGTTGAGTCCTAATTCTTCTTTTACTTCTCGAATGCCTGACTCTACCGTCTCAATCGCTAAAAGATGCCCTGCTGCTGTAATATCGAGTAACCCTGGATAATCCTTTTTCTGTGAACTACGTACTTGAAAATAAATATAGTCTTCATTTACAAGCCAGCAATGAAAAGTCTCATGCCAAAGCCCCTTTTCATGCACTTCCGCTCTCGTAGCTGTCCCAATTTGCTCATGCTGTTCATTAAATACCTTTACAATTTCTTGTTCCATTGTTTCGACTCCTATACTGACTTCGTCGCTTTTTTCTTAATTGCATTACGTTGATCATAAATATTGGATACGATAACCTTTAAGACTGCATAAAATGGTACAGCGATAATAATACCAATAAAACCTGCTATATTACCTGCCGCTAAAATAATTGTAATAACGGTAAGGGGATGGATATCAAGTGATTTCCCCATGACATTAGGTGTAATAAAGTTGCTGTCTATTTGCTGAGCAACCAGCGTCACAACCGAAACCCACACCACTAAAATTGGATCTTGAATAACTGCCACTATCAGGGCTGGCGCAAAGGCAATCCAAGGCCCGATAAATGGAATCATATTCATAAAGAATGCAAAAATCACTAGTAATAACGAATAGTCTAATCCGATAATTAAATAGCCTACATACATTATTAGTGCTAATAAAAAACTAATTTGCAGTTGGCCCTGAATATAGGTACGTAATACATCGTCAATCTCACTTAATGTTTTCTTTACCCATTGCTGACGTTCACCACTGAAATATTTATAGATGGATGGAGCAAACTTCTCATGATCCTTCAGCATAAAAATAAAGAAGAATGGAATTAAAATAGCTAGTAACGACACAGAAACAATCGATTGTAAAAAGGACACAAATCCCTTACTCGTTACTACTGCGATATCCTGTACGGAATTCGCCATTTTTTTAATAACATCATTTAATTCCTGTGGGAAGTTATCCTTATTTTGCGTTACATATTCTGTTAGTTGCTGGATGCTCGTACTAATACTCGTACTAATCATAGGGGCATTCTTCACTAATTTATTGACCTGCTCGGCAATCGGGTTACCAATAATCCACCCAAAAATACCTATCATTGCTATTAGTCCGAACACGATCGTCAATATACTTCCCCATCGAGGAAATCTACGTTTTTCTAAAAATCTCTGAATTGGTTCCGTCACATAATAGAGAACACCACCAAGTAGTAAAGGCACAAAAATGGCTTTTAATATGATGACAAGCGGTGAAAAAATCCAATGAATTTCTATAAAATATTTAATGATTAATAGTGTAAGTAGTATCCCTACTCCTACTTGAAACCAAACTTTCCTTGTCACTTTCTTTCACTTCCTTTAATAGCAGTTACTGAAAATACTACTGATATATTAACCATTTCGCAAGTATCCTAGTATTTTTTTACAGAACTCTTCTGACAAACTAAAAAATTCGCTCACTTCCACAATAATAGTTATCGTGGAAGTGAAACGAATTTAAGTCATCCATTATAGAGTAGAATCATCTATGGAATTTAAGAATGTCTCAATTTCTCCAATAACTGATTCAACACAGCCATCCTCAAATGGTGAGATTAAACCTGCCTCTTTTACAAGCTTTGTAAAGGACATAGAGCCACCTAAACCACAAAGATGAATATAGTCTTTCCAAGCCGCTTCAAATTCTTCACGTGAACGTTTCCAGAATTGGAAGGCACAAATTTGTGCTAACGTGTAATCAATGTAGTAGAACGGACTGGCATAGATGTGAGCCTGACGTTGCCAAATGCCCCCAGCCTCTAGGTAACTGTTATGATCATAGTCACGGTGTGGTAAATACGTTTCCTCAATTTTTTTCCATGCAGCTTTACGTTCAGCAGGAGTCATTGTTGGATTTTCATAAATAACATGCTGGAACTCATCTACTGCCACACCATATGGTAAGAATAAAAGACCGCTACTTAAATGTGTGAATTTATATTTCTCTGTATCACCTTCAAAGAACAGCTCCATCCAAGGCCATGTGAAGAATTCCATACTCATCGAGTGAATTTCACAAGACTCGTAGGTAGGCCATAAATACTCAGGAATGCCAATATTACGGCTTGAATAAACTTGGAAAGCATGTCCAGCTTCATGTGTTAATACATCGATGTCACCTGAAGTACCATTAAAATTTGAGAAAATGAATGGGGAATGATAGTTTTCAATAAACGTACAATAACCGCCACTTTCTTTCCCTTTCTTCGCTACAAGATCCATTAAGTCATGGTCAATCATGAAATTAAAGAATTCTCCTGTCTCAGGTGAAAGCTCCTCATACATTTTTTTACCGTTTGCTACAATCCACTCAGGATTTCCTTTTGGTGTAGCATTACCTGATAAGAAGTTAAGTGCTTCATCATAAAATTTGAAATCTTCAATGCCAATTCGCTTTGCCTGACGCTCATAAAGCTTCGTTGCAACAGGCACAATTAAATCACGTACCTGATCACGGAATTTTTTAACCATATCAGCATTGTAATCAATCCGATTCATACGAATATAGCCTAGTTCAACATAGTTGTTATAGCCAAGTTTAATCGCAATTTCATGGCGTACCTTGACAAGTTCATCATATAAACGATCGAATTCATCTTCATGCTGTGCAAAGAAGCCAAAGCGAGCATCCGTTGCTGCCTTACGTGTTTCTCGATCCGTTGACTCTGCAAACGGACCAAGCTGAGCGAGTGTTAATGTTTCCCCATTAAAGTCAATTTGTGCAGATGCAACAAGCTTATTGTACTCAGAAACAAGTCTGTTTTCTTTTTGCATCAAATCAATAACTTCTGGTGAGAAGCCTTTAATTTGATAAGTTGCTAGATCAAATAATTGCTGACCCCATTTTTCTTCTAATTGCTCACGAAATGGTGAATCAATTAAAGCTTTATAGTATTCCGTCGTTACTTCTTCTAACTCAGGACCTACTTCATCGAAATAATCACGTTCTGCTTGATAAAATTCATCGTTCGTATCGATTGAAGCACGAATATATACTAAATTAGCCATTGTCGCAAAGTCATTACTAATTGCATTGTGCTTTTCAATGATATTACTTTGCTCGTCCATCGATTGTGCTTGTTTAAATTGCTCAATGAGTGCTAACTGCTGCTCTTTCATTGATGCCACATTTGGACGGCTGTATTGATATTCTTTAAACGTTGTCATTAAAGTCCCCTCTTTCTGTCCTATACCCCGTAATATTTCTATTATATGCCAAATAGAATCTATTAAGAAACAATTATCTCTTTTCTGTTCCATGATTTTTTGAGAAAGAAGCAGTTCCTAAATATAATAGCGTTGTTGTTTTAATAGCCCACAATATATGTTTTTAATAACGCCGCTCTTTCTCTTATTCTTAATTTTGCTTCTACTGATTTTGGTGTTCTTGCTGATAGAACATCTACTTCAAAATCTAACGATTCAGCAAGATATTTTGCACGTTTCAAATGAAAGTCATTTGAAACGATGGTAATTTTCTTTGTCTCTTTTGGTAATAAATCTTTAGAGAATACTAAATTTTCATAAGTAGATGTAGATTGATCTTCTATGATAATTCTCGTGGCATCGATGCCATACTGTTCCAAATAGTCTTGCATTACAGATGCCTCTGTACGATCTTCATCAGGTCCTTGTCCACCGGACACAATGACCTTAACATGTGGGTATTTTGTTAAGTATGGAACAGCCACCTCTAATCTACTTTTTAATGAAAGCGATGGTACACCACCTGGCCTTACTTTTGCTCCCAATATAATCATATAATCAGCTGAACCATCGGCCTTCGGTTCCATACCCTGATCAATTTCTTTTCCCAGCCAAGTATAAAGAACGATTCCACTACCGATTAAAATAACACCAACTGTCATCAACCACCTTCTCACATATCATTCCTCCTTTACCTTTTATTAACGATGATAAAAAGAAAAGGATGCTTGTTAACCAAGCACCCTGAAAGATATTATCTCAATATAAATCGTTTAATAGACTCCTGTAAGGCAGATATTTCATCGGTTAAATCATTGGAAGATTCGCTAACGAGTTGTATTGCGCGTTGTTGCTCATCTACGGATGCTGTTACCTCTTCAGATGCAGCAGCATTCTTTTCACTAATCATCGCAATGCTTTCAATCGATTGCATAATCGTATTCTTAGAGCTATTTAAATATTCTACACTATCTGTCGTATCGCCTATAATGGCTATAATTTTTTCAACAGCTAATTTAATTTCTTTAAAGGATGATTCTGTTACCATGACAGAATCATTTTGTTGACTTACAATGATATGGGTTTTCTGCATTTCACCATTGACTAAGTTTGTTTCACTTTCAATGCCTTTTAGCGTTGTGCGTACTAGCTCAGTCGCTACAGAGGTTTGATCAGCAAGTTTACGTACCTCTTCTGCGACAACTGCGAATCCTTTACCATGTTCACCCGCTCTTGCTGCTTCAATAGAGGCGTTAAGTGCAAGTAAATTCGTTTGATCTGAAATCTCCGTAATCGTCCCCACGATGCCTTCAATTTCACGTACCTTGACAATTAAGCTACCAAATACAGACTGAATATTCTGAACGAGATTTGAAGACTCCCTCGACTTATCCTTTAAGCTTTCTAGATTAACTAGGCCTTCTTCATTTGATTTTTTCATATGCTGTGAGGCATCTAACATTAATTCATTTTTATCATGCAATCCTTCAATTTGCTGTGCAAATTCGATAGCCGTTCGGTTTGTATCCTCTGCATCAGATGCTTGCTTGACTGCACCTTTGGATACTTCATTGATTGCTTTGACGATTTCATCCCCATAGGCATTTGTTTCTTCAGCTACTGCGGTTAAGTTGGCTGATGTTGATTGTATTTCTACAATCGCTTCCTCCACATCTGAAATAAGTGTTTTAAGTTGATGTACCATTTCATTAAAGCCATCATTTAACTGTCCTATTTCATCGGAGCGCTGTAAATGCTCAATTTCAACCGTTAAATTCCCTTTTGCTACTTCACGTACACGTTTAGATAATTTTTGAACTGGTAATGCCAGATGTCTTGATACAAGAATGACAACGATTGTCCCAATAATGATAGCACCTACTAATGTCAAACCAATTACTATCAATAAAGAATTCGCCTCTGCATTAAAATCCTGCATATATGTACCTGATGCAATAATCCATCCCCAATGTGGATCTTTCTCAGAATAAATAATTTTATCGGCTAAGACATCCTGACCTGGTAGTTCAAATTCATATTGTGTAAAGCCACCACCATCAAGTGCCTTTTCAGTTACTTCTCGAATAAAGTAATTGCCACTGCTATCTTGGTCATTCCAAAGATTATCTCCTTCTCGTGTTGGATGTGTTGTTAATGTTCCCTTATCATCCAACACATAGATATAACCATATTCCCCTAAATCACCAGGATAATTAATAGGCCGTTTTCCTTCGCTATCTTTCGGACCAAGAAATGCTTCTCGTACTCGCTCCTGTGCAACCTCCAAGGGAATTTCACCCTTTTCAACACGCTCGTTTGCGAGCTCGATTAATTGCAATGCAGATTCAACACTATTGTAAAGTACCTGCTCTCCTATATCCTCCATCCCATTCTTAGCCTTACCATAACTAACTATACCAATTATTAAACTTGGAATAATTAGTAGTGCCAATGAAATAATAATCAATTTCCCCTGTATTGAACGTAAAAACTTCATACTTTAGCCCCCTATTTTCTTCGTTCAACAATATATTACTTTATATTATGTTATGGTTTGAAAGTTTTCACAATGGGTAAAGCACAAATTATTTTCTAATTTCCCTGAATATGGTTTGTTTTCATGCCTTTATGCTAACCTCTAGTTAAATTTTAAATGCCAAAAATCAAAAGAACTATTTCTCCATAAGACGTAAGCTTATAGAGAAATAGTTCTAAACTAATCATAATTTAAATGTATTAATCGTTTCTATAACCTCTTTCGATGTTTGATCTAATATTGTTACAACTTCATTTAATTCAGAAACCATGGTTACTTGTAAATCTGAGGCAGTTGCTACTTCCTTTGTTCCTATGACACTCTGCTTTGCAATAGCATTCATCTGTTCGGTAGTAGCTAATACTTCCTCAGAGCCTGCTGACATTTCTTCAATTACAGCAGAGTCATCTTGAATTTTATTATTCACCTCAAGAACAGATTGCAATATTTTCTCTAGACTTTCACCTATGTGTTGCACTGCTTTATTGCCTGCCTGTACATCTAGGGTACTACTAGCCATCTCTTGTAACGCTCGATCGGTAATTTTCTTAAAGCTTTCTAAATGCATGTGTATTTTGTCAGCAGATGCTTTAGACATCTCTGCAAGTTTACGAACTTCATCTGCCACGACCGCAAATCCTTTACCAGCTTCTCCTGCTCTTGCTGCTTCGATTGCAGCGTTTAAAGCCAGTAGGTTGGTTTGATCTGCAATACTCGTAATGATGGTCACCATCTCTTCAATTGATCGGAACTTATCACCCATTTCCTCGACATGATTAGCCGTACGTAAAACAGAAGATTCTACGTTTTGAATTTGAGAAACAACTTTTTGAGAATGACTAACACTTGTTTCCACAAGTCCCGTCATTGCTGATGATGACTCTGCAATTTCTGAAGTTGTATCAGCCAGTCGTTGAATACCAATTGACATCTCATTCATCGTTAATACAACCTCTTGATTATTTTGCTGCTGTTGCTCACTACCAGCAGCAATTTCGATAATTCGATCTGCAATTTGAGCGTTTGATTCTTCCACATGTTGAGAAGTCTCATCAATTTTTTGAACAACATTTTGTAAAGCAAATGTGCGTTGTTGAATCGTATGGAAAGTTTCTTTTAATTTTTGTAGTGATTCTCTGAAGGATTGTGCAAATATTGTAATTTCATTTGCTCCTTTTAACTGAATTTTCTCCACTTCTATCGTTGCCTTAGCAATATCTCCTTGAGCAAAACTTTGTGCTGCAACACCTAAATGTGCAAGGGGTTTTAATGCTCCATTAATATAACGATATAAGATGAACATAACAATACCAGTTAAAGCTAATATGACAATAATTAATGTAGGTAAAATAGCCGTTAATACGGCATTCGCAACATTGCTTACCTCTGTTGCTTCTATATCGACCCCAACAAAGGCAACAATATTCCCTGCCTCACCCTTTAATGGAACAGTACCAGATAAATAATCTCCAAAATCACTATGTAAAATAGCGGAATAATAACTTCCAGTATTCTTTACCTTTTCAATATCCTTGTAGTATGTGGTGGAGGATTCATCTCCTATAGCTCCAGCATTTTCTTGATCATCTACTGGCATACCGTCCACTAAAAAACGTACCTTTTTATCTTCCTGTGGTACTGCGAAAGTATAGGCATAGAGAACACCATTTACTTCACGTAATTCGTTTAGTTCTTCTCGAAGTCGCCAATATAACTCAGATTCTTTTGGTTCCTTTGAGAGTTGCTCATATTCAGCAGCATTTAGATGTTTTGCAATATTCTCAGCAAGTGCAACTGCCTGTGTTCCCATGGTTTTATTAACAGATGATTTTGCTGTGTAGATTGTTGTTATAACGAAAAAAGATAACAAAGCCACTAACATTACCAATGACATTAACACTATTTTATTACTTAATTTGCCTGACGCTCGCATACTTTCCTCCTTTAATATACTAATATCTTAGTAGTTCCTATTGTACTATTTTTTTAACTATTTCAACAATAAATCTATGATATTAAGCATATCCAAATAATTAATGCAATTAAAGTGGCGAACAGTGTCGGGATGGTAAGAATAACACCGATTTTAAAATATTGTCCCCAGCTAATTTTAATGCCTTTCTGGGCTAATATATGAAGCCATAGCAATGTAGCCAGTGAGCCAATCGGAGTCATTTTTGGACCTAAATTCGTACCAATTATATTTGCATAAATCAGCCCCTCTTTCATCATGCCGGATGCACTTGTTTCTGAAATTGCCAAAGCATCTATCATAACAGTAGGTAAATTGTTCATGACAGCAGACAAAATGGCAGCAACAAATCCCATCGTCATCGTTGCTACTACGAAGCCCTGCTGTATAGCTAGTTCTAATAAATTTGCTAATATTCCTGTCATCCCTACATTTTTTAACCCATATACAACCACATACATGCCAATTGAGAAGAACACAATATTCCATGGCGCTCCTTTTACAACTCTTTTTGTATCTACCACAGAGCTACGCTGTGCTAGCCATAAGAATATTGCAGCGACCCCACATAAAATAAAAGATACAGGGATGTGTAAAATCTCACCAGCTACGAAGCCCACTAATAGAATCCCAATTACATACCAAGCGATCGAAAATAATTTGGGATCTCGTATTGCCTGACTTGGTTGCTCAACTGCCTCAAGAGAATAATGTTGTGGAATGGAACGACGAAAAACAATGTAAAGTACTACTATACTTGCCACTAAAGAAAAGAAATTTGGTACAAACATATGAACTGCATAATCAATAAAGCCTATATCGAAAAAGTCAGCTGATACGATATTCGTTAAATTGCTAATAACGAAAGGTAAGGAGGTTGTATCTGCTATAAACCCACTTGCAATAATAAAGGGAAAGATCATTTTTTCACTCAAGTTCAGTTTTCTCACCATCGCTAAAACGATCGGCGTTAGTATTAAGGCACCCCCATCATTCGCAAACAAAGCCGATACAACAGCTCCAAGACAACTAATATAAATAAATAAGCGAATTCCATTTCCATTTGCAAGACGTGCCATATGTAGAGCCGCCCATTCGAAAAAGCCAATTTCATCTAAGATGAGTGAAATTAAAATAATACCAATAAATGATAGCGTTGCATTCCAAACAATCCCCGTTACCTCTAACACATCATGCCAGGTTACTACACCTATTAATAATGCAATAGCTGCTCCTATACAGGCAGACCAGCCAATTGATAGTTTTCGTGGTTGTACTATGACAAAAAATAATGTGACTAAAAATAAAATAATGGCTAAAGCAGTCTGCATCTTTTCCTCCCTAATTAAAAACCAGTAGCTTAAATGCTACTGGTTTACTCATTTTGTTAATGGTTTATTCGCCTAAATCTGCATTGTGGAAAACATTTTGTACATCTTCTAAATCTTCTAATGCATCAATTAGTTTTTCAAACTTCGCTACATCGTCGCCAGTTAAAGTCACTTCTGTTTGAGGCAACATAGAAAGCTCTGCTACTGTAAATTCTTCTACGCCTGCAGCCTTTAATGCTTCTTGTGTCGCAAAGAATTGGTCTGGCTCTGCATAAATAATTACCGCTTCTTCCTCTTCTAGAATATCGCGAGCATCAATATCAGCTTCCATTAAAATCTCTAGTACTTCATCAGCCGTTTTACCCTCTAAGCCAATAACTGCTGTTGAATCGAACATATAAGCTACAGATCCACTGACACCCATATTGCCGTTATTTTTACCAAATGCTGCACGTACATCAGAGGCTGTACGATTTACATTGTTTGTTAAAGCATCCACGATAATCATTGTGCCGGCTGGTCCAAAGCCTTCATAACGTAATTCATCAAAGCTTTCATCACCGCCACCTTTTGCTTTATCGATGGCTTTTTCTATAATATGTTTTGGAACACTGTATGTTTTTGCGCGTTCAAGCACTACTTTAAGTGCACGGTTTGACTCTGGATCTGGTTCGCCTGATTTAGCTGCCACATAAATTTCTCGCCCAAATTTTGCATTAATACGGCTTGTGCTTTGATCTTTAGACGCTTTCTTTTCTTTAATATTGTTCCACTTACGACCCATTGTTTCCACTCTCTTTCAAAAGATAAATTTATAAAAATAATAGATACGCAGTTGCATATCTGTAAATGGTAATTAAATACTTATCGTATCTTTACTCTGCAAATAATAACACAATGATGCTTACAAAGCTAGATATACCAATGTTTAAGGTAGCATTTTTCTAAAAAAATGGCTGTTAAAATTTACGATTTTAGCGCCATCTTACAACAGCTCTTGTTTAATTTTTGCTAGTAATGCCTGACAACCTTCTTGCACCAATTCATAGGTTTCCTGAAAATCACCTGTATAATAAGGATCCGGGACATCCTTGCGATGTGCTGTTAAATCTAAAAAACGAAAAATCTTTGGCGAGTTTGGTTGACCTAGTATTGTACGGGTATTACGAATATTGCTTTCATCCATTCCAATAATATAAGCAAACTTTTCAAAATCTGACTTTTGTAATTGTCGACCTTGCATATCTATTGTAGAAATACCATATTCACTAAGCTTATCCTGTGTTCCTCTATGTGGAGGTTCACCAATATGCCATGAGCTAATAGCAGCGGAATCCACTTCAATTTTATCTTCTAAATGCTCTTTCTTCACCAAGTCTCGCATGACCGCCTCAGCCATAGGTGAGCGACAGATATTACCTAAACATACGAAAAGTACTCGAATCATTTTATTCTCCTCCTACAACAAAGCACTCAAAATCAATTTGATTCTGAGTGCCATTTGCTTTTATTTTACGGGAATACGTTTTTGTAGTTCTTCTGTTAAAGCAACTAATTCATGCTCAAGGTGTTGAGTAAACTGCTCACGGCCTTCTTTACCCTTGCCTGTTACATAAAATGGCTTACCATAAATTAAATAGCCCTTACCTCGCTTCATTACATCACCCACATTACGTGCACCAACATAAGCAGCTGGAACAATTTGCGCCTTTGCCAACTGTGCGATGGTAATAGCCCCTTGTTTTAAATCTGTTCCTTCTGCACTACGTGTCCCGGAGGGGAAAATCCCTACAATTTTACCTTCCTTCAATAACTGCGAAGGAATTTTAATCACGCTTGGTCCAGGATTATCACGGTCTACTGGAAAAGCATTTAAATGCTTAACAAGCCAGCCAAGCCCTTTCATTTCAAATAATTGCTTCTTCGCCATAAAGTGAATTTCACGAGGGTACATGGCTACACCAAGGTTTAAAATATCAACATAGCCGGTATGTGTACAAGCTATAATAAACCCACCCTCTTTCGGCAAGTTTTCTTCTCCGTATACACGAGCCTTTGAACCCATTAATTTTAATATTACTTTGACAACATTTGCTGCTAGTTTATACACTGTTACATTCCTACCTTATTCAATAGTTATTCCCATTGTAATCGAAAAGACCAGTATACTGCAATTGCAGGTGACCAACTTAAACCTTCCCTACTAATAGATCCACATCAATCGTGATTTGATTTAGTTCAACGGCTGTTTGTTCTGCTTTATGCCACCCCATTGGTGTCATCTCTAATAGCGCGGGTACTAGCCCTTCTGAAAGCGGTAAAGTATACGTTACGCGTTCTACGTTTACCTCACGAAAACTATCTTGAAAACGAGCTACAATTTGTTCATTAGAGTAAGTTTCCTTGTTTGAATCTGCATATAATTGAGCACGCAGTTCCCGCAAATAACCACTTTGCGGTACAACCTTCACAAGACAGCCATTCGGTGTAAGAAGTCGTTTAAACTCCTCATAATTTGCCGGCGATAATATATTTAAAATGGCATCGAAACTCACTTGAGCAAATGGACTTTTAGCTAAATCCCCTACACACCAAATTTGTTGAGGATAATGACGTGCTGCAGCCAAAATGCCCTCCTTCGCTATGTCAATTCCAATGCCAATACCATGATCCCTATCATTCATAATGCGAGCTAAATGTGAGCCCTCTCCACAACCAGTATCAAGCACCGTTTTTGCAGAGCTTATAAGCTCACCGATTCGGGCTTCCACAGCATCATAAATCCCACTATCAATAACAGCCTTACGGGATTCAAAAAGGCTCTTACTATATTTAGAAGCGGCGCTATGTGTCAGCATATTGACATAGCCTTGTTTCGCAATATCAAAGGAATGGTTAGAAGCACAAACCAATCTCCCCTGCTCATAGACATGCATGGATTGCTGACAGATTGGACAAGCAAAAAGGGTGATATATTGATCCATTAATGCCGCCCCGATCGTACGTTTCGATAATGTGCCCATTTCTATGCCTCCTTCTTGTCGTTCGGTGATACAAGAGCATAACGCTCCCATTTACGACTTTTCCATCTAAAGTATACGATAATTGCCCGCACCCATTCATCTGCTGAAATGGCTAGCCAAATTCCGACCAAGCCCCAATCCAATACAAAGACAAATAAATAGCCAAGCGGCAGGCTCATGCAAACCATTGATAGAAAACCAATTTTCACTGGGAATCTAGCATCCCCAGAAGCGCGTAAAGAGTTAATGACAACGATATTCATCGTGCGACCAGTCTCTAGCAAAATACTTAATGCTAACACGGATGCCCCAATCTTAATGACTTCTGGATTATCAGTAAAAACCTGCATAAGGGGCTTACGGAATAGCGTAACGACTGCAACCATAATAATCGTAAAAACAAATGCTGCACGGACACTTTTCCATAGCTGATGATACGCCTCATCTTTTTCTCCTGCACCTACATGACGACCAATAATAATGGCTGTTCCTGTACCAATGGCAATCGCAAATAAATACGTAAACATCGAAATATTCATAGCATATTGTCGTGCTGCTAGTGTTTCTGCTCCTAAGTAAGTCGCATAATATAAAAAGATGATTTGGCAAAATTGATAAAGCACCTGTTCAAACGCAGATGGTAAACCAATGTTTAATATTTTCCTCACATATTCCTTTGAATACTCAAAATAATATTGTAACTTTACGCGCACTTCCATTACCTGATACAGCAACCAGAAAAATACTAGAACGGCTAATCCGCGACTAATGACAGAGGAAATAGCCGCTCCTTTCACACCAAGCTCTGGTAAACCTAAATTCCCAAAAATAAGACCGTAATTTAGCACAACATGTAAGATGTTCATGCCAAGTGAAACGTACATAGTTTGTTTTGTCCAACCATGTACACGAATAATTGCAGCTAGTGCATTAATAATAGCCTGTAGGAAAATAAAACTCCCGATGATGGCTAAGTAACTTTGTGCATAGTGAAGGACTTCTCCCTGCAAGTTCATCATTGTCATTAAATGTCTCGCAAAGAAGAAAAATAAAATACTCATTAAAAGCCCAACGACCAAATTCATCGTGACCGCTAACGCCGAGATCTTGGCCGCTTCAAAAAAGCGTCTGGAGCCTAAATATTGGGAAACAACAATAGATGCACCATTGCCCACTACTTCCAGAATCAAGATGGCAATATGGATATATTGATTGGCTGCACCTACTCCTGATACAGCATTATCTGATAAAGCACTGAGCATAAAAGTATCGGCTAGTCCCATCAACATAAATAGAAAAACTTCTAAGAAGATCGGCCATGTTAAATGGAATAGACTTAACTTATTTGTCTCTTTAATTGTGTCTGCCAATACTTTCACTTCTCCTATATTTTCTTAAAAATCTATTGTATCTTATCACAAATATTCAGACTGTAAAGAGATTTATAGGAAGACAGCGCTTCCACATAAAAAATCCCTCTCACATCGTGTGAAAGGGCCCTTTTTTAAATTAAGCAATAGGATTGTAATTGCTCTCGTTTTTCAAATGTTAGGCCAAATTCCTGCTCTAAAAACCCAGTCTTAGAACCATAGCGACGATCCATCTCATCCAATGCTGCTTGTAAATAGTCTTCACGGGCGGACATTAATGCATAAAATTGCTGTAGTTCTTGCTCATTATACTGATGCTGAATAGCCTGAGCCAGTCTTTCTACCATTGGACGTAAATGTATATTAGTATCTAAATAGTCCTCCATGATGGTCTCCTCAGGTACATCTAAAGCTAGTAAAATAAGTGCTCCTCCAATACCCGTTCGGTCCTTACCAACTGCGCAATGATGTACAAGACCTAGATTATCAGGGTTTTGAATCGTTTGCATTAACTCTTTAAATGAAAGATTGTTAAAAGGCATTTGTGCATAAAAATCTCGAAACATCTCAGGGCTTACCACTTTATAGAAATCTCTACCACCAGCATTGGTAGGCATTTCAAAAGCATGATTACCCTTCGCTGGGATTTGTATATATTGAGCATACGTGAACACTGGATTAGGATTATGATACGCCTCATTGTTATCGCGATAATCAAAAATGGTTTTAATCCCTAACGTTTCAAATAGCTCTTTATCTGCCAGTGTCATTTTTCCAAGAGCAGCTGAGCGGTAAAATAAACCATTCTTTACCCTACGCCCATCTTTTGTTTTATATCCACCCATGTCTCGGAAATTATAGACTGCTTCAAATGGAATTACCTTTGTCTCTAATTGCTCCAATCACTACACCTCCTAAGATTATTAAGCATACTTACTTTTATTTTAAAGAACAAACTACATTAATTCCAATTTTCACGCTAGGTAGTAATTTAAACCACATAAAAAATGCTAGCTGAATGGCTCGCAGCTAGCATGAAAACATTTCTTATTTAAATAACTCTGGGTACACAGCCTTCGCTACTAATTCTACAGCCTCACCAATACGCGGACCAGGTCGATTTGAGATATCTGTATCAATGGACAATACCGCTTTGTTTTGAATAGCTGTCACAGTATTCCAACCATCTCTTCCCAGAATTTCTCCTATTGGATCTTCTGTATAGTTTACTGTTGTTAAAATAACATCTGGATTTTTCGCAATAACATCTTCCTCACTCACTTTTGCCCAGCTATTCAAGTCAGAAAAAACATTATTAACATTAGCTGCATCTAATATTTCTTGCTGGAAAGTGCTAGAGCCTGCTGTATATATGTCTGGCTTAGGGCTAACCTCTAAATAAACATTTTTCGGCGTTTTTACGTCCTTCACCTTCATTTGTACTTCAGCAATTTTCGCTTTAATCTCTTCATTTAATTTATTTCCTTTATCAGCAACACCCATCACAGCAGCAATTTGTTCGATATCTCCATAAACATCATCAAAAGTAGTCGCAGATTGAATAACAAATACTTTAATTCCTGCGTTCTCAAGCGGCTTTAGTGCATCCTTATCACCGATTGTATAAGCAATGACAACATCTGGCTTTAACGCTATAATTCTTTCACTGTTAAAATTCGTAGTATCAGAGACACGTTCAATTTTTTGTGCTTCCTCTGGGTAAGTATCGTACTCAGTTGCTCCTACAATTTTATCGCCCACACCTAAAGCAAACAAAATCTCAGTATTACTTGGTTGTAAAGATACAACTGTTTTTGGTACTTCATTAAACGCTATTTCCACTCCACGGTCATCTGTCACTTTATAGCTTGTTTTCTCAACGTGTTGTGTATCCTGCGAGGCTTCTTTATTTTTTGTCTCTTCAGCAGTGCTACAGCCTGCTAATACCAGTGCAAGTAAGAGCACTGATAGCCATTGGAAATTAAATACTTTCTTCATTGTTATTCTCCTTTTTCTTTTTCATTGGGTAGGATTTACTAATAAACGGTATTTCCGCTATTCCAGCTTGCTGATTCATAAAAACAGCCATGACAAAACAGACATTAGCTAATAAACCAAGGTAATCGAAAAGAATAGCAGGAACCTCTCGTTCTTCTGATACTTTGTATAAAGTACGATATGATTTTTTTGCTTCACTGCGACAAAGATGTAAGGCTGCAGCGGCTTCTGTTCCTTGAGGTAAAACAAAACTTTGAATCTCTTCCTTCACATGGCGAACGTAAAAATCATAACGCTCACTTAACCAAGATAAATCCTCTTCAGTTACTGCTAATTTCCCACGAACTGAGCCATTCACATGATAAGCCATAGGTAACATACACAATAAATCCCCAGCAACAACTTGAACATCCTCTTTTTTTACCGCAGCTAATGCAACTCCTAGATGTGTTGTCAGGCTATCTGTTCGAATTTCAAAATCGACCGTTGAAGCTTTCTCACGCATAAATGGATAACAAGAATAACGGGCATCTTTTTTCACTGGTTCCCCCCCTATTTTCTATAATGAAAAATTCTTACTTGAAAGGCATAAAAAAAGTCGCTCCTTTTGCAAAGGAACGACAAAAATACAATATTGAGCCATCAAACTAGACAAAGCCTATGTATTTGCCGTATATCCTCCTAGCTTCCGAGAAGTTTTTATACGTTCAAATAAAGGTCGGTCTCCTGGCTTGTACAGTTCGTCACATAAAACGAATGTGTTATAAAGGACCTTCCCATCTTCTTTGAGACAGTGGTAAATCTTTATAATGGCTGTACTTACAGTTGCGGAAACAGCTCCGGTTTTTCACCGGATTCCCGATTATGCTTACTAGCACCTTTATCCTGCAAGAATATTTCATTTGTAATGCAGTTTATCATATATGATTCAGAAAAAATAGCTGTACTCAATTTTAAAATATAGCAACACTTCTACTTGAAGAGAAAATTCCAACAAATTTTTACATTATTAAGAAATTTACTATAGTAGTGTTTCAATTGCTTGTTCAATATCGAGCTGTGAATCTGTTGGTTCAAAGCGTGCGACGGTCTTACCATTAGCATCTACTAGAAATTTTGTAAAGTTCCAGCGAATGTTACGACCATCTAAAAAGCTTGGGGCAAGTTGAACAATTGCTTCTGCCAACATTTTCTCCTGCATACTTGCCTTCCCAAACTCTCGGTAATTCACTTCATGCTTTAAATAATTAAAGAGTGGATGTGTAGCCTCTCCATTTACCTGTACAAGCTCAAAAATCGGGAATGTGACCCCATAGTTTACCTTGCATAGATGCTTAGTTTCCTCTCCATCCTCAGGATTTTGATGGCCAAATTGATCACAAGGGAAGCCAAGAACTACAAAATTCTCTTTTCCATATTTATCATACATTTTCTGTAAGTCTTCAAATTGATATGTAAATCGGCATTGGTTTGCCGTGTTAACAATTAACATTGTTTTACCACGATATGTTTCCATTGATAAAATTTCGCCATTAGGCTTCCGAACAAGATAATTATAAATGCTCATGCTATAATCCCCTTTTTTCATTCATTATAGTTGACTATTCTACCGTTCATCAAAGAATTTGCACAAAAAACACCACCTCGCTACTTTGAACGGATGGCTGACTTATACTTCTTTTTATATTTAGCATCTTGTTCTTCATTAATTAAACGATGGGCAATATCTAATAATTTCGAGTCATTTGTTTGATCATATAGCTTTTTAAATGACATAATAATATCCTGACGAATAAGAGATGGCTGTTTTTCATCTATACATGTTTGAAATCTTTTAGCTAGATACGATACAACCAAATCTCTTTGTACTTGACCCGCCTGTCCAATTTTCCAAATTGCTTGTAATGCATGCCTTGCTGTAGCAGATTGTTCATCGTAAGTCACAGCCCAAATCTTTAAAAAATCCTCCAAGACCCTTTCTTCTGGATCACTTTTTGCAGCTAAAGCGCATAAAATTTGTGCAGCACGTGCACGAGAATAACCATTATTGTATGTAAGTGCTTTTATTAGCTGTTCCCAAACTGCATATGTCCAATCTACGGGTTCCTGCATAATTTTCATTAATTCCTCGTAAGATTCATATTGAATATCGCGATCATGCTCTGTTAGATTACTAAAAAGTTGCAAAATCTCTTTTTCCATAATTCATCCCTACCTTTATTGTTTCAGAACGTAATAAAATTTGATTTATGGTACACTTAACTTAATTTTTTTCGCAAAGAAGGTGAGTTTATGAATAAATTTAATGCTAGGAAATTGATTTTTCGGTTGATTGTGATAATATCCCTACTTCTAGCTGCCTATTTTATTATCCCAGTGTCCATGCCTTTAATACTTGCTGGGATTAGTGCATTTTTCTTAGAACCAATTGTCATGTTCTTTAAACGGAAATGGAAAATGTCACGGAAAATAGCAGTTGCTTTTATTTACATAGTGAGTGTTATTGTTATATCTATTATTTGTTATCTATCCATTACACAAATAATGACACAAATAATTTTACTATCTAAGCAAGCTCCCTATTATATTTCCAAGCTATCAGATATGTGGCTTCATATGCAAGAAAATATTTCTAAATACACAGAAGACTTTCCACCTGAAGTAAGTGCTTCGCTTCAAAAAACCACAATGGATTTCATAAAGAAAGTTGAAGAATCCTTTTTAAGCTTCTTTAATTATAGCAAAGTTTCTGCCTTCTTTTCAGAGATACCCAGCCTATTTATCAGTCTTCTCGTTTATATGATTGCGCTATTCCTATTTATGCTTGATTTGCCTAAGTTAAAGCAAATCACTTATAAATATTTAAAGCCCAATACAGCAAAGAAGATAAAAATTATTTTAAATCGCTTAAAAGATGCTACATTTGGCTATATGAAGGCTCACTTATTTGTAAGCTTTATTATTGGAGGCGTCACACTCATTGGACTGCTATTAATCCAACCGAAATACGCAGTAACAATGACGATTATTATCTGGTTAATAGATATTGTACCATTCCTAGGCTCTATCATTATTCTAGCGCCATGGGGGCTTTACCACCTATTGATGGGAAACACCTCTATAGCTGTAAAATTATTCATCTTAGCTGCTATTTTACTTATTATTCGTCGAGTAGTCGAGCCTAAGTTAATGGGAGACCATATCGGTTTGTCCACTTTACCAACATTAATTTCCATGTTCATAGGTCTACAGTTATTTGGTATTATCGGTTTACTTGTTGGTCCATTCGTAATTATTTTCTTTATTGCGTTGAAAGAGACAGGTGTCATCAAAGTAAATTTTAAAATTTAATATCAATCTAGTATGCAGGGAAATCTCTTTTCAAGAATAGAAGTAGTCGTCTGGTTTCTTTTGAAAGAAATGCAAAATAAAAAGGTCAATCTTTGTATATTTTTCTCTACAAAGATGACCTTTTTCTTATATCAACCGTCTATATAATAGTGAAGCCTATTGAATACGTCCAAAGCCTACTAAGTATTGATTCCACCAATCAAGTGACTCAATTACGACACCATTGTTTTGAGCATCGATCATTGTGTTATTACCTAAATAAATACCTACGTGTGCTACCCCTGAACCATAGCTGAAGAACACTAAGTCCCCAATGCGTGCTTCACCTGCTGAAATGCGTTGTGTTGCTAAATACTGTTGTGATGCTGTACGAGGTAAAGAAACACCCGCTTGCTTATATGACCATTGTACAAGACCTGAACAGTCAAAACCTGTTGATGGGTTGCTACCACCCCAAACATAAGGACGTCCTAGGAATTGTTTAGCTGTTGAAATGGCATCTCCTGAAGAAACAGTGCCAGCTCCTGACCCAACAATAATCTTTTGTGGTTCGCCTCCACCATTATTTTGAGTTGCTTGTATAACTGGTGTAGCTGCTTGAAGTGCACGTAAACGAGCTGCCTCTTCTTCAGCTGCTTTACGCTCTGCTTCTAAACGTTCTTCTTCTTGTTTCGTTGCAATTTCAGCTTTTAATGCAAGTGATTTCGCTTCGTTCTCAGCTTTCTTCACTTCCATTTCGCTTTCTTTTTGCTGAAGCTCTTGGAATTGTTTTTGAAGTTCCTTTTGTTTTTCATCTAATGTAGCTTTTTGTTGCTCTAAGCTTGCTTTATCTGCTTCCTGTTGATCCACTAATTCTTGGTCAGCATCCATTAATGTTTTTACCGCTACGACACGATCCATTAAATCTGCAAAGCTTTTTGCCTCAAGCACTACGTTTAAATAAACACCTACAGTGTTGTCTTGCGCTTGATATGCAGCCATACGTTCACTTAAAATTTTTGAACGTTGCTCGATGCGTTTTTGTGTTTCAACAATACTAGCATCCACTTCTTTAATATCAGCTTGTACTTGTTTAAATATCTTTACTTTTGCGTCGATCTCTTGTTGTAGTTTCGTTAATTCTTCTTGTAATTTTTTAATTTGTGCATCTATTTCTGCCTTTTTCTCAATCATTTGTTGAGATGTTTCTTCGGCATGTACTTCTGTTGGTTGAATTGTATTAAATAATAAGCCGCCAGCTAGTGCTAATGCTAGCACCATCGACTTACGCCATTTGTTACGTTTAGCCACGTTACCTTCATTTCCCTTCATCTATCAATTTCGCTCTCGATATTCTATGTAATCACTTGAACGATTTCTATTTTAATTAAATGTTCTTATATTTATTTTAGCCTTTTAAAGTTTAGCATTTTCTACATAACTTTTATACTATTTCATGTCTATTTAATACATTAGTAAAACTCGAAATATTTCTGTAACATTCGCCTATAAACTACATTATTCTACAAAACACATTTTTCTTCTACACAGGGAAACTATTAGCTAATTCGACATTAGACCCAGTAGATCTTTTGTAATGTTTTTGTAATATTTGAGGGTATCAAAGAAAAAAGGTAGGGAAAAAATCCCCTACCTACTGCTTCATCGACCTTAATGCTTGTATAGATAATCTCACTAACAAAATGGCACATAAAAATAGACCTAAATATGCCGCTGTGTTCAAATAGACCGCATAAGAATCATGGATAAATTGTGATATTGCTAAAAGAGCGACAGATATAATACCAAAAGTTATACCCACCAGCAGCAAAACAAATTGAGAAAACAAATGTGTAATAAAACGTGCATTATGCTCATCCGAAAAGACATCATGATGTAAAATGATTTTTCCGCTTTCAACCCGCTGAATGAGCTGATCGACTCTTCTAGGCATTTTACGCAAAGTCGGTATAAGCATAGATAATTCTTCTTGCAGCCGCTCCTTAGTTGCCATCGGTTCTTTAAAAGGCTTAAGGAAAGAGGCACGCATATATGTAGCAGAAAAATCCTTTGCCTCTGTAAAGATATCAAAACGTGGATCTATTACCCGTAATGTGCCATCTAACGTTACTAAGGAACGGAGAGCCAATCCCACCGCTGGATAAAATGCAAGTCCAAAATCTCTTACCACTGTAAATAGCGCGTGAATTAATTCTTCAGTAGGTATACGGTCAACATAGGAGATTTTCAGTAATATTTGGTCGATTGCCTGTTCCATTCTCGCACGTTCTGCATGATCAGCATTTTCCACTAATAATGTTAAGCCATCATATAAAACGCTTGAATCATTTAGTTGAATGCCCATCAAAAATAACTTTAAGCCTTCTTGCTGTGTTGCACCTAGACGTCCTACTGCGCCAAAGTCAAGCAAGACTGGTGTGCCATCTGATTCATCTATATGGATATTTCCTGGATGTGGGTCTGCATGAAAAATACCAGAGAATAGCATCTGCTCAAAAAATGAATAGAGGACGGTTCTTGCAAACTGCCTACGATCAATAGACAAACGATTAAATTCAGATGTCCCATCTGCCACACTTTGTCCACGAATATACTCCATCACAATAACATTTTCATTACTGTAAGGCGTAAATATTTTAGGAATTCGAACCTTGTAATCGCTTTTCGCCAGTGCATTCTTCACCTGTAGCGTATTACGTACTTCAATATCTAAATGAATCTCCTCACGTAGTCCATCTGCAAATCCCCCAGCCAACTCTCTAAAGCCCAATGATTCTGCCCAGGTTGATTTTGTGGATAGCCAATTAGCAAATTCCTCTAAAATTTCAAGGTCATCACGCATAATTCCTTTTACTTCTGGACGCAATAGCTTGACTACCACCTCTTCATAATTTTTAAGCCTTGCTTTATGCACCTGGCCAATAGAGGCTGCTGCAATGGGCTCCATTTGAAATTGGCTAAATATTTCGTCCATTGATTGCGGAAGAGACCTCTCTAAAATTTGTTTCACCTGCTCCTCTGATAAAGGCCTTACTCGGTGTTGAAGCCTTTCTAATTCATCAATAAAAATAGGTGAAAAAAGCTCTTTTCGTGTGGAAAGCACCTGGCCAAATTTGATGAAAATCCCACCACATTGTTCTAACGTTGCACGCAAAGCAATTGCAAGCTCTTTTTCATTTTCTCGTTGCCTCGCATATTTAATCGTCTGTACGACACCATTTGTAACAGCAATTTTTAATACCTGACGGAGGCGTTTCTGCTGTCGCCAATAGCTACGCAATCGCAATAGTAAAGATTTTTGGCCGTGACGGCGATCTCCATTGGTAATGCCACTAGGGTCAAAAAGCTCAAATACCAAATAAAGCAACATCGAAATGAGTAGCATACTACCGATCCAAATCAGTGTGCTTACCTCAGTTACTGTTTGCATCATCGTTTCGGATAAAAAATCTGTATGGCGCAGATAAGAATACCAGTAAACAAAAGAGGTTAATGTCACACTAATAACGACTGACAGCACTCTTCGCACAAAATTAATATTCGAGCCAATTAATCGTCCACTCACAATATAAATCAAACCCGATACTATGAGGATTTGAGTTAAAAATTTCAAAAAGATCAACAGTGTCACCCCCTGAGCATTTCCATTTCCTACTACCGTTAGTATAGCAAATTTGTGCATCAACTTTCTTGAACGAGGAACACCACAAAAAATATATTAGTTCTCTACCTTGATAAAATACCTATAAGGGTATATTATTTATTTGTAGTATTTAAAATATATAATTCACCTATTTTTAGAAACAAAACCTTCATTTAAAAGCTTTCAAATACCCTAATAAGTATTTACTAAGAAAAGGAGTGTTTATCAATTGAGAAAAAAAATTTTAGTAGTAGGTGGCGTTGCAGGTGGTGCATCCACAGCGGCACGTATTCGTCGTCTCGATGAAAAGGCAGAAATTATTATATTTGAAAAGGGGCCAAATGTTTCATTCTCTAATTGTTCTCTACCTTTCCATTTAAGCGGGGTTGTTGAAGATAGCAACAAATTAATTTTAATGACGCCTCAAGGCTTTCAAACAAAATACAATATAGAGGCTCGTGTTCAGCAAGAAGTTGTAAGTATTAACAGAGAGCAAAAAACCATCACCATTAAGGATTTAAAAACGAATAGAAATTATGAGGAAAGTTACGATACGTTAGTTCTGTCACCAGGAGCAAGTCCTATCGTCCCTGACTTAGAGGGCATCCATTCTAAGCACGTCTTTACCATTAGAAACGTGGTTGATATTAACCGTTTAAATCAATACCTACAAACGGATCATGTACAGGATATTGCTGTGATTGGTGGGGGCTTCATTGGTGTAGAGGTAGCAGAAAATTTGAAGCTAGCAGGCTATAATGTCTCTTTAGTTGAATTCGGCCAACAAATTATGGCCCCTTTTGATTATAATATGGCACAAATATTGCACAAGGAAATGGTCGATAAGGGAGTTCAAGTCATTGTCAATGACGGTCTTGCAAAGGTTTCTCCAAGTTATGTGATATTAAATTCTGGCAAACAATTGAATGCACAAGCAGTCGTATTAGCGATTGGCGTTCGTCCTGAAATCCACTTAGCCAAAGAAGCCGGGCTAACTATCGGTGAACTCGGAGGCATTCAAGTTGATGCTAATTACGTGACATCCGATCCTTCTATATACGCTGTGGGAGATGCGATTGAAGTATTCCATCAACTTACCCATAAAAAGACACGACTTGCTTTAGCCGGCCCCGCTCAGCGACAAGCTCGTGCTGCAGCTAATCATATGTATAACATCCCTCATCACAATAAAGGGGTTATTGGATCTTCAAGTGTACAAATTTTTGACCTCGCATGTGCTTCAACGGGGTTGAACGAAAAAACAGCTCTAGCAAATGGCTTTCAGGCGAAAAGTGTTTATCTGATAGCTCCTGATAAAGTGGGCTTAATGCCAAATAGTAATCCGCTTCACTTTAAGCTCGTTTATGAAACACCAACGGGTAAAATCCTTGGAGCCCAAGCTATAGGTAAAGGCAATGCAGATAAACGAATTGATGTAATAGCTACCCTCATCACAATGGGCGGTACTTTAGAAGATTTAAAAGAGCTGGAGCTATCCTATTCTCCAATGTTTAGCACTGCCCGTGATATTGTTAATTTGGCAGCCCTTGTGGCTCAAAATCTATTACACGGACACTTTAAGCAGGTAAAAGTTGATGAAGTGAGGGAACTCATTGAAAATCAAGCCTTTTTCTTAGACGTTCGTGAAAAAAACGAATTTGAATGTGGTCATCTTATTAATGCACACAATATTCCTCTAAGTGAACTTCGGGAAAGAATGGATGAAATTCCGAAGGATCAAGCAGTGTATGTGCATTGCCGATCTGGTCAACGTAGCTATAATGCTGTTATGGCCCTTCAAAATAGCGGTTTTTCTAACGTCTTTAATGTAAGTGGGTCATTCCTAGGGATTTGCTTATACGAATATTTTACAGATATCACAACGAACAGAGATAAAATAGTAACTGCTTATAATTTTAAATAAGTTAAAGGGATGCCAATTATCAGCATCCCTTTCCTTCGTTAATTTGTAGACAAAACTTTTTCCCAGTCAATCGTACCATTTTTAACTTGTTCACGTTTTTCCTTATTCATAATGTCATTTGGACGCCCGCCTTTTGGCCAATCTTTTTCATGGTTTGCCCACTCTGGACGATCTTGCGATAAAATAAAGGCAGCTAAATCTGCAGCTTCTTGATCTGTTAATGTTCCCGCTGCACCTATCGGCATATTATTTTGAATATAGCCAGCCATTTTTGACATACGTGCCATACCTGCGCCATCATTAAATGAATTATCTCCCCATAAAGCTGGGCCAGTATTAGCACCAGTTCCTGCGCCATCAGCTGCATGACAGGCTATACAGGACTGTGCATAAAGCTCCTCACCATCTGCAACATTTGGAATCGGCACATTCTTCATATCACTTGTGCCCGCCCATTCACGTTTTGCGCCAATCGGAACACCTTCAGAAATATAAGCGAAATACGCCACCATAGCCTCTAGTTCATCACTATTCATTTCGAATTTTTTACCATTCATACTACGAACCATACAGCCATTAATGCGCTCTTCTATTGTAACCACACCACCTGAGCGTCCAATATACTGGGGATAATTTGCCATTACACCTACTAATGATGAGGCTTGCTCGTCATAGCCTGCACCAGCATGACAGCTTGTGCAAGATAATTGGTTGCCCACATATTCATCTGCCGCAACATGCGTGTTATTAACAAGTTCATAGCCATTTAATATTGCTTCTTTCATTGGACCATCTGGTACTTCTTCAATACTTGGCGGAGCATAGACCACTGACTGAGCAGCTGCTGTTGTTGGTAATTGTGTTTGCACTGTCGCTTCTTTCTCACTTACATTCGAATCAACTGTAATTTTGTCACTGACAAACGTCCCAACAAAAATGGTGCCTGCTAACAGTACTGTTCCTGCTACTCCTGCTACTATAGGTTTCATCAATAATACCCCCCTTTGTATTCTCACTTATATTTTAGCAACATAACAATTTATTGGATGTGATTTTTCTCACACTACCACAAAATAGAACCATTAAGATGATAAAAATGGATAATTTATACATTTAATTTTGTACTATAACACAGAAAACAAGACTTAATACCTCTTGCAGTATCCATATACTTCGAAACAAAAAAGCATCGAGTACAAATTCGCACTCGACACCTTTTAGTCTTATAGTTTACACTGCCCATCAGCACATGCTGATTCTCCATTACCATTTATCGTTACTGCTGGCTGAATACCAGCTATTTCCGCAGCTTGATGCAAAGTCCGCACAAACACTTCATTTGGCTCAGCCCCTTTAATACCATAACGGTTTTCAAATACAAAGAACGGTACACTTTGCACGCCAAGTTGCTGTGCTTCATAGCGATCCTTGTCTAACTCTTCACTAAAATCAGTTGAAGCTAATATTCTCTCCGCTACTGCTCTATCCAAACCTAATTGCGCAATAACTTTTAATAAAAATTCATCTTTATTTAAATCTTCACCATCTTTAAAATAACCAGCCATTAGTGCTTCCGTATAAGCTGTCGCTTTGCCAAATTGCTGCGTCCATTTCGCTAAACGATGAGCCTTTTCTGTATGCGCTGTTTTCATCTTAGCAAAATCATAATGCAAACCAACTTCCGTTGCTCTCAAAGCTATACCTTCAACCATATCTTTCACTTCTTCTAGCGTGACATCATATTTTTTAGCCAGCGCCTCATAAAAAGATGGTGCATTCACTTTCGGATTGTCTGGGCCTATTTGAAATGCTTTATATTCTATTTCTACTCGTCCTGTATAGCCTGCAATGTCAATTGCCCGTTCAAGTTCTCGCTTGCCAATATAACAAAATGGACATGTAAAATCAGAGAAGACTTCTATTTTCATTACCATACCCCCTTTATAATATATCCACCCAAATTTTAATAGCTGTTGCTAATATAAGAATCGCTAAAATAATTTGTAGGAATTTTGTATTTAACTTGCCCCCTATTCTCGCACCTAGAGGAGCAGTTATTAGACTTGATACAATCAAGATGA
Organism: Lysinibacillus sp. HST-98; assembly: GCF_016757845.1. Classification (NCBI taxonomy): domain Bacteria; kingdom Bacillati; phylum Bacillota; class Bacilli; order Caryophanales; family Bacillaceae; genus Lysinibacillus; species Lysinibacillus sp. HST-98. The sequence continues at coordinate 117,718 of NZ_JAENHX010000006.1, forward strand.
GCGCCGGGTAATATTCCACTTGTCCAGTCATTAATTTACCAATGGTACCTCCTATTGAGGAGATAAACGTAATAGCAAGGCTTGACGCAATAGTCATACGAGTAGGAATTCCTAAGACCACAAGCATGATAGGTACTAGTAAAAATCCACCAGCTGCCCCCACAATCCCGGAACCTATACCAACAACGAAAGCTAATAGGACCGCCAATGGTTTATTAAATGTAACAGCCTGCATTGGTTTATCATCAATTTGCTTTTTCGGTATGAACATCATCACAGCAGCAATTAATGCAAGAATTCCATAGACAATGTTAATACCTGACTCTGATAAAAATTTCGAACCGAAGCTACCTACAAAGCTTCCCATTAATATGGCGCTCCCCATATAGATAATGAGTGATTTATTTAAATACCCACCTTTGCGATAGACCCAAACACCAGAAAGAGCAGCAAAAAGTACCTGAATCGCACTAATCCCTGACACCTCATGTGCTGAAAAGGCCGCAAATCCTAGTAATGGCGGTATATATAATAGCATTGGGAAATTAATGATGGCACCGCCAATACCTAACATCCCTGATACAAATGAACCGAGAAAACCAATAAGTAAAATGGTTAAGATCCATGCAATATCCATTTATTTTTCCTTCTTTCTGGCTGTATTCAACAAAGTGAAAGGAGGGTTGTTCTACTGTAATAGACAACCCTCAATCAGCCCTATGCTTTCTGAATGAAAAATGTAATGATGCCAGCCTCTTCAGCTTGATCTAAAATGATATGACCTCCAGCTTTTGCCCAAGCAGGAATATCCGCTAAAGCTCCTTTATCTGTCACCTGAACTTCTAAAACTTCCCCAGACTTTAGGGTATCTATTGCTTTTTTTGTCTTCACAATAGGCATTGGACAAGAAAGGCCTTTTGCATCTAGTTTTAAACTTGATTTCATCATATTCTCCTTCGACTCGGCAAAGGTTGTAAGCGATTTTGCCGGTTCTTCTTGTTTTATATCTTCATGAAGGATGAGCGCCTTCAATTCACGAACTTTACATATAATAAGCATACATGCATACTCATTGCACTTTAGCATGTTTTACCGTACTGCACAGCGATTTGGTCCAATTTCCATTTCTGTTTGCTCATCTAACTCAGGTGTTATTTTCCCCATATTCACCTGACGAATTTCCTGATAAGCATTGGGTTGTGGAGGTAATTCATCTGTTACCACACGTCTAAATTCTGCTTCATCTTGAATATTTAATCCATGGTTTTGTACAAATAAATCCCCTAGTCGTCTTGCAACCGTTCCATCTTCATTCAGCTCATCAATAATCATAAAATGTGCTGGTAAGACAATAAGTTCATCAGACAATTCTCGATAACGCTTGTAAAGCGTGTCTCGTAAATCTCCAACCCAGTCATCAGCAAGGCCAGCTAAATCAGGACGTCCGATTGAGTCGATAAATAAAATATCTCCTGTTAATAAATATTTGCTGTCAACAACAAATGAAGTAGAACCTATTGTATGACCAGGAGAATAAATAGCTCCTACATCTATTTTTGATGCACCGATTTGAACAGTCGTTCCATCAACTAATGGTGTATAGCGGAAGACAACTTCCTCAGCGTCCTTAGGTGGCAAATAATAGGTTGCACCTGTCATCTCTGCGATATGGCGCCCACCTGAAATGTGATCAGCATGTAAGTGCGTATCAAAAACATGTTTAATTTGAACATTTTTATGTTCTGCAAAGTTTATAAACACATCTGTAAAACGTACAGCATCAATAATAGCTGCTTCACCTTCAGAAAGGACCATATAAGACAGACACCCCTTTCCTAAGCGAACAAACTGATAAAGCTCACCACCACCTGTTAAATCGCCTACTTTAATCGGCTCTAAATATTCGCTCCAGGATTTCATACCTCCTGCTAAATAGGCAACCTCAATACCTGCCTCAGCTAACATTTCAGCGACCATTAAAGACGACCCTTCTTTTGCACAAACGACTAAAACTTCTTTATCAGTTGGGATATTCGGTAAAATATTATCAATACCATCTAACAGTTCAAAATACGGTATATTTAAGTACTCAAAACGATGGCCATCAATTTTCCAATCTTCGAATGCATCCGCATTACGAACATCTAAAATAAACAACTCTTCATTGTCAATAACCTTTTTAGCTACTTGTGACGCGCTCCATTTTTGAATTGACATCTCCATTACCCCCATTGGTATTATTTTCACGTTTTTTATAGCGGAGAGGGGTACCCTCTCCGCTTTTATAGGTAGGTCACTAGAATGTAAGTGACGGTGCTGCGTCTTTCGCGAATTCTAGGAACGTTACGGCTCCTCCCACTTCGATACCCTCGATGAAATCTTCAGTAGTTAAACCCATAACATCCATCGTCATCTGGCAAGCAATAAATTTCACACCTAATTCTTGTGCCATTTCCACTAGTTGAGGAATAGCTGGCACATTTGCTTTTGTAAACCCTTCAGCATAGTGTTCTGCTCCAGCAGGCATTGGTAATACATGCATACCTTGCTTATGAATTAGATTCAAACCTTCAAATGTAAAGAAGATAGCTACCTCTTTCTCAGAAGCTGCCGCAGCTGTTGCGATATTAAATACCTTATACGCATCAAATAAACCACCGTTACTTGCAATGATTGCTACTTTGTTCGACATAATAAAATTCCTCCAATTTAAATATTTTTTGTTAAATCGCCTGACCACGATGTCATTCCTGGTAAGACGTTAAATACTTTCGTAAAACCACGTGAAGCCAGCTTTTGCGCAGCCATGTCACTGCGTTTTCCAGTACGACAAATAACATATATCTCCTGCTCTTTATCAAGCTCAGAAAGTCGCGTCTCCAGTTCGCCCATTGGTATCGATTTTGCTCCCGTAATATGCCCAAAAGCGAATTCCGCTTCCTCACGTACATCTAGAATTAATCCTTTACGACTTGTGATTTGTTCTAAATCAATTGTTTGATCAAACGTCATTTCTTCTATTTGGTCGTTTGTACATTTACGAATATAATGTTTCAGTACACCATCATCTTCTATAGTACCAATATACTGATGACCTACAGTTTCAGCCCATGCCGCAATATCAGCTTTTGACCCTTTATCTGTCGCAGCTACTTCTAAAACTTGACCATCTACTAAATCAGCCATTGCTTTTTTTGTTTTCACAATCGGCATCGGGCAAGAAAGGCCCTTGGCATCTAGCTGAAAATCCGACTTCATACTTTCCATAACCTCCATATACCTATAAGGGTATTTTTTTATTCAAAAAAAATATAGATTTAATCTATAACTGTACTTTCCCCTCCCAAGCTAACATACCACCAATCATGTTAGTTACATTAAAGCCATTACTTTCTAATATTTGAGTAGCCCGAGCACTACGTCCACCTGATCGACAAACCATAATATACGACTCTCCCTTATTTAATTCAGGTAGTCGAAACTCTAATAAACCTAGCGGGATATGAATAACACCTGGAATGCGACCAGCCTCTACTTCATCTACCTCTCGCACATCAATAAGATTCAGCTTCCCACCTTGCTCCATAATTTGCTGAACTTCTTTGGCTGTAATTTCTTTCACTTTTTTCTCCTCCTAGTATGCACTCATTCCACCACGAACATTAGAAACACGATCAAAGCCTTGCTTTTTCAGTTGCTTACAAGCCTGACTACTTCGCATGCCACTCTGACATATAACTACGATCTCTTTATCCTTCGGTAGGTTTTCAAAGTTCGATCCAAGCGGAACATTTTTAAATTGCGAGATATGCCGACCTTTATACTCAGCAGGCGTGCGTACATCGATAAATATCTTATCCTTATCATTCAGCATATCTTTTAATTGGGCTGTAGAAATTGATTGAACGCCCTTCGCAGGCTTCATTCTCCAAACGAAAAAGGCTGCCACAAGCACAATAATAATCCATATTTCCATATGATCAGTCCTCCTTTTTTATACAATTATGGGTATATTAAGTTATCGACTTTTCACGACCAAATCCATCGCCTCTTGGATAGCAGCATTCATTTTTTCAGCATTGCCTTCAGCAGTCGATACACAATCTAATAAATTTTCACTTACAATGACACCGATCGTCCGGTCAACAGCAGAACGCACGGCAGATAGCTGTGTAATCACATCTTTACAACTTTGACCTTCTTCCATCATGCGTAAAATACCGCGCATTTGACCTTCCATACGTTTCACACGATTTGCCGTGTTTGAGCCATACGCCATTCTGTTATGCCCCCTTTCAAACGATAGATTGAAATTCCTTACGAGATTTATATTATACCCCTATAGGTATATTGTCAATATAAAGCTTCAATCTTTTTTAAAATGCTGCAATTGCAAGGCACAATGTTCTCTATATTGTCTATATTGCTTAAAACTCATCTATCTGCTTCCTACAAAAAAACCCTGCTACGAGTTATTACTCATAGCAGGGAGTTTATTTTTTATTTAGCTAATTGCATGGCTGGTCCAAAGAATTCATAGTGAATTTTTTCATCTTTCACGCCAATTTCATGTAAATTTTTAATAACCGCTTCCATAAAACCTACAGGGCCACATACATATACATCTGCATTATCAGTTACTTTTTCAGCCAGCAATTCTTTGGTAATAAGCTTGTCTTCATCAGAATATAAAGCTGTATAGGATGCATTCGGTAATACGTTTACTTTTCCTTGAATATCATCGCTGAACGCTACAACCTTCTCATTACGAGCACATTGGATAAAGTTCACTTCATTCTCTGCATTATCATTTAAAGATTGCAGCATACTGTTTAAAGGTGTTACACCAATACCGCCACTTACAAATGTAATTGGTGTAGCCGTTTCTTCTAATACAAATAATCCAGCTGGAGCACTTACATCTACTAAATCACCAACTTGTAAGTGATCATGAATATAATTTGATACTTTACCATTTGGCGTATGGTCACTTTCACGTTTCACCGAAATACGATAGCCATCTTCTGCACTCGCTTGTGATAGTGTATATTGACGGTTCATTAAATACTCTTCTCCTGGCACTTTTACTCGAATAGAGATGTATTGACCTGGTTCATAAGTTGGTAGTGGTGATCCATCTTCATTTACAAAATAAATAGAAGTTACTAAGTCACTTTCTACAACTTTTTTTGCCACTTTTAAAGGTTTAAATAGACGCCATCCACCATTGTTCTCAGTTTTTTGGTATAACTCTTCTTCTACTTGAATGAAAATATCTGCGATAACGCCATAAGCCTCGGCCCATGCACCAATAATGTCATCAGTTGCTGCATCACCAAGTACTTCTTTAATCGCTTTTAATAAGTTTTCACCCACAATTGGGTAATGTTCAGGTAAAATTCCTAAACTACGGTGTTTATGTGCAATAAGCATTACGGCTGGTAAAATTGCTTCTAAGTTTTCAATATGAACTGCTGCAGCGTAAACAGTATTTGCTAATGCTGTTTGCTGACGGCCTTGTTCTTGGTTCGTGTGATTAAAAATATTTAGTAATTCTGGATGAGCTTGAAACATATTTTTGTAAAACGTCTTTGTGATTTCAACACCATGAACTTCTAATACAGGTACTGTCGCTTTAATAATTTGAATTGTTTCTTGTTTTAACATATCGCTTACCATCCTTTCGTGATTACAATATAACGCTTTCATTCTCTTAAAGCAATATATAAAATACATCTTTAACAAAATAGACATATTTGATGTATTCTAAATACATCTTTAAAAATAGGTTGAAGATATTATACTTCAATGTAAAAATGCTATAATTATTATGAATTATAGAAAGTAGGGTGTTCGGATGCGCTTAACTTTATACACGGACTACTCTCTGCGCACGCTTATTTATTTAGGCGCAAAGGAAGATGGTCAATTATCGACTATTCAAGAGATCTCAGATGCTTATAATATATCGAAAAACCATTTAATGAAGGTGACACACCAGCTTGGTTTATTAGGTTACATTGAAACAATTCGTGGACGCGGCGGTGGTATTCGCCTTGCTATCGATCCAAAAACCATTACCATCGGTGAAATTGTTCGTCATACAGAAGAGGATTTTCATCTTGTAGAATGTTTCGATAAAGAGAATAACCTATGTAAAATAGCTCCAGAATGTCAACTAAAGGGTGTACTGTATGAAGCTTTGCAAGCCTATTTGAACGTGTTAGATCAATACACCTTGGACGATTTCCTTCATTCTAAGGAAAAATTAATGGCGCTACTGCTCGGTAAATAAAAATACCCGCTCAACATTTGTTGAACGGGTATTTTTTTATAAAGTTGCTTATAATTGTTTTGTAAAGAAAATCATATCCAATGCACGAATACCATTTTCATAAATTGGTTCTGGGTAATGACTGAAGAAATCCTTTTCAATAGCCTCCATGCGAAAGCCTGCTTTTTGATAAAAAGCGATATTATCAATACTTGAGTTCGCCGTTCCAACTAACACTACCTGATAGCCTTCATTACGGCATTTTTCAATAAGTTGTCGTAATATCTCTTTGCCTATTCCCTTCCCTTGATACTTGGTTTCAATAGCAATATTCTTCAATTCAATTGTAGTGTCAGATTGAGGAATGACTAATGCCACTCCCACTAGCAGTTCTCCACAATTAATTTTATATAATGTACCCTTATCTAAATATTTCCGAACTGCCACTTCACTCTCATCAGCTAATAAAAGCTGAGGTAAAAAGGCTTCTCGGTTTCCTTCTACCTTTTCTAGGGATGTTCGATAACGGACATAATCTTCTCGTTCAAAAACATTTAACACACATGGTTGCTTTTCCTTCACTTCTAACCATGAATGCTCCTCAGGATAATCTTTTTCCACCCCTAATCGAACAAAAGGTAGCTTTTCTTGTGCTTTTTGTGAACGGATATTAACCTTTCGGGCTCCTGCAAAAACACGTGATAATCCCAACTCAAAAAACGCAATATCTAAAATAGCCGTTTTTGCTTCAAGATTATAGCCCTTCCCCCAAAATTGATAGCCAAGCCAAGAGCCGATATGACAGCTCTTTTTATGATGATCTATAAACATCAGAGATGTAACACCAATGACTTGCCCCTCCTCATCTAAAATCACACGAGGGACGGTCTTACCTTCTTCTTCATCTATACGTTCTCGCTTAATAAAATGAATCGTGTCTTCTACCTTGCCAGCAGGTAAACCAAGGGCGTCTCGAACCTGTGGCATAGAAGACAACGCATGCATAGCCTCAGCATATTTGATATCGTGTCTCACTAAAGTTACCGTCATCTTCTATTCTCCTTTATTTCTGTTAACAATACATTTTCTTTATTGTAAAGCTAACGAAAAACTTTTTCATCGATTGGAATACCCATAAGACGTAATAATCTTTGTAGCCTTACAAACTACTTTAAATAAAGGCAACAAAAACTACAACAAAACGAGTTACAAAAAAGTTTACTTTATTAATGCTTTCATTATTTCTTTCTATAAAAGATCAACTGTATTTTATGCATTAGTCACTTTGCAACATTTCATTATAAAACACTTATTGTAAAATATATAATATTTACCATTAAATTCACAACACGGTATTTTTGTAACGTTATTATTTATTGGAATTTAATTCAAAATTAAGAAGAAAACTAAAGAAGTATTTTGGTAAGTTAGCTTCTGTAGCCTTAGTTACAACTATTGTCGGTGATGGATTCAGTATCAATGCTAGTGCTTCTGAATTAGAAACAAATGCAATTACATACGTGATTCCCGCATCAGCTTAAGAAGAATCAATTAACTCAACAGATGAATTTAAAGTTACTGTTACTTTTGTGCCTGCTTATGAATATAACAACACTCGAGAACGGCACGTTAACACATATTTTGGCTCTAGAATCGCATTGAATGGTCATCATTGGTCAATTTCGAAAGGAGAGAGTTGTCAATGTAGGGAACGCTGTAGTACAAGCACTACTTGGTACTTATTATTTTTATATAAGAGGATAGTTTGAAGTACTAAAAAGTAAAGAAAGTGAGCTTTGCCTCACTTTCTTTACTTTTTTATTCTTTTGAGTTAATTGGTATTGTTATTTCTAGCTCTGGAATGTATTGAATCTTCGGGTCTCCGTTTTCATCCAGTTGGTATGATCCCTCATCGTCATAAAGATGAATATACGGTTTGATTGTAATTGCTTTTGGTAAGGTTTCAAATGGATGTAACCGTAAATCCATTATGATATCGCTATTTCCTTTATTTGTCTCACGTCTACCATTGCCATTAATTAGTTTTAGTTCATGCCCTTGTTCATCATAAACTTCGATACTTATTCCTTCCCGAAAATCTACAGAAGTTGATTTATCAAGCAAGGCTATTCTTGTCGTAATACTAGTTGTAATAGGAGTTAGCATAATTTGTTCAATAGTAAAGTGATTATTTTTATATTTTCTACTTATATTAGGTTGTAGGTTTACATTGTTACCAATATCACTCACTGGAATATCCATTTTAAAAGGTTCAGAAATCCCAGTTATTGTAGCAGATAATGTCAAATTAAATTGCTTTGGGAAAGGGCTTCCACCTTGATTTTTCAAATCTGCAAATTCAAATATTGCGGAATTATTATCCTTACTTAGTTGTCCAAAAACACCACTAAAATTATTCAGTGGTTCACCATTTAGTAAAAATTCAATATTACTAATTTCCTCTGATAAACTTTCTTTTGAATTTTCACCTTCTTTATGACGGCGTTCAATTCCAATTGCAACACGTGTACCGTCATACACTACTTCTGTTACATTTAATGTAAAGCCTTCATGCGTAACGCTTATATTCAATTTTGTTGAGAGTCCCTTTTCATCTGCGGCCTGTAGACCAAGATCCCTTGTAAATTTAAAAACAGATGATAATAAAGGCACTTCTTTCATCGTAGCAGCCATCGTTGGTGAAATTAAACCTGTAACAATAATCAGACTAAAAATCATTACTGCGGAGACGGTAATCATCATGACTCTTTGACGTAAGTTCTTACGAGTTATAAATTTTTCAGACGGCTTTGTATCACGGCTGCTTTCATATTTGTCCATTGTCCGACTTACCAAATCCACTTCCACAGGTGTTTCCCGAATAAACCTTTCTATCTGAGCTAACTCCTTATCCTCCAATTTTGAACGAGTGTCCATAAATATCCCCTCCTAACATATTTTCCTTCATCAATTTTTTGCGTAATCGTTCATACTTTTTTCTTACTGTAGCTGCTTTCATATCCATAATGACAGCAATTTCATCAAAGCTATACTCTTCAATAGAACGAAGTAATAAAATCCTTTTTTCATCTACATGTAAGTTTTCCAGTAGCCTATGCACCATTTCATCATATTCAGGTATCTGTGCTTGCGTCTGCTTCACCTGTTCTTGCTTCACATTTAGCCAAAACTTATAGCCCCTATTTTTTGCTTTTATGACATCGATACAATGGTGGTGAGCGATTTTAAAAAGCCACGCCGATAAGGAAACTGTATAGGAAAATTTATGAATATTCTCTAATCCTTTAATAAAAATATCTTGTGAAGCATCCTCCGCCTCCTCTTTGGTTCCTAGCATATAGTAACAATAAATATAAATTTGCTTTTGAAAACAACGAATGATTTCTGCATAGGCATGCGTGTCACCTGATTGAACTTGCTCCACAATGGATTGAATATCTATATCAGATCGCTCTTTTGATGGATCTCGTGTAGTCAATGTTGTCCCCCCTTTCCAATCTATATAACTGACATTAATAGAAGTTTGTGACACTAGATAAAAAATCTTAAAAAATTATTGAATGTCACCGAGTTACTTGGAGAAATCTTTTAAATCTTCCCTTCCTCGACTATATAACTGAAATCAACAGCCATTTGTGACACACTATAAAAATTTTTTCACAAAAATAAAACGCTTAAGGGTATCCTAAGCGTTTGAGTCTCACTATTTTATTTTGTAGCTTGTTATAAATCCTTTAATAATCGGGATAAATACTCCTGTCAATATAATGGGCAGGAACCACCAGCCTAATGAATTTACCTCACCAAGACCAATACGAACCATCTGAATCGATATAAAGGCAAATAAGATGAGACAGATATTTTTTACTTGATTTAGTATTTTTCTGCTATTCAAATAAAATGATTCTACATTACTTTCATCCAAACGTGACGGATAATTATGCATATGAGGTGCTTTTTCTAGCAGCCCCATAACAATCCATAAAAATAAACCGATGAACGGAAGAATGAATAATTCTATTTTTGCGCCCCAACGATCCACCTCACCTAATCCATTAAAATGACCAGGTATTTCATCAGGCAACTTACCCCATGCCAATATAATATAAAAGATGGATAAAATAAATATACTACCACCAATATAGTCCCATATCTTTTCTGATCTTGTTTTAGGTAACTTTAAAATTGGCCTATACATTTTCTCCACCCCTGTTTTTTTCCTTTACTACTTCTACGTTATGACTACTATTAAAGTTTCAAAATTTATGAAAATTGACTTAATATTCAACATGCACCATTAATTATCCCTATTATTAGTAACATAATAGCGATAAAATCTACTTTTTTTATTACTTCATATATAATTAATACCCATTTTCAAACTACTAATTACTGTAGAAATACTCATAATACTTTGTAAAATTCATATAATCTGATATAAATGATATATATACATATTTCATTATTTTGTAACATTTCTACTAATTACTGAGAAAGGATATTTCAACTATGCGATTTACTATCTACAAGAAATTATTACTCGGTTTTTTTATAGTTATTTTGGTACTCGTTACAACAATCGGCTTAAATATAAAACAGCTTGATTCTGTAAATAAGACCTATCATACATTACTGGAGGAACAAACTACTAAATCTATAAGTATTCAGGAATTACGGGTGATTGCAAAACAGGAAATTGTCAGCATGCGAGGCTACTTACTACTTGGAGACAAACAAAACTTTCAAAGTAATCAAGCCTCACGCGAGGAATTCAAACAAAAATCAGAAGAATTAATGGCTACTTTAGATTCAGAGAAATCAATTAAGATGCTTGAAGCTATTAATAAAAGTGAGCAAAATGTTCAACAATTTGCAGATCGTATGTTTGAGTTAAAAGCTGCTGGAGAAACAGAGAAGTACGAAAAATTGGATAGTACTCAAGGACGCTTAATTATTAAACAATTCGATGAACGTGTTGAAAACCTTTCTAATTATCAAAATGAATATGTAGAAGGTAAAATGGCTGCTACATCCAATCAAATTCAAGACATCAAGCTCCAAATGATGCTTCTTGGAGTCTTTGCTGTTGTCATAAGTCTGATAATTGCTATGGTGGTTGGTAGTCTAATGTCTCGTCCAATTAACGGTATGGCTAAGGCTGCGAAAAAAATAGCTGAGGGTGACTTAACAGCTGAACAAATTCGTATAAAAAATCGTGATGAAGTGGGTGATTTAGCGCTTGCGTTTAATCAAATGGCTACAAATTTAAAGGATTTAATTACAAATGTACGCCAAAATACTGTACAAGTAAGTGGCTCTGCTGCTGAGTTAACAGCTAGTGCAGAGCAAACTATACAGGCTACAGAACAAATCACTTCTTCTATTCAAGAGGTTGCTAGTGGCTCAGAGGCTCAAGGGAAAAACGCAACTGAAAGCTCAGAAGCAATGAAAAACATGACAAAGGGTATACAACAATTAGCTTCTACTACTGCTGCTGTTTCTGAACTGGCAATCGAGACAAATTCAGAGGCTAAGAAAGGAAATGATTCTTTACATCGTGTTATCTCTCAGATGACAACAATCAACACGGCTGTTTTAGAGTCAGCAAGTGTTGTTAAAAACCTAGACGGGCATTCCATTGAAATTGGCAATATCATTGGTATTATTACTGATATTGCAGAACAAACAAATTTATTAGCACTTAATGCTGCAATTGAAGCAGCCCGTGCAGGCGATCATGGACGCGGCTTTGCAGTCGTTGCAGATGAAGTGAAAAAGTTAGCAGAGCAATCAAAAAAATCCGCTGAGCAAATCGCTACCTTGATTTCTGAAATACAGCAGGATACAAACCGTGCTGTAACGGTGATGGATACTGGAACTCAAGAGGTTCAAATTGGTATCCAAGTAGTAAAGGTAGCAGAAGAAGGTTTCTCTAAGATTGTTGAGCTGATTGAGCAAGTATCCATGCAAATCCAAGAAGCAACGACTGTTTCAGAGGAGATGTCCTCTAGTGCAGAGCAAATTTATGCTTCCTTTGATGAAATTGCAACTATTGCCCAAATGTCCTCATCTAATTTACAAAATGTTGCATCTGCTTCCGAGGAACAATTAGCTACTATCGAAGAAGTAGCAGCTTCAGCAGCAACACTTTCAAATATGGCAGAAGAACTTCATACGCAAGTCTCTCGTTTTAAGCTAGAATAAAAGACTGCTCGTTTTCTTTAGGTTTATAGAAAACGAGCAGTTTCTTCATACAAAAAATATCATGATTTTCCAACATATCATATGTTAACTCCCCTAACCATTTACTCACGGGAAATATATATTTTTTAGTGCCTCCATCAACATTTCACTAAATATCAAATATTTAATAAGGTTGTTAATACTTAAGACAGAATTAAATAAATTTTTAGAATATTATTGACAGGAAGTTAATATCCAAGTAATATTGCTTTCAACAACACATTGCAGGCCAAGATTGGAAATAGTAAAAGTGGTTGTGTACTTGTAGAGAGCCGATGGTTGGTGTAAATCGGTAGGCACACATTTTGAACTCGTCCATGAGCTACTCCCTGAACTTTTCAGTAAGGGATGTCGGTTTCCCCCGTTAACAGGATAGACAGTGATAGCTGTCGATAAGGGGACTTTTTCTATATAGGGAAGGTCAATTAGAGTGGTACCGCGAGCATAAACTCGTCTCTATTTTTTACATAGAGACGGGTTTTTTTATTTTTTAATGACTTATTGGCCTAAGTGTAGATTTTAGATACTAATCACTAAAAAGGAGTGTTTGAAAATGGGAAGAAAAATTTGGGTGTTTGATACAACTTTACGTGATGGCGAACAGGTGCCTGGAGCAAAGCTAAATCTTTACGAAAAAGTAGAGATCGCACAGCAGCTGAAAAAATTGGGTGTCGATATTATAGAGGCTGGATTCCCCGCTTCCTCTCAAGGTGATTTTGATGCCGTCAAAGCTGTAGCTGAAAAGGTTGGCAATACAAACGACATTATGATTACAGCATTAGCACGTGCTGTAAAGGCTGACATTGATGCTGTCTATAACGCTGTGAAATATGCTCAAAACCCGATGATTCACATGGTACTTGGCACATCTGATATTCATGTAGAGAAAAAATTCAGCAAGTCAAAAGATCAAATTTTACAAATTGGCGTGGATGCTGTGAAATACGCTAAAACATTATTGCCACAAGTTCAGTATTCCACAGAGGATGCCTCTCGTTCAGACTTTGAATATCTTTGGAAAACAATTGAAGCTGTTATGAGAGCTGGCGCAACGATGATTAACGTTCCTGATACGGTAGGCTTTGCAGAGCCAGAGGAATTTGGCGAAATGATTTTTAAGTTAAACGACCGTATGAAAAACTTAGATGATAGCGTTCTTTTAAGTGTTCATTGTCATAACGATCTTGGAATGGCAACGGCTAATACGCTAGCTGCAATTAAAAATGGTGCAGATAAGGTAGAATGTACAATCAATGGTATCGGTGAACGTGCAGGTAATGCTGCATTAGAAGAAGTTGTCATGGCACTTAAAACTCGTGGCTCCGTCTACAATGCCGAAACACGTATTAATACAAAAGAAATTATGAATACTTCACGTCTTGTTTCTAGCTTTATGGGCTTAGATGTACAGGTTAATAAAGCCATTACAGGAGATAATGCATTTGCCCATTCTTCTGGTATTCACCAAGATGGTTTGTTAAAATCGCGTGATGCTTATGAAATCGTCCATCCTGAGGATGTAGGTCTTGATGATATGGAGCTAGTACTAACAGCTCGCTCTGGTCGCCATGCAGTGAAAAATGCTCTTGAAAAATTAGGGTTTACTAATCTTTCCACAGAGGAGTTTGAGGGCATTTTTGAAGGATTCTTAAAGCTAGCCGATGCAAAGAAAGAAGTATATGATCACGACTTGTATGTTATTGTTGAAAGCTATTATGAAAAACATGATGCCAATAATAAAAATGCTACACATTATAGTGAGCAATTCTTTGATTTTGATGATCTACAAGTCGTCAGCAATACAAGCTTCCCTTCTGCAAGTGTTAAGGTTCGTAAAGGCGGTGAAGTATTTAAAGCTAGTGCAGTAGGCTCTGGCCCAATTGATGCCCTCTATTCAGCCATTGCAGAAATTACAAATATGGATGTAAAACTAGTGGAATATAATATCAATAGTGTTTCACGAGGCAAAGAGGCTTTAGGTAAAGTAAAAATTACGATTGAGCATGAAGGCGAAAAGTATATTGCAAAAGCAGCAGATACAGATATTCTTAAGGCAAGTGCATTAGCCTATATTAATGCGATCAATAGCATTGTAGTGACAAAATTAACACCTGTTATGAATTAAATGAAACTAGCAAAGCAGTATGGCTCTTGCGCCATACTGCTTTTTCAATCCTAGTGACTATCCCTAACTAGTTTTTGATATTCCTCATCGATTCGTTCGATATCCAGACGTTCAAATAATGGTGTCACCTCTTGAATGACTTTAGGCAGATCTACTTGCTCATGCCACATCATTTCATTTATACCTAACATATTTCTTACTTTCTTTGCTGAAAACGGTAAGAAAGGATGCAGCAGTTGTCCTAAATTCGCAATGATATAGACGCAAGTTGCTAATGTACGATTACCTGCCTCTACGTTTTCTTTTACCTGTAGCCATGGCTGTTGTTCATCAAAATAACGATTAGCTCTGCGAATATACTCAAAAATGGACTCTAATGCCTGTTTGAAATGACCACCTTCAATAAGAACGCCCGCTTCATTAAACAATTGTACAGTTTGTTTTCGAATGTCGCTGTCCACCTCCGCTTGTGGCACCTGACAAGCAAATGATTTCTCAATAAACTTCAAAGTACGGTTTACAAAATTACCATAGGCTCCGAGTAATTCACCATTATGGCTGTAAATAAATTCCCGCCATGAAAAATCAGTATCACGATTTTCTGGCGCATTAATCGTTAAGAAGTAACGAATAGAGTCCGCATCATATCGACTTAAAATATAAGGAACCCATACAGCCCAATTCTGACTAGTAGATAATTTGCGCTTTTCTAATGTTAAATACTCATTGGATACGATATGGGTAGGTAATGCCTTAGATCCAATTCCCATTAAAATGGCTGGCCATATAACTGTATGGAATGGAATATTATCCTTCCCATGTACATAGTATGAAATGGTCTCTTCATTCCATAAATCTTCAATGGCTATTTGATGCTCTTTTGCCCATTTCAAGCTTGCTGTTAAGTACCCTGCTACAGCTTCTATCCATACATATATTTTTTTCCCTTCAAAACCTGGCACTGGGACATCTATGCCATTTGGTAAATCTCTTGTTACTGCTCGGTCGGGAACTCCCTCTGCCAAGTATCGCTCCGTTAACCCTAAAGCATTGTCACGCCAACGTTTCTCGACTTTCGCTTGTGCTAAATAAGACTCCAACCTTCCTTGAAATTGACTAAAGGTAAAATAAAAGTGCTCAGTTTCCCGAATAACAGGTTCGTTCCCACAAATTTTGCAGCGCTTATCAATTAAATCCAGTGGGTCTAAAATTTCTGAGCAGTTATCACATTGATCTCCCCTTGCTTTCGCTCCACAATTTGGACAAAGTCCCTCGACAAATCGATCTGGTAGGAATTGTTTATCCGTCTCACAGTAAGCCTGTTCAATTTTCTTTTTGTATAAAAAATTGTTGGCCAGTAGCTGTAAGAAAAGGGCCTTAACGGATTCATGGTGGTGCTCCGCATCCGTTCTTGTGTACAAATCATAGGTAAATCCTAAATCATGAAAGCATCTAGTAAACTCATCATGATAGTGATTAGCTATAGCCTCTGTCGTTGTATTCTCTTGTGCGGCACGTATAGAAATGGGTGTACCATTACAATCACTGCCTGATACATATAAAACCTGCTCGCCTTTTTGTCGGTAATATCTAGCCAAAATATCACCTGGTAATAATGCGGCAACATGCCCTAAATGCAAAGAGCCATTTGCATACGGCCAAGCGCCTCCAATAACAATCGTCATTCTAAATTGCTCCCCTCACAGAAAAAATAGTAAAAAAAAAAATCGCCCTAATCAAATCTGATTAGGACGAGTATACCCGTGTTACCACCTATATTTACAAATAGCTCACACCATTTGCCTCTCTCAGTACGTCTTCACTCAAAAAAGAGATACTGCTGCTGTTGTAACGAGTGCCCATCTCGTCGTAATCTACTGGCTAAAAAGCTTTCGGTACGAAGCTCAAAGGTCATTTTCAAAAGGGGTCATTTACCTCATTTCCACCAACAGAGGCTCTCTACAAAATGCTAATCCAATTTACTTTTCCTTCTCAATGCTTTTTCTATAGGATTTGGCATTATTTTACGCCTTCTTGTGAAGAAATGCAATGATTGTTGTAAAAGCGTCCTTTTTTGATTCACTTTCTTGAGTTAATCGAATGTAACCTTTAGCAACTCAGTTAAATCATCAATTACTATATCTGCTTTTTCTAACTCCTTGTCTTGTGCAAAGTCAAAGCGTACACCTATTGATAGTAATTGATTGTCCTGTGCAGCTTGGATATCCGAAGACCGATCTCCTACCACTGCCCCGTAATCAATTTTATTTTCATCTACAACTCTTTTGACCAGGTCCGATTTATGCCCACTTGCAATGGCTTGAATGCTATAGATTCCCTTTATAAAACGCTCCAACTGATAGGTTTCGACGATTGCTTGTAAATAGTCAACCTGTCCATTACTCGCTATGTATAACGGATAATTCTCTGACAATGTTGCAAGGGTTTGTTCAGCGTTTGGATACAAAGCACCTTTATGTCCACGTATTTGCTCAATCAGCTTTACATGGAATAATACATTGCTCTCTTCTCGTATCTCTACCGCATGCATAGGACATAATGTTTCCCACACAACAGGTAAAGGAACCCCCATTATTTCTCTATATTTTTCTATAGGTGTTTCTCCCTGCCACAAGCCGTTTGTCCGCAGCACATCAAATGTTGCATCGAGCGCAGGCTCTAAAATAAGATTGGTTTGAAATAATGTTCCGTCCATATCAAAAATAAACGCTTTATTCATAAAATCTCTCCTTAATTAGTTATCAAAAAACGCCATATGCTGCTTTTCTTGCTTATAATAATCCAAACGATCCTGCAAAGTTCCTGTATGAAATTCAAATTTATGACCATCAGGATCTGTAAAGTAAATCGATTTTTTATCCTTTTCATCTCTTTGCCGACCCGCTAAAATATTGACCTTTAGCTGCACCAATCTGTCATACATCTTATCAAAGTCATCCTCAGTGATTGTGAAGGCAATGTGTGTATAGGAATGATGGGTGTCATTACGTGGTATATCCTTTTCTACATTAAGAGCTAGCCACAGCCCATTTACATCAAAATAGGCTGTGCTGTTCCCCTTTACTAACAACTTGGCATCAAATACTCTTTCATAAAAAGTGATGGATTCCTCTAAATTAGAAACTGAAAACAATAAATGATTGATGTTTTGAATTGTCATGGTTGTGCTCCTATTGATTATTTCTTCCCCTTTTTCATTCCCTTGGCTATTTGCTTCCACTTGCGCTGCTCCTCAAGTTTTGCTTGCGTATTTGTTTTGCGCTCCATATAAGCCAATTCTCTTTGCAGTTTAAAATAGCTTTGTAGACGATATTGGTCCAAGTCCCCATCTACTATAGCTTGCTGGACAGCACAATAAGGCTCTTTTTGATGTGTACAATCACGATAACGACAAGCCGTTGCTAGTTCCTCAATATCTTGAAAGCTAGAAGCTAAACTATCCCCTTGATCCCACAATTGAAGCTCACGCATCCCTGGCGTATCAATTAGACAGCCGCCAGCAGGCAATACTACTAGCTCTCGATGGGTTGTTGTATGTCGTCCCTTGGCATCATCCTCACGTATACCCGCTACTTTCATCAGTATCTCACCACATAAAGCATTTGTTAATGTGGATTTCCCTGCTCCAGAAGACCCCAATAATGCCCCCGTCACCCCCTCTGTGAATAGCGTCTGAATTTCCTTTAGACCTTCCCCTGATAGAGCACTCGTTACAAAGATATCCACACCAAAGGCTACAGACTCCACTTCTTGTACTAAGCTCGAAACATCCTCGCATAAATCAGCTTTTGTCAGGACAATAATGGGCTTTGCACCTGAATCCCAAGCAGCCACTAAATATCTCTCCAAACGTCGAATATTAAAATCTGCGTTCAAGCTCATAACAAGTAACACAATATCGACATTTGATGCGACAATCTGTTCTTGAATTTCCGTTCCTGCAACTTTACGTGAAAATACAGATTTTCGTTGGAATAGCTGATGAATAATTGCTCGTTCCTCACCGGGCATTTTCTCCACTAGCACCCAATCACCAACTGCTGGATAGTCCTCCCTCGCTAAAGACGTATACGCATAATGACCAGCAATTGTCGCAAGCCATTCTCCCTCTTCAGCTAACACCCGATAAGAATGCTTATGCTCTAAAGTAACCCTTGCAGGCACACAATTTTTTAATTTAGCCTGTTTTTTCATTTCTATCATTTGCTCTTCAAAATATGTTGTAAAACCTAATGTTGTTAAATTCAATTTATTTTCCTCCTAAACGTATGATGCCTCAGCGGAAATAGTTGTCATCCGCAAGAGGCCCTATCGCAATTTCACCTTTTGGAACTACGATAAAAAAACCTTGTAGCTGCAATTCGGCAGTTACAAGGTTTCACAGGCACGTTTAAAAGATACACAAATACCCCGAGTTATGGCACGGCGTCACTTTGTATATTTTAGGCGTGTGAAATTGAACAAACCGAATTGCAGTTCGTTAATTACAGATCTATTCATCATGTCACATCACCTACTTTCCGTTTAGTTGTTATCAATATAGCTAAATTTTCAGAAATTGTCAATTACAATATTATAAGCATTTATTCCAATCATCCACGCATACAATGAACAAAACCATTAAATGCGAGGAGATGTTGGATTGCCTAGAATTATTTCAATTAGCACATATCAACCACCTTACACATTACAGCAAGATAACGCAGAGGAACTAACGAAAGAGCTCTTTTATGCAAAAATTCCAAAACTAGAGCGCTACTTAAAGGTTTTTGAAAATGGTGGCATCGACACACGCCATTTTTGTGTGCCAGCTGAATGGCATCGTACGAATCACTCCTTTGAAGAACGTAATAATTTATATATCGAGTTAGCTACACAATACAGTGTAAGTGTCATTCAAGCATGTTTAGCTAATACAGCTTTTTTATCCTCATCTATTCCAACTGAGGACATCGATGCCATCATTTTTGTTAGCAGTACAGGAATTTCAACACCTAGCATTGACGCACGTGTTATGAACAAGCTTCCCTTTTCAGATCGACTTAAGCGCATTCCTCTATGGGGTCTTGGTTGTGCAGGAGGAGCCGCTGGTGTAAGCAGAGCCTATGATTTTTGTAAAGCCCATCCACATGCAAAGGTGCTTGTCGTTTGTGTCGAGTTATGTAGCCTCACTTTTCAGCCAAATGATTTTTCTAAAAGTAATTTAATTGGTGCTTCCCTTTTTGCCGATGGTGCAGCATGTATACTTGTTTGTGGGGATGAAGTAGCTATCTCAACAAAAAGGCCAACCCCTAATATTCTAGCTACAGGTTCTAAATGGATGCCAGATTCGGAAAATGTAATGGGTTGGGATGTGAAAAACAACGGGCTTCATGTCATTTTCCAAAAAAGCATTCCTTCTATTATTACCAATTGGCTCGGACCTTTCATCGAGCAATTTTTAATGGATCAAGAACTGTATAGCGAACAATTGACTCATTTCATTGCGCATCCTGGAGGAAAAAAGGTATTAAAGGCTTATGAAGATACACTTTATTTATCTCCCCAAAAAACCGACATTTCTCGGGAAATATTGCGGCAACATGGCAATATGTCATCACCAACAGTGTTATACGTATTAGAGCAATTTATGTTACATGAAGGACTAGTGGAGGATACAGGCTTGCTCGTAGCTCTTGGCCCTGGTTTTTGTGCAGAAGCTGTATTATTAAACTGGAGGGAGTAACATGATCTTCTATTTTATTTTTACCCTTGTCGTTCTACAAAGATTGACAGAGGTTGTCATTGCTAGGCGCAATGAAAAATGGATGCTTTCACAAGGAGCCTATGAAGTAGGTGCTTCACACTACCCCTATATGGTAGCCATGCATATTAGCTTTTTTCTGTTTTTAATAGTGGAAATCGTCACAAACAACAATGGTATCTCGCCCTTATTTCCGTTATTTTTTATAATATTTTTAGCAGTGCAGGCTTTACGGATCTGGTGTATTCGCTCTTTAGGCACTTTTTGGAATACAAAAATCCTCATTTTACCTGACGCACAAGTTGTTCGTAAAGGGCCATATGAATATATGCGCCACCCCAATTATGCGGTCGTTTGTTTAGAAATCCTTTTGCTACCACTCATGTTTCAGGCTTACTTTACAGCATTTTGTTTTACATTACTCAATATTACAATGCTTTCTGTCCGAATACCTATAGAAGAAAAAGCATTACGAGATGCTACTAATTATAATCGTGTATTTCAAAAGAAGATTTCGGAGTCTTAACCGAAATCTTCTTTTCTTCTTTATTGCCATTCCCAGTTAAATGGATCTTGCAGACACTCCCAAGGGTTCTGAAACTCTTCATTTGTTAACAAACAGTTGTCCAACTGTTTAGTGATGTCTTCTCGGTCTAGATCAATGCCAATAATAACAAGTTGTGTCATTCGATCTCCGAACTCTTCATCCCAGTCTTCCAATACTTCAGGGCTTTGCTGGAATACATCCTGCTGCTGGGCTTGAGAAAGAGCTGCTACCCAATAAGAGACTGGTTCAATTTTTGCAGATGACCCCGCTTGTGATAATAATAGTGCAACTTCCTGATGTCTTGCACTCCAAATAATACCCTTCGCTCGTACTATTGAATCTGGCATGTGATCACACCACTCAACAAAGCGCATCGGATGAAACGGTCTTTTGCGTTTATAGGTAAAGGAAGAGATCCCGTACTCCTCAGTCTCTGGTGTATGGTTTTCATGACCAAGCTCCAACTCCTTTAACCAACCAGCCGATTCAGAGACACGTTCAAAGTCAAAGCGCCCCGTATTTAAAATTTCAACTGGATCGATAACACCATTTGTTGTACGTATAAGTTTTGCCTCAGGCTGTAATGCACGTAAAATACGTTCCAACCGCTCAAGCTCCTCTGCGGATACTAAATCGCACTTATTTAAGATAAGGACATCACAAAATTCAATTTGATCAATGAGAAGGTCTGCAACATCACGCTCATCTAATTCACCAACAGCTTCCTTCCGCTCCAATAAGCTTTCCCCAGACTGAAAATCATGCCAAAAACGATGGGCATCTACGACTGTAACCATTGTATCTAATTGACAAAACTTCGTTAAATCAATTCCAAGCTCCTCGTCTAAATAACTAAACGTTTGTGCAACGGGAATCGGCTCACTAATCCCTGTCGATTCAATCAAAATGTAATCAATATTGCCTAGCTTTGAAAGACGTTCCACCTCCTGCAATAAATCCTCTCGTAATGTACAGCAAATACAACCATTCGATAGCTCTACAAATTTTTCCTCTGTACGTGATATACCACTACCATTTGCGATAAGCTCCGCATCAATATTAATTTCACTCATATCATTCACAATAACAGCGACACGTAAATCCTTTTCGTTTTGCAATACATGATTCATCATTGTTGTCTTACCAGAACCTAAATATCCACTCAATACTGTAACAGGAATTTTCTTTGTCATTCTTACAACTCCTTAAATCGTAATCATTACTATTTACAATTTGTAATTAAATCATATTATTTGAGATAATGCAAAACTTTTTATTACTAGTGAAATTAAACTTGACAATATCCTGTGAGAAATATATTGTTTAAATCGTAATTATTACTATTTAAAAGGAGGTCCTTCAATGCGTGTACAAGTAACACTAGCCTGTACTGAAACAGGTGATAAAAACTATATTACTACTAAAAATAAACGCAATAACCCCGAAAGATTGGAGCTTAAAAAGTACTCCCCTCGCCTGAAACGTGTAACCCTGCATAGAGAAACAAAGTAATATTGGAATGAGGGTCAAAAAGGGACCTCTGGAGCTAGTCTCACCTGCTTTGGAGCGCCTTCCTCTTCATTGTGAGCGGTTGAACCTTCTTAAAAGCTTTTTATGCAAATCAAAAAAATGACTGTTTCAAAGGCATACTTTTGAAACAGTCATAATGAAATTTTATAGCTAAAGCTGCTCACTATTGATTTCTAACGCTAGTTCATTCAATTTCTCATCTAATTCATCGAGCATGCGTAATCTAAAATCTATTTGTTCATCAATATTAACTCCTTGTTTCATTGATGTGCTACTATCCTTAGATTGTTTTTTTAATGTAACTATTTCATTGGATAATCTCTCAATATCTAGATTTTTCGTCTCTAACTCACTTAGTAAATGTCGATGAAGGCTGTCCGATTCTACTTTCTCTCTATGGTATTTTTCTAGTGTCTCTATAATATTCTCCATTTGTTTACTTGCCATGGTTGTATAGTCACTTAACTTTTTATCTATGCCTTCCACAATAGACCTTTCATTTGGATCGATCGAAGCCTCCTTTGATGCTTGAATTTTGTCCATCAATGACTTATTTTCAACCCGCAATTCTGCCAATTCCTTTAATAATGCCTCAATGGATACAATTTGCTTTTTTCTTTGTGCTTCTCTCTTCTGAATTTCTTCATCGTAAGCTTGCAATTCTTTATCAAAGTCTCTTTTCAACTTTAGGAGCTCCATCGAAAGATCTTTTTTATGCCTTGTTAATTGAACATTTTCTCTTTCAAGTCGAAGAACCAAAGCATAATAATCACTATCTCTAAGTCTTTTTACTTCATTTTTGTACTTGGCTAACTCGGCCCTTAAAAAAATAATCATTTGTTGGAGCTGTATTGGATCATTGTTTTTCACAATATCATTGTCCATCATCACACCCCCTAGCCTGAATATCTTTTTAGTAAATTGACCACCTCTTCAAGCTGCTCTCTACTTTCCTCTAGTAAATCATCCAGCTGCTTCATCCATTTTTCTTCTGACTTTGAATTCTCTAATTGATCAACATGACTATTTTCGCCTGAAACAAGATAGGCAATTAATAGCTGTAATGTACTTTTTTCAAGAAAGGCAAAGCTATTATCTTGTTCATTACGACGACTTAGCTGTTCCTTTACTAATTGTTGAATTACACTACCAAACTCTTGTTTTTCGTTGTCACCCATTGTCTTCCTCCTGTGTTTGGCACATTCCATTTAGATTAATTGGATTTAAAACAACAACACCTTCTGTGAGCTGATCGCAATATGTAAAACCCATAATCGTGCCTGAATATGATAAATTATGGGACCATTTTATTTGAAAATTGGTAAATGAAATGGTTTCATTCGGTTCGATTGTTGATTTACCAACTGGTCTCAGCCAATACTCCTCTTTGCTTGATTTGTCATTAAAACGCTCCCACTGACTCTGCCCCTGTGTTTTAAAATTCGGAGTGAAATTTTCATGAACATATCTCCCTGAAAAGTAAAACGGTGACTCCTTGGGTATTGTTATACACAAAGATGGGTTCGTGACGGCTGCACTACCAATATTACGAATATGATAGGAGCCTAAACATAAACTCTCTTGCTCAGGATCATAAGAAATATTAAGTGCAGTTGTAAAATAACTAATGAGGTTAATCCTATTCGGAATTTCTAATTCCTCAACCAACCTTTTAATATCATGAACATAGGCATTTGTTTGTTCTTTTAGTGCCTGTATCTTGTCTTCAATACGATCTGCCACTTTAAACCTCCTTGTTATTTCCATTAAAAAAAGAGAGGATTACCCTCTCTTCATAGTATGACTTTCTTCTTTTTGTTATCACAATTAACCAACAGTTGGGAAAATAACTGGGCATTGTTGTGGACGAACCGCAGTTGGACATGAGAATGGTAAGTCTGCTCTTGGTTCGCAGAAAGTTGCTAAAAATTCCACAGTAACTGGGAATGTAGATTGAATACTTTGACAAACAGCAACAGTAATTGTCAACGCAGAGAACGTGATTGTACCTGCTGCAGCACCTGTTCCAACACTAAGTGTTCCAGTTGTACAAACGAAGCAATCTAAATCTGTGTATAAAATTTCAACGTCTGTTCCCTTAGGTGCACATAATGTCACTTGCTCACAGCGAGAAACTGGAATATTATTGCTTGTGAAAACAGTACCATTAGGTAAAGTAACGACAATTGTTAGAATGAAGTTCTTTTGAACATTTAGATGTTGCAGACAAACAGTTGATCCATCAATAGAGAATTGGCGATTCTCACGGTTCAGAATCACAATTGGATTTGTAGTTGCTGGAATTACTCGACAAGTAACAATAGCACCTGTTAAGTCAGTAGTTGCTGTAACACCTGGGAATGTAATTGGTCCAGTAGGTGAAATATCAAACGACATTTCTTTTACAATCCAGTCGTATACCTTATCAACATTTATACAGATTAGTTCCTGCGCCTGGGATGGCATATGCTCTTGCATCCTTTTGACACCTCCATAAAATTTTTATCTTTCGTTTGTAGCATATGTTTTTCAGCTATAAGTGCATGGGCTAACAAATAGTTACATTGGATATTTATTAAAATCAATCAAGATTTGTTTTCATACACTTCCCTCATTAACGATACGAATCAAAATGTTGAAAGAACCGTTATATTTGTAACAGAAAGTCAATATTTTTAATAAACTAATAATGGACTGAAAGGGGTGAACTACAATGGAAGAGTCAAAATTGTATACCACTCAAGAAATTGAAAATTTAAAGGAAAAAATTGAATCTTATAGAGAATCGTTAACCTCGTTAAAAATGGGGAAGTCAATTGAAGATTTCCTTTATATGAAGCAGGAGTTTGATGGACTAAAAACACAGATGGCCCATTTAGAAGGGATTACAGAGACATTGGATACTAAACAAAATTCATATATAAAAGGATACGACGATCAAATTAGGGTTCTTTCAACACAGCTTAAGTCTTTGAATCAAACCATTGAAGGAATGAACCAAGAGATTTTATCAATTTTAAATAGATTATTGCCAGTTAAAGGAAATGATACAAAAACCGTACCTCCCTCCATTGACATGCCTGCTCAAGCTTATTCTAATCTTTTACCTAGACAACCTAGAATGACACAGACAGCAGATCAAACTACAATTACATCAACACAACCTTCTTATAGACTACTACAAAGTGTGGCAGGTAAAGCCAAAAACCACCAACCAAATGTAAATATCGGAGGTCCCTCTCCTCAGAATGGTCTACCGGAAACTAAACCTGAAGAACGGCATTTTAATCAGCAATATTTCCAATCGATCAATACGCACCCTAGCCAAATATACAATGGTTTATACAGAAACACGACAGTTGAATCCACCTTCCATTTTAAAAATGCCATGGATGCAAAGGAAGTTCCAGTAAGTGTATATGATCCATCTGTCGTACAGCCTGCTTCAAGAGAAGAAAACATCGAGAATGATACTTTACAATCTTCTATAGTTAATGAATCAGATAGCACTAAAACTGAAACATTAAATAATCCTATGGAGGCTGTGAAAATTGAGAATGAACATAACAATCTTGAGAATCCCATTGTAACGAATGAATCGATAGAACAAGTTATCTTGGAGCAACTTAGCGACCCTGTTAGTCAAGACATTGAAGCAATAGCTAGTGAGCCTCTCAAACAAATCATTGCAGAAACAGTAGCAGAACCTGCAGCTATAGATCACTCTCCTTCATTGGAAACAGAAGAATATGTTGAAGTGTATCATGCTGATGCAACCTATGAGGTTCATCCGTCCTTTGAAGAAGAGATCATGCAACTTGAATCTGTAAACAAGCCGATTGAGGAAGAACATAAAAAGGGAAAAAACTCATTTTTCGATTTCTTTAAAAGATGGAGTTAACATTATCTTAAACATCCACTATGTCAAAACATACATAGTGGATGTCTTTATGTGTTAAATAAAAGAAGTCTTAAAGAAATTATTGAATTTATAGGTGAAATAGATAATTGCCCTTAACCCCTAATCTGAAATGAATAGAATAATGAAGAAAGGGGGTGTAAAAATGTGTTTGAATAACTCAATGTGTGGCTGTTCAGGTAACGGTCATGGTAACGGGGAGTGTACTGCACTGGGACCTTTTGTTGCAATTGACGCTGCATGTATTACTCCACCAGTAGCTACTGGTTCTATTATCCCATTCTCATCAGGAATAACTCCTGTTGCTTTAGTGTCTCT
Organism: Lysinibacillus sp. HST-98; assembly: GCF_016757845.1. Lineage (NCBI taxonomy): Bacteria > Bacillati > Bacillota > Bacilli > Caryophanales > Bacillaceae > Lysinibacillus > Lysinibacillus sp. HST-98. The sequence continues at coordinate 144,459 of NZ_JAENHX010000006.1, forward strand.
TGCTACTGGTTTAGTTGGTACTGTAAGTCTTGTTGGATTTGGTACATCTGTTCCAGGGGTTGCTCTTGCTGGCGTTAATATCGATTTAACATCTAGTCTTGCTACAGAAGCATTTACTGTTCCACGTCCAGGTACAATTACATCTATTTCTGCTACAATCTCAGCAACTGCTGCTTTAACTCTAACTGGAACAGCGACTGTCAGAGCACAAATTTACCGTGCAGTTTCAGGAAGCAACGTTTTCAGCCCAACTGGAGCATTTGTTGATTTAGCACCAGCTTTACCATTATTAGCATTAGCTGTAGGTACGATTGCAAGTGGTAGTGCAAACGTTTCAGTACCTGTAAGTACCGGTGATCGTTTACTAATGGTATTCTCTATGACTACTACAGGAGTAGCTGCTACACTTGCTGGTAACGCAAGTGCTGGTATTACTATCGTATAAAATAAACTTAAATAAAAAATGAAAACAAGTGATTTCCTTATTAGCAGAAATCACTTGTTTTTTCATAAAACATCCATATTTATTTAACCAAAGCATTCTGAATGTGTGCCAAATGATGCTTGCCATGCCATGCATAAAGGCCAATTGCATGCTCAAGAGTCGTCAGGCCTGAATCAGGATGATTAAAGGCTCTTTGTAATTGTTCATCCGATAAACTTGACAGTAAATAAACCCAACGTTCATGTAAGCTTTCAATCAAATTAAATGAAATTGCTACTGGCATTTCAGAATCTGGTAGCTGTGCCCATTCTGCCTCATTGTATGGCTTAATGGTTGGTACATCCTCTGTTAACGCTAGCTTAAAACGGATATAGCTATTCATATGACTATCAGCAATATGATGGACTAGCTGTGTCACGGTCCAGCCATTTTCACGGTAAGATTTTGCTAAGTCTTGCTCGCTTGCACCACTTAATGCCTCTGCAAGTTGTTTTGGTAACAAACGGATTTCATTAATCCACTCTAGTACCTGTTGTGAATTCATTTCTTTGGGAAATTGGAATTGTCCAATAGGATAACGTAAATCTCTCATATTGCTGACCTCCATTTTACTTTTTATATTACCAATTTAATATTTTTCTTGCTACAACCATGCACTGTAATTATCTATGTTCAATAGCTTTTCGTATTTACATATACTTTCTGAATGGCGTCTTCAGCATCTTGTGCATTTCAGAAATATGAAAGCAATACACAATGTAAGCTTACAAATGCACAACATACACCTCCTTTCCCAATACATATTCAAACAATCAAAAACCCTTATTTTATAAGTTTATATACTTACAACATAAGGGTTTACTATTATTCCTGGATATCGTATATCAACGTATCAAAGTATTTTTCATTTGTATACAGTAGGATAGCCCATTCACCAGACTGAGGAATTTTCACATGAGAAGGTGTATGTGCATCTGCTCCATTAACAGGTCCGCCGAGTCCTATGCTCCAACCATCCACTAAAATCGGTTGTATGACTTTAGATTCTCTATGGTATCCAATAACCGTTAATTCTGTATCTCGTACTTCATCTATTCCCCATAGATGCCACATCCATTTTTGTATGCTTAAACTTGGCATATCTGCGCCAATGACACCCGATTTATCAGCATTACCAATAATGCCTCTTTCACCAAATTCCTTTGCCTTATGCTTCCAATCAACTAATGCAAAATCACTTTCTTGTACAAAATCAGGTAGATCCTCTGGCATTGTAACATTTGCTTTATCTGTACAACCTACTAAAAATAATAGCAATATACATAAAAATACAACTCGTTTCATAACATCCCCCTTTCTTATGAAACGTTTGTTTTAACCAGATTGTTACAGATAATTCTGTAAATTATGAAACTATCATTTTATCGTACTCTTTACAATATCAACTAATGACTTTAATGGATGTAGAATTGTAATCACCGTGTGATCTTCAAATCGTTGTGCTGCATCCACCATCGATAGCTGGGCTACAGATAGAAATTTTTGCTCAGCTGATAAAGTATGTAAAGTTCTTAAAATAGCCTCATCATAGGCTTCCTTTTTCCCCTGCATAATAAGCTCAAATGTATGGTCAATAATTTTTGCCTCTACATCTACTGATATTCCTCGTTGTTTAGCATATTGGTGAAGTCTTGCCATCGTTCCTTCAACAGTCGCTGGATTTGAGAAAAGAATTATTTGAGGCTGTTGCTTACTACATATACTTTCAAAATAGGGCTCATCAATCTTTGTAATAGGGATCAGGGGATTAGAAAAAGTTTCTCCCTCTAATAAGGCAATGTAATTTGTACACGTTATTAAAATGGCATCCACATCACAGCTAATTATCCATTCAATTTGCTCCTTAACTTTACGTGCTAAACCATCACTACCTTTAGAGACGTGCTGTATAAAGCCAGGGTCTACAAAATGGAGTATCTCTATGTCTTCAGCGCTTTGAAAAGCCTGCTCTATGTATTCTATATTGGAATAATGAGCATGCAAGCAGCCAAGCTTTTTTCTCAATTAAATTCCTCCTAATTGGAAAGTTTCTTTTCCATTGTTGCTATTACTAGAGAGTTACCATTACAATTCTTCACCATTTCCTCTTTCGTTACAACATAACCTAATGAACGATATAACTCAATATTACGCGGAACACTCATACGTACTTTGCACTGACTAATTGTTATCCCCTTCGATAGTGCATTTTGTTCAAGCCAAGAAATTAGTGCCTTAGCTAAACCTTGTCCTTGTCTTTCTGGGATAACTGAAAGTCTAAAAAAATAAATCCCCGTTGTACTGAGTTTAAACCTTACCATGGCAACTGGCTGTTTATTGATATAGCCTATAAACGCTTGTTCACTTTGCTCCATTGCCTGCTCAATAGAATACACCGTTTCACTCAGTGCACTGGATGGTGGAATAGCTTTTTCATATTCTTGAAACGCCTGTAGCATCAACTGATGTATTACTGGGGCATCCTTGCACTCTGCTAACACAATTTCCATCATAAAGCACCCCTAATCGTTTTTTTATTCATAATAATGTATATTAAAACAAAAAGAAACCGTATTATTTCTAATACGGCCTACTACTTAGTATGTTTGTCTTTTATTTTTGCTTCCTTTTCAATATGCTTTCTCGCTATTTTCAAACGTTGGATATCCTTTTTCTTAAGAGGAATAATCTCTTCCTTCATCATCTTAATATACGAAATCATTAATAAAAGTAAAACTACTGTAAAAGGTAATGCAGCGATTAACGAGGCCGTTTGTAATGCTTCAAGACCCCCTGTATACAATAAAACGCCTGAAATAGCTGCCATTAAAACACCCCATACTAACTTTGATAAAATTGTGGGATTTAAAGAACCTCTGGACGTCATACTAGCCATAATAAATGTAGCTGAATCAGCAGAAGTGATTAAGAAAGTAAAAATTAACATTATGCCTATAACTGGGGCTAACAGTGATAATGGCAAATGTTCAAGCATTTGAAAAAGTGCCATTGTAACATCATTACTAACCGCTTCAGCTATATGTGCATTTTCATGTAAATCAAACCACATGGCAGTACCACCAAAGACTGCAATCCAAAAACAGGCAATAAGGGGTGGGATAATTAAAACCCCTATAATAAATTCTCGAATCGTTCTACCTTTAGATACACGAGCTATAAATGATCCCACAAACGGAGACCAAGCAATAGCCCAAGCCCAATAAAAAATAGTCCAATCTTTTACCCAAGTTCCCCCCACATATGGCTGCATGCGAAGGCTATACTGAATAAAATTTGAAATATAATCCCCTATTGCTAATGTAAAAGTTTCTAGAATGAAAACTGTAGGGCCTGTTATAAATACAAAAAGCAACAGAACAATCGCAAGGCCCATATTAACATTACTTAAAATACGAATCCCTTTTTGAAGACCTGTCGTAGAAGAAAACATATAGCCTACAAACATAATGGCAATAATAGATATTTGTATAAAAAATGTATTTGGCAAGCCAAAGACAAATTTCAATCCCCCATTTGTTTGTAGAACTCCGAGGCCAATAGACGTGGCTACACCCATAACTGTAGCAATAACTGCCAGAATATCAATCGTATTTTTGACTATACGATTAGAACCAGTGACTGGCTCTAAAGCTGTAGAGATTAATAAATTTCGTTTTTTATTAAATTGTACATAGGCCATGACCAGTCCCATAATAGTATACACTGACCATTGGCTTATACCCCAATGAAAGAATGAATAGCCCATGGCAAGTCTTGCAGCATCTGTTGTTAAAGGTTCCGTAGAGCTAAAAGGTGGTGAAAAGTAATGACTCATTGGCTCAGCTACTCCCCAAAAGACCAAGCCTACGCCAAGTCCTGCGGAAAAAAGCATGGAAATCCATGTTAGAAAGCTAAATTCAGGTCGACTATCTTCTGTCCCTAAGCGAATGGTGCCATATTTACTAATTGCCAAGCCGAATAAAAAAATAACGATAATAAAGACTGTCAATAAATAAAACCAGCCGAAATAATCCGTAGTCATATGAAATACGCTGTTTGCTACGTTCTTAAATTTTTCTGGTATCGTTGCTCCAATAATGACTAAAAGAAAAATTACTCCACTAGAAATAAGAAATACTGGGTTTTTTAAAATTTTATTTTGCATACAGCGCCTCCATTTATCCCAGGCAGATGACCAAATTTCCTTTATTATGCGTACCATTCGGTAATTTTATTAATAAATAAAAAAGAAACCGCATTATCAAAAGACAATGCGGTCTATCATTAATGTGATTTATGCATAAAACGTATGGCTCTACTCATAACAGTAGGTACGATCGAAGCATGATTTTCGTTTAAAGCCTCATAAAATTCAACATTCATTATTTTTTCTAATACGGTCGCCATTTGGCGCGCATCATCCACCATAAAGGTTTCAAGTTCACCTGCGCTCAAAAACAAAGTTTCGTTCATATCTTGATGTTCGTTCAGAAATACTGAAGCACAGTGCACTAATTCATGCTCATTCCACCAAATGGATGGGCTAATAGCTAGATAGCGCTGGAAGCTTGATTGGTGGTGAAATAATTGCCACAGTGTAAAGTAACCTCCTAGGGAATGACCAAATAAAGCTTGCTGTGCTTGATTTACTGGATACTGTGCCTCAATCGTTGGCTTCAACTCTTCTTCTATAAAGCGACTAAAATCCACTGCTCCTCCAAGCTTTTCATGACCTTTTCCTTTAAATCTTGCTGGATAAATATACGACTCCGCAGGTGCTGTAAAATCATAAAATCTTCTTTCACGCATATCGTCGCCATGACCAATTCCAATAACAATAGCCGGAAGGATACCTGTTTTTGGTGCATTACGACTTTGTAGACGCACCGCTTCCTTTACAAGGTTAAAATAGGATGAGCCATCGAGTACATACAAAACTGGGAAGCCATCTTGTGGTGCTTCCTCCTCAGGCACATAGATGTTAATCGTGTACGAATAATTTGTCAATTTTGAAGTCATTTGTTGTGTAACGTAGTCTACTTTAGTTGTATTCATTAGATATCCTCCTTCAAAATTTCATAGCCATAACATACAGGTGTATTGGTTACAGGATCTTCCATAATGCGTGCATCAATATTAAATACTTTACGCATTACCTCAGCACTTAAAATTTCCTGTGGCGTGCCAGTTTGCATAATAATACCCTTACGCATTGCAATAAGATGATCTGAGTATCTGGCCGCATGGTTAATATCATGTAGAACCATCACTACTGTACAGCTGTGGTGCTCATTTAAACCTTTAACAATGTCCAATACCTCTAGCTGATGCGCCATATCTAAATAAGTAGTAGGTTCATCCAATAGCAAGATATTTGTTTCTTGTGCTAAGGCCATAGCTAACCAAACACGCTGACGCTGACCTCCTGAAAGCTGGGCAAGCTCCCTATTTCGATATTCCATCGTATTAGTAACCGTTAAAGCCCATTCAATCATTTCCTCATCCTTATTCGTTAAACGATTGACATTGTTGCGATGTGGATAGCGACCATACGCAATTAACTCCTCCACTTTCAATTGACCAGGAGCTATCGGTGTTTGAGATAATATTGCTAGTTTCTTGGCAATATCTTTGGTCGATAAATTTTGCATATTTTGCTCCTGCAAAAATACCGTACCTTGTTGTTTTTTTAAAATACGTCCTATCGTTTTAAGGAGTGTAGATTTACCACAACCATTTGGACCGATGATTGTAGTCACTTTGCCCTCTTCTATCGTCAAATTTAACCCTTCAAAGACACGTACCTGCTCATAACCAGAGGCCAGGTTTTCCATTCTAAATGCAGTTTGCACGCTATTTCCTCCTATGCCTTAGATTTCACCAGTAAATACAAGAAATATGGAATCCCAATAATTGAAACGACAAGACCTACAGCCAGTTCCGATGGTGCAAAAACGGTTTTACCAATAAAATCAGCGAGGATTAACAGACCTGCACCAATTAAAGCACTCACTGGCATAACATAACGGTGCTGAATACCAACAAGCTGCTTGGCAATGTGTGGGGCCATTAAACCTATGAATCCAATACTCCCTGATACAGACACACAAGCACTGACAAGACCTACACTGGCTAGTAACAGCTTCATTTTCTCCTTTTCAACAGCTATTCCTAAACTTGTGATGCTATCCTCTTCAAGCTGAAAATAATCGAGTAAATAAGATTTTCTATGCACATATATTCCTAAAATCAAAAGCCAAGGTAGCATCGTAAGCGCAAAGATCCAATTCGCATTATAAATAGAACCTGCCATCCAAATAGCTGCTGATTCAAAATCTTGTGCACTCATTTTTAAGGATAGGAACAAGGACAAAGCTCCAAATCCACTATTGATAGCTATACCAGTTAAGATTAATCGCTGCATATCCAGATGACCATTTTTTAAAGCAAATGAAAAAATCAGGATAGCTGCAATTGTTCCACCGATAAAACCGAATAGTGGCATCATTAAAATGGACATCCAGCTGTTCATATCTGCACTCACTAGCTTTACTTGAAAGAAGTACATGAATAGAACGACGGCTGCACCAGCTCCAGCATTAATCCCTAATATTCCTGGATCTGCTAGTCCATTACGTGTAATCCCCTGTAATACAACTCCCGCCATACCTAAGCCAATACCGACAAGTCCAGCAATGACAATCCGAGGTAAACGGAATTCAAATATAACAAGATCAAACTTTGAATTTGACTCGATCCGCAGCAATGTTTTGATGACATCCATTACAGACATATCAAAAACACCATTTGTAATATGTAAATAGCTCGCAACTAAAATCATTAAAACAAGCATCAGTATGGTTAAAAAGAATACACTTGAGGTTTTTTTACGCACATTTTTCACCTCCGTGCTTACGAACTAAATATAAGAAGAATGGTACACCGACCAATGCGGTTAAGACACCAATTGGCGTTTCAAATGGATAATTGACAACGCGGCTCAGGACATCACAAAGCGCTAAGAAAAAGGCTCCAATGACGGCTGCACAAGGAATAATATAGCGATAATCAACACCAACAAAGAAGCGAGTAATATGTGGTATGACTAACCCTACAAAGGCGATTTTCCCTACAAGTGCAACCGCTGTCCCTGTCAAACATACGACAGCTAGCATGCTAATAATACGTACTGCTTTTGTTTTCTGTCCTAGCCCCATGGCAATATCTTCACCTAATGAAGTAATGGTAATCGCTTTTGCCGATAATAAAGCCAAGATCAACCCAGTTAAACCAAATGGAATAGAAAGGATCAGCATATCCATATTTACCATATGTACCTTTGTGTTATACCAAGTACTTACTGTTTGTGATACTTGGAAATACATCGCAATAGCAGTAGCAATACTACTTAAAAATGTGCCAATGACCGTTCCAATTATGGCTAGCCTTACTGGAGATAAGCCATTGCGGATTAACGAGCCAAAACCAAAGACAATACCAGCTCCCAATGCAGAACCAAGCATCGATAATAAAATCATTTGATAGTTTGGTAGCCCTGGAAAAAAAACAATGGCTAATGTAATGACAAATGCAGAGCCATCATTGACTCCCATTAATGAAGGCGAGGCTAAATAGTTTCGTGTAATCCCCTGCATGACTGCACCGGCAACTGCTAAAAATGCTCCAACTAGTAATACCGCGACAACTCTTGGAATACGGCCTGTTCTTATAATTTGATGATCGACATCCGATGGATCAAATGCTGTCATCGACTGCCATACTGTAATGGCACTAATATCTTTTGTCCCATACATAACAGAACTAAGTGCCACAAGGGCAATAAGGAAAGGAGATATCGCTAATATTGAAAACGACACTATGTTTGTTTTTTTCAACTTTCACACCTTTTTCTTTATCCATTTTGTGGTACACAATATCGATCACTTAAGTGTATACCCTTAACAACTGCCTGCAATGAAAAATGCCACATCTTACAAAAGGCCGGTAATAGCCCGGTGATATCACCAAATCTACTACCAGCCTGTTTATACTATTTAAATAATTTTTCAGCTGCAGCATCTAAGAATTTCACCTTAGACCAAGCAGTACCACCTTGTGCTAATGGCTCAATTGTGTTGACGAAAACTTGATTATTTTGTGCTGCCTTTAAGCTAGTGAAAATTGGATTCTTTTGTAGCTCCTCTAAAGCTTTTGGCGCATCCTTATTCTCTGAATCCTCGAATTGTAGGAAAATCACATCTGGATTTACTTGTGCTAATGTTTCAAGTGATAGTTCAGCTTGCGCCTTAGCTGTTGTGACAACTTCTGGAACAGGTGCTCCTAAATCTTCATATAGAACAGGGTTTAAATAAACACCTGCTGGATAGATGTACATCACTCCACCACGAACACGGATGATTAATACTTGCTTATCTGCTAATTGCTCCTTGGATTTTACTTGAGCATCAGCAACTTTTGCTTCATAGTCAGAGATGATGTTCTTTGCATCCTCTTCCTTCCCAGCTAATTGTGCAAGCAATGTTAAATTTTCTTTCCAATTTGTTGAAATATGTGAATATGGAATCATTGTTTGAATTTTGTTGAGCTTTTCAGCCGTTTCTTCAGGGAATTTCGAAGTACCCACAATTACATCAGGATCCAGATTAAGAATGGCTTCTGCATTTGGCTCCATTTTATTTCCTACAAGTGTAGCTCCTTCAAAATCTGTTGCTAGATAGGCAGGAACTTTTCCACCTACTTCTAGGACACCTACTGGCTTAATACCAAGCATGGCCGCATCTTCCATTGATTCAAGACTGGCAGCGACAATGTTCTTTACTTCGGCTGGTAGCTCATATGGCTCACCTAAGTACGTGATGGTCTGTGTTGATTTAGCTTGCTCTGTCTGTGATGCTGTTGCACTTGTCTCTGCTGTATTAGCTGTTGATGTTGATTCCTCTGCTTTATCTGTTCCACATGCGGCCAGTGATAATGCTAATAGTGCAGGTGCACACATTTTAAAATATTTATTCATAGATATTCTCCCCTAACGAGCTCATATTGATAATAATAATCATTTCCATATATAAGTCAATACATAATTGATACTCATTATCATTTACGGATACTATCCTAACAAAGTGAAAATAGATTGTGAATGGACGATTTCGAGAATGACATGGATTTTTGCCGATTTAAGCAATAAAAAAACTGCTTCTTTTTTATAAGAAACAGTCAATTATACATATCTGGCTTCCTCTATTTTTAACTTGCGATAGGCTGAGGGAGATAAACCCGTACACTTTTTAAATACTCTGCTAAAATAAAAGCAATCTACATATCCAACACATTCCGCAATTTCAGCTACAGGTATTCCACCATATTCTAGTAAGTCTTTCGCACGTCGTATACGGTATTCTGTTATATATGTACTTGGATTCATACCTGTATGCTGCTCAAATAAATAAGCAAAGCGACGACGCTCAATGCCCAATTCCATCGAGATATTTGATACTGAGATTTGCTCTGCATAATTTTCATGTATATACTGTAATGCCTGCTCCATTAATTCGCTGGCACTATCTAAAACCTGCATTTTTGCCGCCACAAGGATATCTTCCAACAAATTCATAAATAATGTCTTAGACTTGAATACAGCCATATTGCCAGGAAAGGAATAGCTCTCCACTAATTGCTTAACATGGCTAATAATTTGTGTGTTAAAACCTGTATTGATTAGAAAATGTTTCTTGGCTAGTGGATATAGATTTATTTCTTCTGTTGGTAGGCGATAATGAACAACTGCATACTCCCAACCTTTATGACCAGTCGCTCTCACTTCTAACGGCATCTGGGGGCCTGCATGGACAATCATTCCTGGCTCCATCGTATAGGGGGTTCCATTAAAGCTAAAGATCGCACTCCCTGCAAGTGGTACTACTAAACCACACTTTTCAGGAGCTGTTGTTCTACCAGCATCTACTTCACCTGGGTCCATTTTTTTAGTAAAAACATCTGTAAATTTTACAGAAGCATGTGCAAAGTAATCAATTAAATATTTGATATCCATATGCTAACTCCTATACATGTATAACATTCTGAATCTGTGGAAAATGATGTAAATCATGATTGATTAATCCTACAAAATAGTCGATTATAGTCATTTCTGACTGTCCAATTTTAAATGATTGTTGCCATTGCTCGTCTGTCCATTGCTGAATTTCCTGCAATAATTGACGCCTTGTGGAAATAAAATCATTCAATGTTTCCTCCATTGTTTGTTCACGGCTTTTCTTAGCTGCCATCGTATTCAAATGTGCTACATCTGGTCCTTTCGGCAGACGCTCATCTGTAAACAGAAAAGGGATTCGGTGATTTAGCACAAACTTGTCCCATGGAGGAAGATGCCCAATTACCTCTGCAACCGACCATTTCCCAGGTTCAATAGGCATACGCCATTGTGCCTCAGATAACCCTCGCAAATTATCTATCCAATCTAAAGATTTTTTATAGTGTTTAATGACATAGGTTTTATCTTGTTGCAATTGGTCCCCCTCTTTCTTTTTTATTGAAGATGAATTTTCAATTCTGACCAACTCAAATGCCATTGTTTTTGCTGAATTCTTTGCCGATAAATCGCATAGGCACCCTTATTTTCTAGGTAAAACGGTGTTGGCTCAACAATGCCTGCTCCTAAAAGATGAATACCATAGGGTGCTGTAATTTCTAGTATCCCATCTGATAACTTTACACCGATCGCTGTTGGTATTTCAGAAAAATGAGAAATGCCATCAATAGCCGATTTATACGGATTACTACCATTTAGCAGATGCATCCGTGCTTGATTTTTCACGGACCAAGGCTCGTTTGGAGATACCTTTCTCAGTTCTTGCTCATACTGCTTCTCTACTGCTTCTGCTAAATTTTCTTTATCAAAATATATCACATCAATATCAGCAATTGGTGTTCTTTCCTCCTTATCGTGAAGGAAATCCCATAACTTTGTGCGAATAATTCCTGCGCATACCCACCAATCCGGTAATTGCAAAGTTTCTACTGTGGATAAAATGCTCATCATCCAGTCATCAGATGCTATTTAAGCTCTTCAACTCTTCCTCCGTTTGAAGCAATCTCATTCAGCCAGCCCCCATTAATATAAATTAAATTTATAAATCACCAAAAATTATATATTAGATTTATATATCAACACCATTTACCCTAAAGCTAATAAAAGAAAGGGAGAAGCTTATGAATAAAATGATCCTGCAGTTGTTATTTGTACTACTTAGCTTAATTGGACTTTTCTATGCAAACATTTCTTTAACACTCGTATGTATCGGAATGGTAGCTGCTTTTATCGGTACAATTGCGGGTGGTGGTGGACTCATTACACTTCCTGCCATGATGCTTGTCGGTATCCCGATTCAAACAAGTATTGCCACAAACAAATTTTCGACAGGCATTTCGTCTTTATCCAGTATTTTTTATCTACTCTATCAGAAGGAGCTACATCTCACATCTATCATTAAATATATAGCTCTTGCTATTGTTGGGGGGATTTGTGGCTCACTTTTAGCTGTTTCGCTGTCTGAGCAAACTATGAACTATATGGCCTGTGTACTACTCCTTTTGGCTTTAGTCATAACTTTGAAAAATAAAGCGTGGACGGAAGTTCCCGATTCGCTAGAACATCAAGCACCTCATTTTTGGCAACCATTTTTCATCGCCATGTATGATGGTGGTTTCGGCCCTGGCTCTTCGACATTTAGCATCTTACACTATCTACGTACTCATCATACTTACATAAAGGCTGTACAGCTCACTCGAGTACTCCTCTTCGGGAGCTGTACAGGTGCATTTATTGTTTTTTATCACACTGGCTTTATTCAATGGCACTATGCAATTGCTATGGCACTAGGCTCCATTATAGGCTCCCAATTAGGTCTCCTAGTGCTCCCCTACATTCCATTAAAAATAGCCAAAACACTACTAACAGTGATTATTATATTGTTGCTTGTTCAAGTTACATTGAAAATAATTTAATGACCACTACTCAAATGCTCATGAATTATCTTCCATTGATCGTTAACTAATGTAAAAATATTAGTCGCTCTACCGCTACCTGATACAAACTTTTCGTTATGATAGCCTTCATAGTGATATGTATAGAGACAGGTAGCCGTCTTTTCATCAACGGTTAACCATTTTACATCAGTAGCTGAATAAACCTCTTCTTTAATGACATTCCATGCATGCTTGAAATAAGCCTCAATCTCCTCTGCTGTTGTGCAAGTTTTATCAGAGAACCAATAAATTGCTTGTGGATGCAAAATAGCCTTTACTTGATGAAAATCATGGGTATTTGTTGCTTGGATATATTGTTCCAATGCTTGTTGATGTGTCATCTTCACCCCTCCTTTTTAACAATATTATCCTATAATTAACTTCTTATAAATCACTAGTTCCTTATCTCTTTCTGCTTTGACAGTAAATAGATGGCAGCTATAATTAAGAAAAAACCACCGACCTGAAGAATAGTTATCTTTTCATCCAATAGAATAGAAGATAAAATCATACTACTAATTGGCAATAAGCTAGTAAGTACACCTGCCCAAGATGCTGAAATTACTGCAAGACCCTGTTGCATCAAAAGAAACGCTATGACGGTTACAACAATGCCGAAATACAATACTAATCCCCACTCTGCAGCTGAAATTTCTTCAAATTCAAAATATCTGCTTTCAGCTACAGCCAATGGGAAAAATAATATGACGCCAAATAAGCTAACCATAGTTGAGACTGTAAGAGCACTCATACGATAAGAAATTAACTTACCTATGATGATAAATAAAGATTCGCAAAATACTGCCCCTAAAATGAATAGATTTCCTAATAATGAAGTTGAATAATGGTTAGTAGCAGAATAGTTAGCAATGTTCATAAAGATAGCTCCCACTACGGCAAGAAGTATGCTAATACCCATATTCCTCGTTAATTTCTCCTTCAAAATAAAATAGGATAGGATTGCAGTGCAGACTGGCAGAGTACCAGTAATAATACCAGCTTCCATAGCAGTCGTTTTTGAAAGACCATGGAGCATTAATATATTAAATAAAAACACTCCTAATAATGCTTGTAAAAAAACCGCTACTAACTCTTTTCTGTTTAATGTTGAAAATCCCTCTATCTTTATCCACAAAGGAATTAAAATAATTGCAGCCACAAGAAATCTTAGTTCATTCGCTAAGAAAATTGGAAAGCTTTGAACAACCAACTTGCCCGCAACAACTGAACTACCAACGATACTCATTGCCACAATAACTTTCCCGCTACTCCAGATCCATCTATTCATTCTTCTATACTACGCGTTCAATGGATTCATTAATAATATCGGTTACTGCTAAATATAGGTTTTCAGGGTGTTCAGCAATTCGGTGGCAAAGATATAAGTACCACTCATTTCCATACGTTAAATATACTCTACAACGATAATCTTTCCGTCTTAATTCATTGAGTAATGTAGGACGTACACCATAAAGCATCTCAACTTCAACATTTGAGTTATCAAGATATTGACGTCGCTCTAGCTCTTGAATAAGCATTTCATCATGTGTAGCAATTGATAACGGATGATTCGCATTTACTAACTGATCAACATACTCAAGATAACGCTTATTCAGTTCTTCTGATCTGATCATGGCTATATCGATAGGCTCTTGAAAAGCCCCTTTAACAAGTCTTATTTTTCCTGGATATTGCATAAGTTCTTGTAAATCTACCTTTGTACGATAAAGATGAACTTGTAATGTAATTCCGATATTTGTAAAATCTGTTGCTATTTTTTTGTAAAGAGTAATAATATCACTAGTCTTTGAGGATTCTTCCATACTTATCATCAAAGTTATTCCATACTGTTGAGCTTTTTGTGTAAGCTCTTCAAGGTGCTTATAAGCAATCTCAGCATTAATAGAAAGACCTATATGAGATAAATCGAAAGATACTGTTTGCTTCAAAGATAAAATCCCCATGTCCTCAATTACTTGTAAAAGCTCATCCTTTGCTCTTTGACAATCCCTTAAATTGGTCGTATTTTCGCCAATATATTCAATGGAGATATTATAATTGTCATTAAGATAATTACGTGCAGCAGTGATGGCATCCTCTCTCTTTTCCCCTGTTACATACCTTTTTGCTGCTTTCCATAATAATGGGTAGAGCTCTGTCGATTGTTGCACCGCATATTTCAAGCGCTCGTCTCGTGCCGCGGCTTTTAAGGCTTGAATCACTAGTTCTTCTGTTTTCTTCATATTTATTCCCCCTCTTCGGTATTGGTAAGTACTTTATCATGATAAAATTGGTAACTGTAGAACCACTTTAAAGTGATTTTAAAGGTACCACTTTCAAATCGGAGGTATGTAAAATGTTATGGATACCTATTGATCGAGCATTAGATATTCCTTTAAATCGTCAAATCTATCAGCAAATACGGGAAAAAATTTTAAGTGGACACCTTCAGGCAGGAGAAAAATTAGTATCCACACGAGAGCTTTCAGTAGAATTAAAAGTATCAAGAAATGTCATATTAGAAGCTTATGATCAGTTACTAGCCGAAGGATTTTTAATTGCACGAAGAGGAGCTGGTACATTTGTTGCAGAAGGGGCGTTGCTACCACAACAGGCCAAACCTTTTATTACAAATAAAGCAGGAGATTCAATAGTAGGGAAAGATGTTATAAACTTACGCTCGGGTATTCCAGCACTCGACTTGTTTCCTCGTAAAACTTGGGCGAAGATAAGTCATCAACTTTGGCACGATAGTGAATCCTCCATATTGGGATATGGGGTTCCAGAGGGACGCATAGAATTAAGGCATACTCTTGCCCACTACTTATTAAGGACAAGGGGCGTTGAATGTCATCCAGAGCAAATTATTATTACATCTGGTGCGACACAGGCAATGATGCTTGTTTCAAGATTATTGCTGTCACCTAATGATATTGCTATTATGGAAGATCCTATAACGAATGATATTCAAACTATCTTTAAAGCTTCTGGTGCTACCATTTATCCGATACCAGTAGATGAATTCGGGATGAAAACAAGCCTATTACCAGATAATATAGATCCTAAACTTGTCTTTCTAACTCCCTCTCATCAATTTCCTTTAGGAAGTACCTTACCTATTCAGCGTAGAATTCAATTAATTGAGTATGCTAGAAAGAATCATTGCTTTTTAATAGAAGATGATTATGATAGTGAGTTTCGCTACGAAGGGCCACCTGTTAGCTCTTTACAGGGCCTAGACCCAGAGCTTGTTCTCTACATCGGTTCTTTTAGTAAAATTCTCTCTCCCGCATTAAGAATAGGATACATTATCCTACCAACACAGCTTACTGAAAAATGCCGCCAAATAAAATGGTTTACGGACTTACATACACCTTCCTTAGACCAGCTTATCCTTTCTCGCTTTATAGAGGAGGGCTATATGGAAAGACATATTACAAAAATGAAGAAGTTCTATAAAAGCCAACGTGATTTTCTGATTCAATGTTTACAATCCACTTTTTCACATAACATAAAAATATTTGGCTATTCTACAGGTATGCACTTAGTTGCAGAATTTGAGAAGATTGATTTTACACAAAACTTATTAGTGAAAATAGAGCAATTTGGTGTAAAGGTTTACCCCGTAGAGGATCATACAATTAAAAAGGGAAAATATAATAACAGATTGATTATTGGCTATGGTCATTTACAAAAGCATGAAATTGAACTAGGCATCACTAGACTTTTTCAAGCAATTTATCATTAGGAGGATGTCTGTGCTAGCTACTATTGAAAAACAATCAAATTACCATATTGCTACATTCAAACGACCATTACTATATTCAATAGATGCCGTTTGGGCAGCTATGACTAACAATGAAAACCTACAAAAATGGATGAGTAATTTAGAAATCATTGAGCTACGTAAGAACGGAAAAATACATTTTAATATGAATGATGGAACAGGTAATTTTGAGGAAATAACCATCACAGATTATGTTGAGAAAGAAGTATTAGGATTTGGTTGGGGAACAGATACGGTGAGATTTGAATTATTTTCTACTGAAAAGGGTTCTTTATTGGTATTAGTGGAGACACTTCAAAATCTGTCAGAGCATACACCGAAGGATTTAGCGGGATGGCATATTTGTCTTGATATGTTAACAGATCTACTAAATGGCGTTGAACACCACTATTTCCCAATGGATGAATGGCAGCAAAGATTCAGCGAATACCAAAAAATGCTGAATAGTATAAAGTAAAATAATACAAAAAATCCTAGAGCATCATTACTCTAGGATTTCTATTATTGATAAAAAGCTGTAGCAATTGCTAGTGCTTTTAAAGGGTCTTTGATTGAATCGAGTGTGTAAACAAGCTTTTCATCCTGCCACACAATTAAATTACCTGAATGATAGACATCTAACTGAGCCATGCCATATTGCCTTGGAATAGGTAGCATGTGGTTTTCTAAATACGCTACTGCCTGCTTAGCAAGTTTGACACCTGCATCAGGATTATCAGTTCGTGTATGAGTGGCAATTGCCCATCGCCCTTCATTCCAACCAGTCCATAATGAACCAGCACCTGCATCTTGATAACCTTTTATATTGTAACCAAGATCAACCTCTTGCCCGCCATTTTGATTGAAATTATCAAATGCTATCTGTGTGCTTGCACCTTCCACACTTTTATATTTCTTGACCAGCAATCTTCCAATAACAGTCGCTGATTTCTTTAATCGAATATCATTAATTGGCATATTCTCTTTGCTCTCATAAAAAATAACTTCAACCTGGTCGCCCTGTGTCCTTGCTGTAGCTGATAAAAATGCACCCTCTGCAATTGGCAACGTTGTTGGCATTTTTATTGGAACATTGAAATGTATCTGCTCCTTTATTTGTTGAAGAGCTTCAGTTGCTTGAACCGTATCAACTTGATCATTATTTGACTGCTGTGCTACAGATGTACTTGTTTCAATCTCATGTTCTTGTTCATTCTTATTTCGTTCAGCACAAGCACTTAAGCTACAAATGCTTAACAATAAAAAGAGAAATACTACCTTTTTCATCATGTTAACCCCCCTTTAAGAAATGCCTTCTCTCCATATTTTCCCCTGGAAAAGGTTAACTTAAACGCTTCAGCTATCGAAGTTCATTGATGCGCTTCGTCAGCTCATTAAACTTCTGGTCAAGCATTACGTAGTCCTTATCTTTTACTGTTAGAAAGCTCAGTTTACCTAAAATCTCTTGCCTTTCCGTTTCAAGCTTTAAACGGAGAGCCGCTGTATCATCCACTTTATTCGGTGTGACTTCTGTCCACTTTTTCTTGATGTGCTGACCGTGAAGCTCCCAAACACTGTTCGTGACTTTTTCTAGAAAGTATCGATCATGTGAAACGACAAGCAATGTCCCATTATATTGGGTAAGAGTATGCTCTAACTGCTCACGAGAAGGTAGATCAAGATGATTTGTCGGCTCATCTAAAATAAGAACATTTTTATCCTCTAAAATATAAGCCATCAGCTTACACTTTACGCGTTCTCCCATACTCATTTTGCCTATGGGAGATGTCCAATGTGTCAGTGTAAACCCTAAATTCTTCATCAAGTTGCGCACTTTAGCACGCTCTTCAAATGTCTCTTGATAAAAATATTGCTCTGGTGTCTGATCAAGTGGTAAATCAAATACTTCCTGTGTCAGATAACCAATGTTTGCAGCTGGTGATACCCATACTTCACCCTCAGCTTCTAGCTTGCCTAAAAGTACTTTTAAAAAGCTTGTTTTCCCACTTCCATTCTTTCCTGTAATAGCTATCTTATCTCCAAATTGAGCCGTAATATTCACATCGTTAAATAATATGCGTTCACCAAATTTTAAAGATAAATGCTTGATTTCCAGTAAGCGCTTGCCAACTCGTTGATTCGTGCCTAAAGAAAAACGAATCTCTGCTTCTGGCTCCACTGCTTCCACTCTTGTCTTTGCAAGTTCAGCTTCTAATCGCTTTTTCTTAGATTTCACCTGCGAATCTAAGCGCTTTGCTTTCACACGATGGTACTCCTTAAAACCTTCCAGTTTTGTTGACTGAGCGTGGCCCTTTTGTGACCAAGACGTCAGTTCCGACATTTGAGCCTCAATTCGTTCAATGTTTTTTTGCTGTTTCTCGTAGGCACGTTGTTGTGTTAATCGTCGGTGTTCCCTATCAGCCATGTAGCTTGTATAATTGCCATCATGTTCAATCAGGCTTTTTTCCTCAATAGACCAGATTTTTGTGGCAACCTTATCTAAAAAATAGCGATCATGTGATACCACGATGATTGTCCCCTTATAGTTTTGTACTTGTCTGATGAGGAATGAGGTACTTCGTTCATCTAAATGATTCGTTGGTTCATCAAGTAATAAAATTTGAGCATTCTGGGAAAAACCTTCTGCAAGACGCATTTTCAGCTTTTCACCCCCACTTAACGCTGCAAATGACACATTAGGTACCTGCCACTTAGCCAGCAGATCAGCTTCTCTTGCGGATACTTCTAGTTTGTCAAAATGTGCTAGCTCCTGTTCAACAAATGTAATTTTTAAAGTCTGTGTTCCCTGAATTACTCCCATAGATGGTGATAATGTACCTTGAATCAATTGTAATAATGTCGATTTCCCAGCACCATTCCTCCCTATAATACCGATGACTTCGCCTTGTTTTACTGTGCCTGTCACATGCTCAAATAACAACATATCCTTTATTTCATAACGTACATCCTGTAATTTTAAAAGTTCCTTCATACTATCCATCCTCTCCAGTTGGAGGGACAAAAAAATCCCTCCAATTCATTTGGAAGGATTAGTCGCTACAATATCATACACAAATAAGCTCCAAAATTATTGTGAAAACAAGCTTTGGAGTAGCTAAATATCGGCAGTGGTTTGCGAATATAAAGCAATTATTATGAAAAATGGGCAGACTAATCCTATTTTTGTTGTTCGTGAAATATAAAATTTCCTATACAAAAATTAAGATTAGTTATTCATTAGCCACCCATCTTCCCTTCATTCATCATTATCGTCATTGTAACATCATTTTTTTTTAAAATAAAACTCCATACCTTGAGCTAAGTCTATCTAAAACATTCATAGGAACGAATTTGGTTTCTAGAAATGGTACGGAAATACCAGCCATATCTTCGACTCCATCTAAAGCCAGCAATGATTTCCCTTCCTACAGCTGTTGGGAAAAACCAAAAACTTCTACCACTATTCATCCAAATATACGTATTTCTAAATAAACAGGAGCGTATACCACTAGAACCTTCTCGCCAAGCAGGAATTGGTGGTGAAAAACCTGGTGGTGTGCTCATGGGCATTTGTCCTGCGGGAGGGGGGCCGAAATGAGTTGGCCCAAATGACGTTGTTTCAAAATCATTATAACCTCCCCAACCACCAGGTCTTCTAAAATGATCTTCTCTAAATGGATTATTATACACACAAACCCTCCTTTTACATTATTCAATATATGTAAAAGGGCGATTCACCGATGAGCCATTGCCCATTTACCTAAGGTAACCCAATTCCTATTATTGTATAATGGAAGGAAAATCGCTCCAAAAGGAGTACTTATGAAAAAATTATTGATCCTCTTATTAGCCCTGCTTATCGCAGGTAGTATGTGGATGCTGCTTGCTAAAAATTCAGACTCTTCTTCCACAAGTATCCAAGCAAAGCTTGCTGATGTGAAAGATTACACATACTACTTAGATAAAGGCAACGATGCCATTGGCAAGCGCATGACGAAGTTAGATTTAGTGATTGTAGAACCTCTTGAAATGCAGCAAAAGTATATCGTCAATGCTCAAAAAAGCGGTACTTTAGTGTACGGCTATATTAATGTGATGGAAGCAGACAAATGGAACACAGCACTCTATCAACAATTGAAGGAAGAAGATTTTTATCGAGACAAACAGGGTGAAAGAATGTATTTTGCCAAATGGGATTCTTTTTTAATGGATTTGACTTCTACGCACTATCAAGACATTTTGCTAGCAGAAATAGAGCAGCAAATTGTTCAGAAAGGTTTAGACGGTGTGTTTTTAGATACGGTTGGTAATATCAATTCCTATTTACCTGAAGATGAACAAAAGTGGCAAAATGAAGCCATGTTATCTTTTATCCAACAAATTAAAAAACGTTATCCCGATTTATCTGTTGCTCAAAATTGGGGATTTCAAACACTTGCTGATTATACAGCGCCATATGTTGACTTTATTATGTGGGAGGATTTTTCATATCCTGTGGTAGGAAAAGATGAATGGTCACTCGATATGATGCAACAGCTTGTCCACATACGCAATAAATTTGGTACACAAGTGATGACAATTGGATTTGAAGAAGCAGCAAAAAGCCGTGCTTTAGCTGAGAAGCATCACTTCAAATTCTTTTACAGTCCTGCTGGCTCTTACTATA
Source organism: Lysinibacillus sp. HST-98 (assembly GCF_016757845.1). Lineage (NCBI taxonomy): Bacteria > Bacillati > Bacillota > Bacilli > Caryophanales > Bacillaceae > Lysinibacillus > Lysinibacillus sp. HST-98. Next base: position 165,438 of record NZ_JAENHX010000006.1, read on the forward strand.
ATAGCTGGCAATCATCCTTACTTCCCTCTGACAAACGACTGTTTTGAGGGATATTTGTTTAAGAGCTCATCTCAGGGGTAGACTAAAAGAAAATCAGCTTGAGGTGATAGAATTGGATATGACCAATATGTATGAAGAACAAAAACATAAGCATGAAAATCGCTTTCAATATAAGCAGCGTAACATGTGGACTGGGATTTTATTTGGGCTTGGGGTGGTGGCATTTATAGATGAGGTGATTTTTCACCAATTATTACACTGGCATCATTTCTATGATAAGTCTACAGCAGCTATTGGACTAGTTTCAGATGGTTTATTTCATGCATTCAGCTTTTTTGCTACGATTGGATCTGCTTTTTTATTGGCTGACCTACATAGAAAACATGGGTTTTGGCTAAAAAGATGGCTAGGCGGTATTTTTCTTGGAGCAGGCTCATTTCAGCTTTACGATGGAATTATACAACATAAATTCATGAAACTTCACCAAATTCGTTACAATGTTGAGATACTACCCTATGATATCGTTTGGAACATACTGGCGTCACTATTAATAATTATCGGTATTGTCTTACTGCTCCAAACAAATCAAAAAGGACGATAGGTGGCGCATCTTGCATTCTCACGAAATTCATGCTCAAAACTTTCCTATTATGGTTCAGCTTCTACTCGCCTTGCCATTTGTTCTAGTTCTTATAGGCTATATCCTCGCTGTTATTATTTCGAATCAACATAAAAAACAATGGCCTCATTTCCGTACTATCAGTTGGATTATTGGAAATGTCTGTGCTCTTATTACATTAATTGGCCCATTGGCTGCTCTTAGTCACATTCATTTTGACGCACATATGATAGGACATTTATTGCTTGGCATGCTTGCACCATTACTTATGGCATTAGCAGCACCCATGACTCTGTTGTTAAGAACCTTACCAGTGAACAACGCACGTACACTTTCTCAGATATTAAAAAAACCGTATGTTTGTTTTATTCGTCATCCAATTATTGCATCTATTCTAAATATAGGAGGTCTATGGGTACTCTATACAACCTCACTTTTCAATTTGATGCATGAACATATACTACTGTATGTATTCATTCATCTCCATATTTTTCTAGCGGGTTATTTGTTTACCATTGCCTTTATTTATATTGATCCTACTCCACATTCATACTCTTATATTTTTCGATCCCTTACATTAGTAGTAGCATTGGCTGCTCATGCCATATTGGCAAAATTTATTTTTGCAAATCCGCCTCATCATGTACCATCGACTGAGGCAGAACTAGGTGCTAAGATCATGTACTACGGTGGAGATGCTATTGAAATCCTGCTTGTGTATATTCTCTTTTATCAATGGTTTAAAAGCACAAGGAAAACTATTCACCCTAAAGTAGCTACTTCATCACGTTAATCTCGCCCTGATGATTAGGCTAAATAGGTTTGGATAATCCGCCAGTCCTCTAGCTTTTCAGTGAACGTTTTAATATTTTTCCCTGGTATTGGACTTGTTGATGGCATTTTTTTATAGTCTCGTCCATCTAGAAGCTCTAAGCCAATATGCTTTTTAAAAACCTCAAATGCTTTCGCTCCATTAAAAAGCACTAATTGGATATTAGGGTATTGTTCAAAAAGGGTTTGAAAATCATTGGGCTTTTCATTGCGTATCGCTGCATCTAAACTTCCTTCGCGTTCACAAGTTGCAATCGTGTCCCAAAGACCGATTGCATTGTTTTTTAATAAGGCTATTCTCTCTGTATAATTATCTGGAATCGCTATCTCTAATAACTCACCCATAATAGGCCAAAAGTGATTGCGTGGATTGCCATAGTACTGCTGTTTCTCTAACGATTGTTTTCCTGGCATGGATCCAACAATGAGCACCCTTGTTGCTGAGTCTACAATTGGTAATAATATATTTTTTAATTCATTGGACACAACAATCACTCCTTTTCTCTATTGTAGCGGAAAATTCGAACCAGCAAGTAAATCTTGGCTTGAAATGAACAAGGGATGTTGACATGAATGGTTCATTTTATAAGACTGCACAATTTTGTAGCCTATACAGTAGCCTATCCAAGGTGGGAGGGGCCCCCCGTATAGAAATGGATGATGTTGTTCGATTCCTTGGAGTTGTAAATTCGGTAAAAAATGATGCTCCCATAAAGCTAAAAGTTCTTTATCTGAGTAGGATTGTAACCAAGGAGCAATCCACCTTTCCCCATATAAATCTTTCACCGCATCTTCTGCTAAGCCTTCTAAAATGAGAGAATCCAATAAAGTCATATCATCTAAAGTTTTTTTTAATATGTGTAAACGACAAACATGGTTATATTCATGAGCAAATAATGCTTGAAGCTCCTGCTTTTCTAAATCACCCACAAATAAAAAAAGCGAATGAGGATAAGCTACACCATTTTTATTGGTTATCGTTTGCTGCTGAGTAATTGGGAAAATATAAATTGGTATTGATGGGCCATTCCATTTCCTCTGTAAGTATAGAAACTCCTGCTGTACACTGGCCCATACTTCTTGCCTCTTTAATTTTTCAACATCGACTTCCTCATGAGGTAAAAATAGACCCTGTTGCTGTAATGTATAGTGAATTTCTTCTGGAAGCCCATCTCGAAATAGTTTGACTAATCGATCGCAAAGAATCGAGCATTGTAAGCTTGTTCGCTCATCCCTTCTAGTTGATTTTCTTGCACTTACAAATTCATTTAACCACTTATCCGTTGACACAACGGCCATATTATCACCTCTTCACAGCATATGTCTTGAATAGACAATCGGCTAGTGATAAATGCATCAAATCGCATATATTAGCTTGTAATGACATTGAAAGGAGGAATATGTGTGAATCCAGCTGATGCTTATAGTCTTTGCTGTAAATATCATGGTAAACGTGTTCGAATCTCGGATTCATCTGGTAAAGTACATGTTGGAGAAATCACAAGGGTAGATAGAAGACAGGTATGGATTCTACCTGATAGAAGATATAGTGGTTATGGTTTAGGGTTTTGGGGATTTGGAGGGTATGGAGGAGAAGGTTTTGGCTATGGAATTGCTCTAGGAACAATTTTAGGTATTGCGCTAGCTCCAATTATTTTCTTCTAATTCAAACCTTTTATTTAAGTGAAAAAGAAGCCATTTCAAACATTGTTGAGATGGCTCATTTTTCATTATTGAACTTGCTCTTGTTGCTGTTTGCTTTCAATCAGCTCGGATATTGTAACAAATGTGTAGCCTTGCTTTTTTAATGCAGGTAGTATTTCTTCTAGTGCTTGAATTGTTTGTGTACGGTTCCCGCCACCATCATGAAATAAAATAACATCTCCAGGCCTTGTTCCCTTCATTACCTTTTGCACAATTTTCCTTACACCAGGCTCTTTCCAATCTTGCGTATCCTGATGCCAGGACCACATTACTACCTTATAGCCGTCCTTAACAGCAGCATTAATCATAGCATCCGTGTAATTTCCACCAACGGGACGGAATAAAACTGGGGAAAAACCAGTAATACTATAAATCGTGTCATTTGTCTTTTGAAGCTCCTCTTGCAATTTTTTGATGGAAACTTTAAATGGATGTGTATACGTATGATTTGCTAATTCATGGCCTTCTGTATAAGAACGTAAAACAAGCTCTGGATATTTTTCTGCATTTTTTCCAATAATAAAAAAGGTGGCTTTTGCATCATATTTTGCTAATAAATCTAGCACAGCAGCTGTGTATTTAGGATGTGGACCATCATCAAAGGTGAGTGCAACAATTTTATCCTCTGTTTTGATATCCCAAACAACTTCACCTGTCTCCTCATAATAAGGACGACCTCTATCTGCGTAGCCTTCCTGCACTAAAAATCCCGAGATGATTAAAAAGAAAACCATAAAAATGAATACGTAATTACGTGTCATAGCATCACCTCCCAAGTCCGAAATCACAGAACTCCGTCAACTTACTATTTACGAATTACCCGGAAATATACTTGTGAAGGATTGTCTGTTTTCTCCTTTTAATTATTTCAAAAAAATTTTAAACGTTCTTTATAATTTTGAACAATATGTGAAAATCTTTGAATCGTACTTTATTTTTTTATTTATTGATGTAAAATGAAATTAAATCTGATATATAACAGTTATTATAAATACTTAAATGTTATGCAACACAATAAAGGGGATGACATATATGTGGATTATTACAGTATTTGAAGAAAACACTTATCGCATGTTTGAGTATAGTTCTAAACGTGAGGCAACAAATGCATTACATAAATTTAAAGAAACTGCTTTGCTTTCTTATACAAGATAATAAAGGATAAAAGGAATCTATTCATTTGAGTAGATTCCTTTTTGTTATAAAGTACCTCCGATGCTTCCCCCCTAATTCCTTTCATCCTTATACATCTAGCAACATATTTAGTTTTTTTTCATGAAAATGTCGAACACCTTGCTAGCCTTCACCATATGTATATAGAGAAAAGGAGTGATTTCAATGGTGACAATTGAACCTATTATGATTAAAGGGCATTTCTTCACTGCAGTAGTTGTTCAATTACCTAAAACAACATTACTAACTATTTCTAATGATACAGGCTACATTATGTGTGGTGCTTTAGATGTCGGCCTATTAAATAGTCGCTTAGTTGATCGAAAAATTATTGCTGGTCGTGCAGTAGGCGTGAAAACAATTGACGAGCTATTAACAGCTCCATTAGAATCTGTAACATATGAAGCAGAACAGCTTGGTATTACAGAAGGAATGACTGGTGTAGAGGCACTTTTAAAAATGATCTAATTGGCTAAAAAAAGCGTCAACTAGACGCTTTTCTTTTTTGTTTGCTACAAATTGGAATAAGCAATTTCCCTATTTCCCATACTGTGGGACAAAGGGAGTTGTTAATATGAATAGTAAGCAACATGTTAAAATACACGTCACCTTACTTATTATTGTTTTAATTGTTTTCATCTGGTCTTTTATAAAGCCTTCCTCCTATTTAGATTGGCTAGCTGAAGTTAGTCCGGGAATTGTGGCAATAATAGTCGTTATTTGCATTTATCGTAAATTCCGCTTCACCACATTTTCTTATTTTATTATCGCTCTCTTGTCGATACTGACATTTATAGGGGGGCATTATACCTATTCGGAAGTCCCTCTTTTTAATTGGGTAAAAGATGAATTTCATTTACAACGTAATAACTATGATCGCTTTGGCCATTTTTTAAAAGGTTTATTAGCCATCGTAATAAGGGAAATACTAATCAGGAAAACACCACTTGCAAAAGGAGCTTGGCTTACAGGTATTACGATCAGTATTCTGCTCGCAATTGCTGCTTTTTATGAAATCATTGAATGGTTAAGTACAAGAATCTCGAAGGGAAGTAAAGGAGCAAAGGATTTTTTAGGCATGCAGGGAGATAAATGGGATGCACAATGGGACATGTTTTTAGCCTTGCTGGGAGCTATTTTAGCTTTACTTCTATTCACAAAGCTACATGACAAATTTTTAAAAAGAATAAATAAATCATAAATATTTTTGCATAGCATGATTATATAACCTATGAAAGGTGGTATTAGATGTACTATGCACAGGTCAATCAACAAACACATCATCCATCACGTACTATGATTGTAATCGGCTATGGACAGGTAATGGCTACACCTAACTCTGTACAATTACAAATTGAAGTCCAAACACAGGGCAACCATGTACAAGGTTCTCAACAGGAAAATGCGGCAATCATGAATGAGGTTATGCAATCACTTATCGCACTTGGTATTCCAAGAGAACAAATTCAAACTGCTAGTTATACAATCACACCACTATATAATTTCGAAGATGGCAAACAAACTTTTAATGGCTATGAAGTAGTCAATGCCATTTCCGTCAACGTTTCAGATACCAATGATTTGGGCTTAATCATTGATACGGCTGTAGAAAATGGGGCAAATCGAATAACCAATATTCAGTTCAAAATAGCCCATACCGATGCTTACTATCAGCAAGCATTAAGTTTAGCGCTACAGAATGCTCAATTGAAGGCGAAAACAATAGCAGAAACTATGCACCTGCCTTTGCAGCCACTCCCTGTAGAGATTGTGGAAGAGCAGGCTAACACACCTATCCTTTATCGCTCTATGGCTGTATCCTCGGGAATCACGCCTATAGAACAGGGACAAATTGCTATTGATGCTTCTGTTCGTGTAAAATTTCAATACTAAAGTTAGAGCCTTCCGCTAGTCAAAGTGCAGAAGGCCCTCATTTAATTACAAGTGTATTTTTTTCAATAAGGATTTCATCATCCTGAGTTTTAATAACCATATCAAAATGTTGGCAATGTGGATGCATAAATAATTCATATTGAATACGTCGCTCATCATGTGATTGTTTTAAATAATTTATATCTGTCCCTCTTTCAAGCACATCACGATCTGATCTTCTCTTAAGCTCTGTATCCCCATCCGTATAAAAATAAATCTTTAAATCCAGTAACTCCGGATCTATAAATGCTACACACATTCCTTCTACTATCGTGATCTGTTTTTTCGAAGAAATTAATGTACTTTTCATATAATGTGTATCGATTGTCATTAAATCGAGTCCTGCTCTTATCATCTGAACATCTCGCTCCAATGATGGCAGATGATGAGCTGCGGGATGACAAGCCGTCATTTTAAAACGATGATGCTCATTTTGATATGTATAATCAAGTATTGTTTGCTTGCGAATATCCGAATTCACAATATACGGATCAGTATTCAAATAATTCACTTGATCTTGATGTAAAGCATGTATAAGTTTTTTGGTAAATGTCGTTTTTCCAGCAGCTCCATGACCAGAAATGCCGATTATGATTTTTTTATCAGCTTGTTTAACCCATTTTAAAATTTCCTTTAATATCGTCTCCATCTTACTCTCCTTCACTATAAAAGGTATGGCAAGAAACAATTCCTACCATACCAATTAATATTAGCCTTCACTATACTGTGCACCCCATATTCGCTCTATCATTACTTCATTATGCTTAGGGCTTAGTAGAAAAACATCTGGGTTGCTTAAATTTTTCCAACAGTGAAAATCAACATCCTTATCATAATACTTCAGTAGTAAAGAGATGATATTGCCATGACTTACGATTAATGTATGATCAACATCCTGTTCAAATGCATCTTTTACAAGGTCTACAATTCGATGCATCGCTTCATTACTGGATTCTCCACCATCATATTTTAAATCCATATCAACAAATGTCGCCTGTAATTTTTCGTACCAATCTGGAAAATCTCCAGTACTTAAAAGGCGCTCCGAAAGACGTTCATCCATTTCAATCGTCATACTTTTTCTACTACTTAATGGTTCAATGGATTGGATTGCTCGTAAGAAAGGGCTAGATACAATTCGATCAATTTTTAGATCTTTGAAAAACTCAGCTAAACTATCTGCTTGCTCTATTCCCTTCTGTGTTAAGGGTGCATCTAGTGATTGCCCTTGTGCTAGACAATGTCTAATGACATAAATTTTCCCCATAACAACCTCCTAGTTTAGAAAGTAATTTATTTACAATTATTATAATCCCTTTACTAAAATAGTTGCTATTCATTATCTCACTTGTTCGACATTTTTCCGCCCAAAATAATTCGTCCCTATCACACCAATAATAATCATGATGCCACCAATAAGATGATTTAGATGGAAATCTTCCTGTAAAAATAAGACCCCTGCCAAAATAGTAATAAGTGTTGCAAAATTGCTAAAGACACTCATTTTAGATGCTTCCAATTTAGATAAAGCATAATTGGATAAATAGGATGTACCGAGTGAAGATAGTATACCTAAATATAAAATAGCGAAGACAAAATGAGCATGTGTTAATGGCTTAAAAAATTCATTGAGTGTTCCATTCATCATATGACTTCCAAGAGCCATTCCATTAAAAATAACAAATCCACATAATGTCATGACATATGTTAATGCTAGTAAAGAATATTTCTTGGTAAGCCCTCTAGCAAAAATAGTATAAAGCGATGTCGCAATCGCTGATAGTAATATAAATCCCCTTCCTATAATATTTCCTGTAGTAGCATTTGCTCCATTCATCATTAATAAATAAATGACACCAAGTACAGACAAACTTACAGATACAAGCTGACCCCGTGTAGCTTTTTCCTTTAACAATAAACCTGCCAATGCTAATGTAAAAATAGGGATTGTCGCTTGAATAATTCCCGCCTCTGATGAGGAAATTTTAGCAAGTCCAAGCACTTGAAAGGTAAAAAAAGCAATTGGATACAAGATGGCTAACGGTAATATTTTTAGTAGGTCCTGCATGTTCATTATTAGCTTATTTTTTGTCATTACCATGATTATAACAATACCGATGAATGCAAAAGTAAAACGATGTGCAAGTATATCAATAGGACTTGCTACAGTCAACGTAACTTTCACAAACATAAATGAGAGCCCAATGACAAATGCATAAATTATTGCTGCTATATAGGCATTTCTATTTTCTGACATAGGATAGTACTCCTTCTTTAAACATTCCGGCCGGTATAGTTATCGTATTAAATAGAGAACTTATTGACGATATAAAAAAAACACATCTGTACCGATACAGATGTGCTGGAGGTTATGTATGCTTAAATACGAATGGATTTATTCTCAGCTCCTGACTCAGATCCAAACAGGCTCACTTCAAGCAGGGGCAAAGCTCCCCTCGATTCGCCAGTTATCACAGCAATTTTCCTGTAGTAAGAGTACGATTTTAGCATCTTTAAAAAAACTGGAGGATCAGCATCTTATCTATTCAATGCCTAAAAGTGGCTACTATGTTGTTGATCATCAACTGCCCATCCAACCAAAAATGAAAAATTACATAGATTTTGCTACATCTTCGCCCAATTGGCATGCATTCCCTTATCAAGATTTTCAGCATTGTATTAATAAAGCCATCGACACATACCAAGCAGATTTATTTAGATATGGGACACCAAAAGGCCTACCGTCATTAATAGCGGAAGCAAAAAAACTATTAACAGGCTATCAACTGTTTACAAAGGAAGAAAATATTTTCATTACTTCAGGTGTCCAACAATCTCTATCCTTGCTAAGTATAATGCCCTTTCCAAATGGTCGCTCAACCATCTTAGTGGAACAACCTAGCTATCATTTGTATATGGATTATTTAAAAACCTATGAACTTCCGGCAATGGGCATCAAAAGAACAATGGATGGCATTGATTTAGATGAACTAGAAAACATTTTTAGTAAACACGACATAAAGTTCTTTTATACGATGCCACGTCTGCACAACCCTCTAGGAACTTCCTATAGTAAAAAAGAAAAGGATGCAATCCGAAAACTTGCCTATAAATATAATGTGTATATAGTTGAAGATGATTATTTAGCGGATTTTGAGCAAAATACAAAAATAGATCCCCTATTTACGGAGGATACACAGGATCGGGTTATTTATTTAAAAAGCTTTTCTAAAATCATGTTTCCTGGCTTACGTATTGGACTTGCCGTTTTACCAAATGTTTTGATAAATACCTTTCAACAGTATAAAAATACCACTGATATTGATAGCTCCATGATCTCCCAAGCTGCATTAGAGCTCTACTTGAAAAGTGGTATGTTTGAACGTTATCAGAAAAAAGTCAGTGAAGCTTATGCAAGCCGAGCAAATCAACTTCAACAATCTATAGCAACTCATCTGGCAGACTATCAATCCTCTAAGGAAATCTGTATGCATAGCCATATCATTCTACCGAGACAGGTGAATACTTCTAAGATTATTGATCATTTAGCACAACAAAATATTTTGTTAGATCCTATTAAACGCAATTATTTAGATGCATTTTATCAGGAACGTATTATCAAACTAAATGTATCGAATATAGACGAATCCCAGATTGATGTTGGCATAAGGGAAATTGCGCTAGCCCTTCATAACACGAGCAATTATTTCTAAAGCACATTATTCATGAAACCTTATTGTAGCTCATATAATTAGACATCATAAATTGGTTCAATAAGGAGGATTCAATGCAATCTGAGAAATTGCGACTAAGGAAGATTCAACGTCTTGCATATGAAATTATGGATGAGATGCACAAAGAAAAGCATCGCACAGAAATGCACAAATTAATTCCGATTATTGATAACTTGTCGCGGGCAATTGGGGATTTAACAGATTCTGTTGGTAAATACTCACTGGATTATGTAGAAGAAAAAGTAAAAAATGCCCATGCTCTTTTATTTAACAAAGAAAAGGTAGATATTTATTAATAAAGACAGGGAAAAAGGGTAACCATATACATGGCTACCCTTTTGGCATTAATGCGTTTCAGGTTCGAATGTTTTACAGTCTGTTTCCTCGCTGTTGGAAGCATGTTGTCCCTTTTGGCTGACAACATAAATTTTTTCAGCTGTGCATTTGTTACCAGAATCCCAAAATGTGCAGTTATTGACTTCACAAAGAATTTCTTGTGCCATCGTCTCACACCTCCTCCTTGTTATCTTTAACAAATTAGAGGTAATCAATACGTTATTCAAAAAAGTCATCTTGCACTTTTGTCAGTGCTGTCTGATTTACTCCATACTGAAGTCTAGATTAGTAGGATGATTTGATAAATGTTCCTGCGTAAGCATATTTGTTGAGGGTACCTTGTTGTCAACTTCTTCAAAACGGAAGCCATCTGCCCAGACTTTACCCGAACCAATTAGTAACACACCAAAATAAATGGAATGACCTTCTTCAGGTACGTCTAAGACAATAGAATAATGATTCCATTCAGTAGAACCTGTCACAGGGCGTTGATCCATATTATCAAATTGAATCGTATCTCCTGTACCATTGTCAATACTCATCCATGCACCACACTTTGTTGCATCTGCCGTCTTTAAGTAGCATGACATTTTCAAGCGTTTCCCTTTATAGTCAGCTGCCTGAAAACCCTGCATCATTGTAGCAAATTGACTATGATTTGCTGAGGCAGTTGTGGAATACAATACTCCTGAACGCTTCCCTGAATGAAATACCTTGTCATCTGTATGAAATTTATACAATTCTGGATTAGCACCACTCAACACCCAACCTTTAACCTGTTCAACTGTTTCCATGTAATGTTCCTCCTCCATCATATTTAATGATTGCATTACTTTTCGATACTTCCCTGGTGGTAAAGCATAAACTTCTTTAAAGGCTCTTGTAAAAGCCTCTTGTGATTGAAACTGAAGTGTAACAGCAATCGTTAATATCGATACATTAGAGTACATCAAATAACTCGCTGCCATAGCTAGCCGACGTATACGAATATATTCACCAATCGTAAATCCCGTTTCTTGCTTAAAAATTCGGCTTAGATGGTACTTCGAATAGCCAGCAGTATTAGGAAAACATTCAAAAGAAATTTCTTCCATCAATTGCTCCTCGATATAGGCAATAGTTCTTTGTGTCGCTTGACTATACTCCATGTTACTCACCTCATCTTTATCATACTGGAGATGGAAACCGTTTTTTTGATGAAGGTTGCTAAATTTAGCTTAATCAATTATTTTTGTTGGTGTTGCTTCTTGCACAACGATGAGACCATCATAGGCTTCCTCAGGTGTCATTTTAATGGTGTACAGCATTTGTGTCAGCTTATACCATGGACGAAAATCATCGCCGATATTGCCCATTCTTTGCTTTTTTGAAAGAATATTCGCAAGCTCCTTCGATTGTTTGGCAGCTTCAAAATCCACATAAAAGATGTTATTGTCAATATCACTAAAGGCATCCACTAAAGCATTGTGATGCTCAATCGTATATTCCTTTCGTTCACCAGACCCATTTTGTGCCTGGAATGTATTTTTCACAAAGTCTGTGCCAATCGCAAAATATTGATCTTTATATTGCTCACTTAAATAATGCCCCATCGATTGATAGCCTGCCATCGTAGCAGAAGTTTTCTCAATATGACCATTATGAGCAGACATTAATACTTTATCATGACCTTGCGTTGCTTCATATTCAATAATCCATTGTAAATTTTCAGCTAAATATTCGTCCCGTAAATTCATATAATTATCTTCATTTAAAAATAATTGCGTACGCTGCTTCATAATTTCCGCATATTGAACAGCAAAGGAGAATTCATCCTTTGAAGATTTTTTCTCATACATCGCTTTGTTTGATTGTAAATCGTTGATGATTGTATCAATCGTTTTATCTAGCTCAATTAGCTGACTATCCGATAATTCTCTCATCGTTTTGTTGGAAACATGCTCTAGCTTAGTCGTGAATCTTTTTGCATTGTCAGCATGTACCTTGGCGTAATAATCAAGTAACCCCTTTTTACTGTAATCATAGCGCTGCATATCATTGCCATAAAAATAAATTTTCTCTTGATCATCAACTGTCTGATTATAGTCATGCATCCACTGCACAAACTCTACCATTTGTTCTGTTTTGTAGATGCCATAGTCTAACGCTTTTATAGCTTCCTCCGCCGTTCCGACACCGTTTTCGATAAATTGATTTATCTGCTGGGCACCACCAAAATCTCCTTCTAAAACGAAAACATGGACATTTTCATTTTTTATCATCGCTTTAAATATATCTCTTTTTAATGTTTGAAATTCGATATTGCCATGTGTTGCTTCCCCAAAACCAATAATTTTTACATCATCAGGAATGTTGATATCTTTAATTTCATTCGTATATTGTGCGGCATCTTTTACAGCCTCTCTCTGTCCACATCCTACTAAAGCTACTAATAGCATCGATGCAGTTAAAAAACGTAAGCTACGTTTCAGCATTCTCATTCTCCTTTTAGCTTAAATAGATTTTCGCTGGAAATAGTAATATCCTCCGAGGAAAAATACGATGAATCCGCCACCTACTACGGTTAACAATTGCTCCCACGGTACAAAGAATACATCGTCTGTATTGCCTCCTATATACATCATCGAAAAGGGTTGTGCCCAAGGATAATACGGACCAATTCTTTCAGAATTCACTGCTAAAATTGATGGTAAAGTAAATATGACATTAACAGCAAATGGAGCAGCAAAGCTTTTAAACATAATGGACATCCACAATTGCAAGGCTACTAATGGCAATGTCGCTACCCAGCCTCCTACTATGCTTTTCCAAACAATCTCCATAGGAAAAGAATCTGTATAGCCTTTTACCATCCCAACAGCAAAGACCGAGCCTAAATACAATATCTGCATTGCTAAGACAAGCAGCATAATCAATATGTATTTAGCTACAAATACTTTCCCTCTTGTTACTGGTAATGCTAAAAGCTGCTTCCATCCACCAGACTGATGTTCATACCTACAAATAAGACTGGTAAAAACACCAGAAATAAGAGGTAAAAATAATAGAGCATATGTTAAATTCATCGAAAATAACGATATATACCACTCATTGATTTCAATCCCCTGCATGTTGTCCTCTAAATTAGCGGATAGTCCTATAAAAAGTCCCATCATGGGTCCTGCTAAAATAATTGGTACCATTTTTGATTTACGTAACTTAAACCACTCAGCTTGAAGTAAAGCAATCATTATTTCACGTCCCTTCTTGCAAAATCAACCATGCCGATAATATAGAGTAAGATACCAATTCCTACGCCTAATAAGACATTGATCATCGGCTCATTCCATTGGTTCATCAATGATGGCCATTTCCATATCATCCAATCTGGAAGAACATAGGAAGAATAGGCAAAAATCACCCCAAAAATGCCTACAGTTATCGGAACCCCTTGATTATGACTTACACTCGCTATCCACAATTGAAGTGCCAAGATAGGTAATGCTGCAAACGCAGGGAAATAGCTATATTTGGCAAGCTCCATGTAAGGTACCGTGTCACCTAATTCTAAAAACAGCCCGTAGCTCAGCGTAAAAAACATTAATAACGTTGAGGCGAAAAATAGTAAGATAGCTAACAGCGTAAATTTAGACAAATATACGGTTAATTTGGAAACAGGTAATGCAATGAGCTGCTTCCAAGCATTGGTCTCATTTTCAATGCTTGCTATGAATGACGTAAGAATGGCAATACCCAAGACTATGGCAAGCGGTGTAAATGAATGCACATTTAATAAGAAATAGCCCCAATCATCCTCACTTTGCTGTAAGAGATAATCCTTTCTTACGCCATAATTGACCATTTGCAGAGCAACCACCCCTAAAGGGCCAATAAGCGTTAGAAGCCATAATCCTTTACGTTTGATTTTTAAGAAGTCAGCAGTTAATAGCTTTCCCATCATATCCCCTGTTCTCCCATCGTCATTTGGAGGAATATATCCTCCAATGAACGTTTCTCTTCCTCGACTCGGAATACCGATATACCCTCCTGAACAAGAACTTGGACAATATGAGCAACCTTTTCATCCGAGCACTCTTCTAAGAAAATCACCCCATCCTGATAATCTGCCTTAATACCATTTGCTAATAAGAAGCGCCATCCTTTTTCACCATTGTTTACTTTAAAGGTAACCTTTGGTTGGGCAAATCGACGCATAGCTTCAATAGAATCTTGGAAAATTAATTTCCCTTTCAAAACAATCCCCACTTGTGTTGCCATTTGATCAATCTCTGATAATAAATGGCTGGAGATTATAATGGTCATGCCATATTCCTCTGGTAATCTTTTAATTAAATTACGAATCTCTATAATGCCTGAAGGATCGAGGCCATTCGTTGGTTCATCTAAAATAAGTAATGCAGGACTATGTAGTAAAGAAGCAGCAATACCAAGACGTTGCTTCATTCCTAAAGAGAAACCTTTGACCTTTTTATGGGCAGCTTCCTTCAAACGGACAATGTCCAAAACTTCATCGATTCGAGTTTTCGGTACACCTAGTATTTTTCTTAGTGCCTCTAGATTCTCATATGCCGTTAAATGTGGATAATAAGAAGGGTTTTCCACCAACGAACCAATCTTAGCTAAAATTTGGATACGTTCCTTCGTAATATTCTTTTCAAAGACTTTAATTGTTCCAGAAGATGGCTTCATTAAACCTAGAAGCATTCGAATTGTAGTCGTTTTACCTGCCCCATTCGGACCTAAAAATCCATATATTTCACCTTTGCGTATTTGCAAGTTCAAATTTGAGACAGCTTGCTCTTTCCCAAAGCTTTTTGATAAGTTTTGTGTTTGTACGATATATTCCAATGTCCTCACCTCTTTAACTATCTTAAAAAGGGAAGTTTAAAAAAAGGTATGGCTACGTTTAAATTTTGTTTAAAAAATCATTTCTATCATAAAAAAAATCTGCGAGGCATTTATTTCTCAAGCTTCGCAGATTTTTTTACGATAATTTTTGTACCAGAGTGATCGGAAAGGATATCCCATTCAAGATGCATGCCCTTTATCATGACATCAACAATTGATAAGCCGATTCCAGCGCCCTTTGCATTCGACTCATTTTTCATCCCTTGACCATGATCCTCCACAATAAATGCTGTATAACACTCCGTCGATTCCGTTTTCACACTTATATACTTACCACTATTCGCGTGGCGCAGTACATTTTGAAAAATATTATCAAATACTCTCCCTAACCATAATGGATCAACACGCCATTCAATAGTCTCAAATGGCTGTAGCTCAATATCAATTGTGAAACCTTCTCGCTCGAAAACTGGATACCATGTCGTTAGATGTTCCCTTACAAATCGGATAACATTGATGTCTCTCGGTTCAAATTTATATTTACTTGCCATAAGCAATGTGTAGGACATCAAATTTTCAATTAAAGCATCAATATTCACTATGGATGTGTCCATAGCCTTTAATGCCTGCTTCCCTTCCTCAGATAACGCTTCTTTGCTAATTGTATAGGATTGGGCTCTTACCTTCGTTAAAGGTGTCCTTAAATCATGTGATAGATTAGCAATCAATTCACGTCTTAGCTGTTCTTCCTTCTGTTGACGCTGTTTACTGTCTCGCAGTTCACAAACCATTCTGTTAAAACTATGCTCCAATTGCCCAATCTCATCTCGTTTTTTCACCTGAATTTCAATAGGTAAACCATCTACATCACGTATCTCCATAGCCTCTTGCAGATATAATAGTCTTTTTCGAATTCCCTTGAAAAATAAAAGCGAAACTACAATAAAAAATAAAATAACCGCAATAACACCAAAAAATAAGAAGTTACCATAGTTATCATAGACCTTTATAAGTGGAGGATTAAAAGCTACCCTTGGAATCTCTAATACAATAAAGCCATTTGATATGTCATCACCTAAGAAGGCTATAACAGTAAATGGATCATCTCCATAACGTTCTTTTATAAATTGAGTTGTATAGGCTGGTGTCCATTTTGCTGGTAACTGATCCTTCACATTCCATGTAGTCAGTAAGTTCCCCTCTTCACTTACCCAAAACATAGAAGCTGTTGGAAATTGCTCTTGCCACTTTTGAAATAACTGCGTAATCGCATCATCTGTTGCATTGGTCATATTTTTAGCCTGTGCATGCCATTGCTCTTCAATATCACTTTCTACAAGTACTCCACTTGAAAATTCTCCTGTCCCTGTCTTTGTAATGCCTAATACGAAAATAGCAACACCCAGATAGGAAATTTGTACAATAGATATGGCTAATAAAATAATGAGCATATATTTTGCTAATAATGATCGAAAAAATTTCATTGTTTCACCCTATAGCCAATGCCTCGGATTGTTTCAATAATCATAGGCTTTGCAGGATTGATTTCTATTTTTTCTCTTAAGTAACGAATATGCACCATGAGTGTTTTATCACCTTCTATATAGCTCTCACCCCAAACACCCTCATAGAGTTGTTCCTTCGTTAAAATTTGATTTAAATGACGAATAAAATACTGTAATAAATAAAATTGTTTTCCTGTCAAAAGAATTTCTTCTTCATCAATTGTATTGATTATTTGCATATCTTTCGTATCAATTTTAAGGTGCTGCAATGTCAGTACATCCTCACTTTTTTGATATCTTCTTAATAATACTTCCAGTCTTGCTACGAGCTCATCAGGGTGAAATGGCTTTGTTAAGTAATCATCAGCAAAATGTAGCCCTTCAATTTTATCTTCAACAGCTGTTCGTGCTGATAACATTAGAATTGGCAGATCTTTATTTTCCCGTTTAATTCTTTTACCTATGGAGAAACCGTCCAATCCAGGTAGCATCACATCCAATATAGCAATATCTTTTGAGTTAATATGTTGCTCAAGCCCCTCCCCTGATTCTAGCCATGTCACATCATAGCCTCGTTCAGTTAATTCTTTGCTTACCCATTGTCCGATTTCTTTTTCATCTTCTATGTACAATATACGAATCAATGTTCATCCTCCTTGATACATTTAACTTGAAATAAAAAATTTATAATTTCCATACATGGTTATTATAGGGGAACTGTTATTTATTTTCTTAGGAAATTCAAAAACGTTGACTTATTAAAAAAAGCAACTACTAAAAGTTGCTCTTTTATTGTATACGTTGCTACTTTATCACATGCTTCAAATTCATTTAGAAAGGTGTTGGGAATCTGTATTACAAGGCAAACCTCAAAGCATGGTAAGAATCATATACCCCTAAAGTGTAAATGTTTTCTATAAATGTTACTCACTTCACATTTAGGTGCTAAAAAAAAGAAACTTCACTTCTTGTTTTTTTGATAAATATGCTAACATGGCCCTAACTATATTAAAAGTATTAGAGAAATATAATTTACTTAGGTTTTACTTATAAATAGAGGGGTGTTTATGTTTGGATATAAGACAGCTACGCTATTTTATAGCAATTGTGGAGGAAAAAAAGATTTCTGCTGCGGCTGAAAGGTTACATATTTCTCAACCACCATTAAGTCAGCATTTAAAAACGATGGAGGAAGAACTCGGTTCAAAGTTGGTAGAAAGGAGCGGCAAGTATTTTGAAGTAACTGAAGCGGGAAATACGTTATATAAATATGCATTGCAGGTTGCACAATTAATGGAAGAGGCAGAAGCAGAGGTTAAGGATATTGGATTAGGCCTTCATGGTCGATTGACATTGGGCATTAATACATTTTCAGTTGTTGAGCTACCTCCATTACTACAACAATTTCAACAATATTATCCAAAGGTGACTTATAAAATTCAACAAAACGAATCTTCTTATCTATGTAAATTAGTAAGGGACCGTGTTGTAGAACTTGCCATCATTCGCTTACCTTTAGAATTAGATGATTTCTCTGTTCTTCATATGTACACTGAACCATTTTACTTTATACAATCCAAAAAATTCGACTTCTTAGAACACGATGTATCTTTAGCTGACATACAAAATTGGCCAATCCTTTTACCAAGCACTGAAGGCTTAGGCGTACATTATTCGATATTAGAAGCATTTTCTCGCTTCCAGTTGCAGTCCCGGATTGTTGGAGAATGCTCAGATACGGCACTGTTAATGAACTTAATCGCTTCTGGCTTTAGCTCCTCTATCGTACCTGAAGCTATTTTAAAGCAATATGGAGATTTACCACTTCATGCATATAAAATTCCATCAGCAGAATTATCCACCGCAGTAGGACTCGTATGGCTGAAGAATCATTATTTATCTAAAGCTGCTCAAAACTTTGTGGATTTAATGAGGGAGCATTATTATTAACGATTAATAAAAAAGAGAACAAATTAGAAGCGTTAGTTTGCTCTCTTTTTGAACAGTTATTGAATAATCAGCATATCATTCTCATCAAACTGCCACATGTCGCCATAGGCAACTTCCCAATAGTAGCCATTTGGATCTTGAAAATAGCCACTATAGCCACCCCAAAATACTATTACGGGCTCCTTAACAATTTTTGCACCCGCCTTTTTTGCTAATGCAAAGACTCGATCTACTTCTTCTTTTGATTTACCATTATAGGCAAGAGTGATTCCACCAAAGCCTTGGCTAATCTCTGGTGGATTGGATTCATTGATATCTTTGATTAAACGTTCAATTGGAAATAACGATATTTTTGTTCCTCCATTATTAAAGAACATGACATCGGGATTCGTCTCTTCTCCGTATACCACCACTTCAAAACCCAGCCCCTCTCGGTAAAAATTGAGCGATTCTACCATATCTTTAACACCTAATGTAATTAAATTTAAACGATTCATCTTCAAAATCCCCTTTTTAAAGTATTACTACTTTAATTCTCTACCGAACGTATATTTCCTTTTATTACCGCAAGAAAAATATTTGATTAATTGTCTCCAAAGACTTTTTGTAGGCCACTCAATATTTTTTACTAGTTGTTAAGACCAATCAGGTGTAACATTTTTAACTTCATCAATAAATATTTTTATTCCTCAAATCATTGCCAGCTCACAAAAGTTACCTCTACGTTTCTATGACACAAAAAAGTACGTACTTTTTTTGAGAGTTTCTTAGCAGCATAATGAGTAAGCAATCAAATAATCACAAAACATGGAGGACTAAAAATGATTACTCATTTACAAGATACAATCACTTTAAATAATGAGCTTCAAATGCCTGGTATGGGTTTAGGGGTTTTTCAAGTAGAAAATGATGCTACAGCTGAGATGGTAAAAAACGCTATTGAGGTTGGCTATCGAAGTATCGATACTGCTGCTATTTATGGCAATGAAACAGGTGTAGGAGAAGGTATTAAACAAGCTCTAGCATCTACTGGCTTACGTCGTGAAGATTTGTTTATCACATCTAAAGTATGGAACGATGGTTTAAGCTATGATGAAACAATTGCAGCATATGAAGAGAGCCTAAAAAAATTAGGATTAGATTATTTAGATCTTTATCTAATTCATTGGCCTGGTAAAGATAAATATGCTGAATCGTGGAAAGCACTTGAAGACCTATATGAACAAGGCAAGATCAAAGCAATCGGTGTATGTAACTTCACTGTAGCACACTTGGAAAACTTATTATCATTTGCTCGTATTAAACCTGTTGTGAACCAAGTGGAATTCCACCCACGCTTACAACAAGTGGAGCTTCGTTCATTCTGTGACAAGCACCAAATTCAACTTGAAGCATGGGCACCTTTAATGCAAGGTGGACTTCTTGAAGATGAAACAATTTCAAAAATCGCAACAAAATACGGAAAATCAAATGCTCAGGTTATTTTACGCTGGGATGTACAAAATGGAGTAATTACAATTCCAAAATCAGTACGTAGAGAGCGTATGATGCAAAACGCTGATATTTTTGACTTTATTTTAACAGACGAAGAAATGGCATTAATCAATGAGATGAATCGTGAACAACGTGTTGGACCAAATCCAGATGAATTTGACTTTGCTCTATAAAAAAAGAGGAGAGAGACTGTCTTGTATATGACAGTCTCTTTCTCCCCTCATTATGATGTCTGCTGCATGGCGATATCATCATCACGTTGTTTTAACAGAACATCTTCACCTTTATCCTGTAATAATTCAACATGTTTTTCACCCCACGTACAAAGCATGTTCAGAATTGGTTCCATTCCTTGTCCATAAGGTGTTAATGAATACTCAACTTTTGGTGGTACTTGATTGAAGACCTTTCGATTGATTAACCCAGCCTGCTCCAGTTCCCTTAATTGGTTTGTGAGCATTTTTTGTGAAATACCTGGAATCAATCGTCGAAATTCGTTTGTTCGAATTTTACCATGGTGGTTTAAATGACAAAGAATAACTGGTTTCCATTTACCCCCAATAACTTCTAGTGTAGCTTCGACACCAATATTGTAAACTTTTTGCATCGTAAACCTCCTGTAATATCCAAAAGTAACGAAAAGTACTCTACATATCTTTTTGGTATGTATGAATATTACTACACAAAATAAAAAAAGCAAAGGAGATCGTAGTAAAATGTCAAAATCAAAAAAGCCAAATGCTAAACTCACCTTACTAGCACTTGCTATCAGTGCATTTGGTATAGGGTCCACTGAATTTATCAGTGTCGGACTTTTACCATTAATTACAGATGACTTTGGTATTTCTCTTAGCACAGCTGGCTTAACCGTTTCTATATACGCACTAGGGGTAACTGTTGGGGCTCCATTATTAACAGCTCTAACATCCCGCCTTAGTCGAAAAACCGTATTATTGCTTGTCATGTCCATTTTTATAGTGGGTAACCTAGCAGTCGCTTTAGCTCCTAATTTCGCTTTACTATTAATCGGACGTATTATTTCAGCATTAGCACATGGTGTGTTTATGTCCATCGCTTCTGTTATAGCAGCCGATGTAGTGGAACCAAATAAACGAGCAAGTGCTATCGCCTTTATGTTTACTGGCTTAACATTAGCTACTGTAACAGGTGTCCCACTCGGTACATTTATTGGACAAGTAACAGATTGGCGTATGTCATTCATTTTTATTGTCGTCATTGGAATTGTCGGTTTATTTAGTAATGCATTGTTAGTACCTAGCCAATTATCGAAAGGCAATCCCATCTCTATTCGTGATATTGGCAAAGTATTAGGCAATATTCGAATGATCTTAATACTATTTATTACCGCAATTGGATACGGCGGTGTTTTTGTTGTCTACACATATGTTTCACCTATTTTAGAGCAATATATGGGGTATTCCCCACATGCAGTCGTCATTATTCTAGTTGTCTATGGTATTTGTGTAGCTATCGGTAATACTCTAGGTGGTCATTTTGCTAATCATAATCCACTACGTTCCATCTTTATTATTTTTGTTGGACTTGCATTGGCATTACTTGGCATTGGCTTTACTCTTGAATCACCTATTATGGGATTAATGATGGTGCTGACAATGGGATTGTTTATGTTTATGAATGTCCCAGGATTGCAGCTATATGCTGTTCTACTATCTGAAAAATATATTCCATCAGCAATTTCAATGGCCTCAGCATTGAATATTTCCGCTTTCAACATAGGCATATTTTTAGGCTCATATATCGGAGGCTTTATTATTCGCCACCAATCGTTGGCGCATACGCCTATATACGGATTCCTGATGGTTATGCTAGCAGCAATTGTTACACTTTTATGGTTACTTTTCGATAACAAAAAACAATAACTCTCTGAATTTCATTTTGTATAAAAAAGTAGTAGAGAATGTGTATTGTTTGTTGATATGTTGTATCCTATAATTTACTTGAACCAAACGAGAATGATTATCATTCTAATTTAAAGGAATACTGTTTTAGTAAATCTATAGGAGTGAATAAAATGCGTAGAGGTCGATATTTTTCATTTGTAGTTTTCTTTGCACTAATATTCGTATTAAGTGCCTGTGGCTCAAATGAAGTAAAAGAGGATACAGCTACAGAAGAACAATCATCTAAAGATACAAGAATTGTAGAAGACGAGTTTGGAAAAGTAGAAATTCCTACAAATCCACAGCGTGTAGCTGCTATCTATTTGGAAGACTATTTAACTGCTTTGGATGTAAAACCCGTTGTGCAATGGTATCACCCATCTTGGGGAAAACAGGATTATTTAGGATTAGATGTCCCTGAGTTCGACATTACTGGTAGCATGGAAACATTATTACAAGCCAAGCCTGATTTAATCATTGTAGATGGTGCCGCAGATAAAGCAAAGTATGAGGAGTACTCAAAGGTAGCGCCTACTTACCGCTTGAAGGAAGATATTCTACAAGATCCACGTGAAATTGCAAAAACAATAGCTAATGTTTTAAATATTCCAGATAAAGCAAAAGAAATGGTTGATCGATATGAACAACGTGTTTCCGATTTAAAAGCAAAACTAGATGAATCAATTGGAGACGAAACAGTCGCTGTTGTACGACTAAATGTAGCAGATAATACATTAGCGCTATTTGGCATTAAAAATCGCTACTCTGGCTATATTTACACAGAGACAGGCTTAACACCACATCCATTAGCCCATGATATGGCAGAGTCCCAAGAGGTCTTATCAGAAGAGGCTATCACGGAATTAGATGCGGATCATATCATCCTTTTCCCTTCAAACGGTACATGGGAGTCTAAAGAAAACCAAGAAGCTATTAAATGGTTAGATAGTACACTATGGAAAACACTCCCTGCTGTAAAAAATGGGCACGTCTATATCGCTGACCGCACATATTGGCAATCAGGCGCAATCACAGCCAATTTGCTAAAGTATGATGATCTAGAGAAATGGTTCGTCAAATAATTTTCAAAAGAAAGCTCTTAACGAGGGCTTTCTTTGGCTTAGTGTTAAAAAACAAAATAATCAATAGCACTTTTGTGAAGGAGAACATGGATAGGTGTTGTCACTCATCACTTCTTCACATTGAAATAAGTGCCTATTCTCTCTTTAATAGACTTTTTTGTTCCCTACTGCTAGTACGAAAGAAGAAAAGACACGTTAGCAGCATAGTTGATTGGAGTGGAGCCAGCGTCACTCCAAGGGGATTTAGTGTCACAGATGAGACCCTGGAGCGAACGTAAGTGAGTGAAGCGGCTCATCGGACGCCCCCTGGAAAGGACGCTGGCGGAGCGGAAATCAACCCCTTGCCTTGCTAAACGGGCTTTTTCTACTAGTCATATGATCTTTTTCAACAATATGAAGAACGCTCTTAATGAGGGCTTTCTTTGTGTTGTTATGCCAATTCAACACAAAGGGGTGAATTATCAATGGGTAACTTAACACATGTTTATACGTTACAAAATATCTCTTATGCAATTCAATCATCAAAAAAATTATTGATTAGTAGTGATTTCTATACACTTTTCATCGTAATGAATGGTAGTGGAAAACTAGAAATAGATCATGACACCATTCATTTTAGTGAAGAAAAGTGCATATTGATACCGCCAAATAACACGGTTAGTATCCACATTCAAAGTGAGCACCTTTGTTTTTATCAATTACAATTCAACATTGTCAATCTCAGCAATAGTCAGAATTCATATAGTCATTTTACAAGTATCATCGAACGACATCTTCTCCCCTTTTCACAATGTCATAGACTGCTAGAAGTCATCTATCAGAACCGGTTAGCGGAGCATGAACACACGATTTTTGAGCAGCATGTGCACTTTCAAGAGCTGATGTTATTGCTCTTACATCAAACCATACCCAAGCAGATGCAAAAAAATGATCGCCAATCTGTTGAGCAGTCCATTAACCATTTACATAAACATTTTGAAAAGGAGTGGACAGTTGAGCAGCTAGCACAGCTAGCTGACGTACCAAGGTGGAATTATACGCGCATTTTTAAAGATATTACGGGACAAATTCCCCTTCACTATTTAAATAACATACGTATTGAAAAAGCTAAGCAACTATTAATGACAACAAATGATCGAGTATTTGAAATTAGCCAATCTGTCGGATTTAATAATGAGTATTATTTCAATCGTCGTTTTAAAGAACATGTCGGCATCTCTCCAGGACAATATCGAAGAAATCAAAGCAGCCATCTACGTGTATTTGCACCATTCTTAGAAGATTTCTTTGTTGCGCTTGGGATTACGCCAATTGCTCAATTCAGTCATGCAAAATGGGGAAAACAAGACTATTTAGGTCTACAGGAAGTGCCAGATATCGATGTACAAAATAGAGAAATGGATCGACTCCTTTACTATAAGCCGACTTTAATTATGCTAGATTCTGGTGTAGAGCGTTGGGAATCCTTTCACCATTTAAATGAGGTAGCCCCCGTCTGCCATCTCTCACACCCTGGAGAGAATTGGCAATCTACTTTATTTAAAATTGCAGATCTAACAGGAAAAACCTCCTTGATGCAAGACGTAATCCTACAATATGAAGATAAAGTACAACAAGCAAAAGGAATTCTTAGCAAATCTGTTTATAGGCAAAGTGTGGCATTTCTCCGTATTTCAGCCATTGGCATTACTCTATACGCGGGCCCTGAATGTGGCTATACGGGCCCCATTTTATATCGTGACTTAGGTTTAATGCCACATTCACTAGTATGGAGTATTCCGCACAATCAACGTAAAGCACAACTGACATTTGCTCAATTGTTGCAATTAGATGCTGATCATTTATTTATTACCTTTGATAAACAACATTCCATTTATGAAAATGAGGAACGTGCTATTTTAAAAACTCCTACTTGGAAAAACCTAGCTGCCGTTAAAAGCAACTGTGTCTATGAAGTAGACTTTTTAACATGGATGAATTATGGCATTTTATCACATAGTAAAAAAATTGATGATGTCTTGAATGTACTTGGCTAAAAGGAAGCTTACTTTAGCTTCCTTTTTAAATGTTTGTCCTAAACATTGCACTGCTAATAACACCGAAAGCCGTTTGGCTACATAAGATAAGGTATCAGTTATAGGATAGGAGGAATGACCTTGTATTACAATCCTTATCCGTATTTTGTGCATCCCTATCATTATCCAACATCGCCTATCGCTAATCATTTTGCCACTAGACCCTTTTCGCAACATCTAGCAATGCCGACCAATAATCCTTTTCCACCTATCGATACACACAAATTAAAAGCTTCAGCATCACGGATAAAGGCGATGATGCAACAAGCCCAATTACTTACGGATAAAATAGATAGCTCCCAACAATTCGCACATGATTTAATGAATGCTGCTCAACTTTCAAATAAAACAGAGGTTGAAAAATTAATCACATCAACAGGCATTACGGTGAAATTTGAAACAAACTATACACCAGACAGTTTTAGAATACGTCTTATTGATCATGATTGTTGTGGAGTCACCTTAAATTTGAATTGGTGAAAATTCCTAGTGAACTTGTAAACTATAAAAAACTATGCTAAAGTGTTTGTATTGTTATTTCTGAAAATTCTTATATTACTTTTCTTATCAAGAGAGACGGAGGGATTGGCCCGATGAAGTCTCAGCAACCAGCTAACAGTATGGTGCTAATTCCAATTGGCAAAATGATCAGCCTTGAAGATGAGAAGAAGAACTACCGTTGTTTCAAGCAGGAGTCCTCTTCTATTAGGGGACTCCTTTTTATTTACCACTATTTTTTACAGAAAGCAGGGAAATCGATGTCGAATGAACTTTTGCAAGCATTGGAATTATTAAAATCGAAACAGTGGGTTGACTTAACACATACTTTCGGCCCTAATTCACCACATTTTTTTATGTTTGAGGACGCTAAATTTGAAACATTATTTTCTCATAAGGATGGTTTCTTCGCTCAACAATTCACGTTCCCTGGTCAATATGGCACACATATCGACCCACCCATTCATTTTGTGCGAGATACTCGCTACTTAGAAGAATTAGAACTAAAAGAGCTTGTTCTCCCCCTTGTTGTTATTGATAAATCACAAGAGGCTGCGAGCAACCATGATTTTACATTAAGTGTAGAAGATATTCTTAATTTTGAGGACAAGCATGGAGAAATTGAAGCAGGAACATTTGTTGCATTACGTACAGATTGGAGTAAGCGCTGGCCAGATAAAGAGGCTTTCAGTAATAAGGATGCAGATGGACATAACCATATCCCTGGCTGGGGTTTAGAAGCTTTACAGTTTTTACTAACAAAACGTAAGGTAAGCGCAATTGGTCATGAAACATTCGATACAGACTCTGCTGCTAATTTTCGTAAAAATGGCAAGCTAGATGGCGAATATTTTGTGCTTGACCAGGACACCTATCAAATTGAGCTAATGACTAATTTAGACAAGCTACCTGCGAAAGGCGCTATCATCTTCAATATCGTACCTAAGCCAGAAAAAGCATCTGGCTTCCCTGTGCGCTCATTTGCTATTTTGCCATAACATAAAAGTCGGTATAGCGTATACCGACTTTTATGTTTGTCCATTTCTTTTTTTGAATAAAAAGTAAGCAATAAGCATCCCTACAATAAATAAAAGGATAAGATAGATACTATAATGAGTTAAATAGTATCCAACAAATCGCCATTTCTCTCCAAGCATCTCTCCTAATGATATAAATGTGAACGTCCAAATAAATGCCCCTATATAGGCAAAAAGTGCAAACTTTCTATAAGGATAATTATTAATAGCCGCAATATATGCTGTCAAATGGCGTACTCCTGGAATAAAATAGCCAATTAATAATAGGGTAGGTCCTATTTTTGTAAACATCTTTTTCGTAAAGTCAATTTTTTGCTCTGTAATATGAATTCTAGGGCCATATTTCTGCAGTAACGGTAAGCCAAAACGATAACCAATATAGTAGCTTAAGGTAATGCCTCCAACCGCACCAATCATTGCACTGCCCAAAGCAGGAATGTGTTCAAGACTTTCTCGGTAAACACTATAGCCTACATAAGTTAGAAACACCTCATCAGGAAGTGGCACCCCAACAATACCTCCAATTAGAATCACGATAATCCCAAAGTATCCGTAATGTTCAATTAGAGACTGCACGTGATGTGCCATAAATCATCCCACCTAAAATTTATTAAAATCTACCTGCTATATATAGTGTAACCTCAGCGCTCTAAATGACTTGAAGCTGACGTAAAGCAAAATTGATACCGCCATCCGTAGATTTCTTTGTAACAAAATTGGCAGCTCTTTTTAGAGCTTTACTACCATTTCCCATAGCAATTCCTACTCCTACATACTCCAACATATCAATATCATTATCCCCATCCCCAAAGGCAATCGCATTCTTAGGGTCAATATTAAAATAATCAAGCACCGCTTTAATAGCTATAGACTTCGAAACATCCTGCTGTAATACATTCACAATATAAGGATGCCAACGCTGTAAAAATATATTCGAAAATTGGCTAGTATATCTTTTTTCTGCCAGCTCATCCGCATATAAACACATGAGAAAAACCTCTTCATCTACAATTCTTTCATTTATAAGTGGAAAATCCCGTAAAGATAAAGTTTCTTGCATCGCTCTTAAAGCTACTGGACTTTGTATGCTATTCATGGATAGCTGCTCTGTAAAAAATGTTAGGCTATGCTGCTGTGTCTGTGCAAAAGCCTGTACATTGTGGACAATTTCTTTGGCAATCGGAGTTTTATGTATGACAAGTTCCTTATGTTTTACATAGGCTCCATTTGCTGTAATAAAGGTTTCAATCCCCAGCGCTTTTAACTCATAGCACATAGATAAGGGTCTTCCAGTAGCAGCTACAAGATGGATTCCCTTTTCTTGCAATAGCTGAATAGCTTGTTTTGTACTTTCTTCCACACAGCCATCCTCGTAATTAATCAATGTGCCGTCTACATCAAAAAACACGATATTACACTTCATTTTGAGTATCTCCATTATAGTTATTTAGAACCAATAAAATTAAATTTATAATTTTTATCGCTTGAAATATGTGAAAGTATTTTGACAAAATTTAAGTAAACTATACAACTTCCATTTACACCACCGATAAAAACTATTACAAGCGTATTTATAATAATATTTAACTAAAAATTCCTTGAATATTTTTATTTTAATAATTCTAAAGGAGTATACCAAAGAACACAAAATTGTTAAAATAAAAGATAATAACTTAAATACATTGAACGATAAAATCTTACGTATAAATAGAACAAAAGAAATAAAAATTTAGAACACGCAAAGGAGTTGATTCTTATGGCATTTAACATTTACTACTATGAAAGTAGTGTTGATTGTAAATTTTGCAAAAAGCAGTTTACAACATATAAAGTTCGCCCTAATCGATATAAAATTATCGAAGAACAAACGGATTTCATGCCTGTTTACGATGGTCTAAACCCTTTGCTATATGAAGTTGCTGTATGTCCACATTGTGGCTATGCCTACCATAAATCTATGACACGAACATATGGACCTTTCATGCTACTCATTGATGAACTATACATTAAAGAGCTCCAGAAACCTATGGATATCTGTCAGGAACGTACAATTGATAATGCCATTATCAGTTTTAAGCTCGCCTATTTAGTATCCCGTGCGTCAATGGAAGAATCTCTTTTAATGGCGAATTTCGCTTTAAAAATTGCTTGGCTCTATCGATTAAAAAAGGACGAAGAATCCGAAAAGCGTTATCTTTTTGCAGCTAGAGACTTTTATAGTAAATCCTTTGCCTCTAATCAAGAAGGTGGAGAGAGAATTCAGTTTTTACATGCTGAATTAAGCCTTCGACTTGGTGATATTCCTGAAGCAAAAAAAGGATTTTCACGCTTAATCGCTGATCGAAATGTTTCGCCAAAATATCGCAAGCTTGCACGCAATCGTTGGGAAAATTATAAATATGACGAACAACCCATAACAATTAATGAAATCATTAATTAATGGGACGAGGAGATGACTAATTATGTTGCTATTTCAAAAGAAAATTGATGTGAGAGAAGAGGATATATTTTCAGAGCTACATCATTTTTTATTAAGAAAAAATAATCGCTACCTAACAAACGAAGAAGTTGTCGCTCTAACAGGCGTATCATCTGAGCTGCTTTACAAATGGGTAAAAGGAGGAAAATTAAAGAACTCCATTTTTCCTAATTTAGGGGCGCCATGCGAACGATGTGGACAGATTACGCAAGCTAAAATTTGCGTGAGCTGCTCTTCCTCCATTGTTGGGACATTAAAACAAGAAGAAAAGGATCGTGCATGGTTTAACCAAATTCAACGTAACCATGTAAGAGCAAGTACGTATCACTATAAATAACATCCAACATCTCCATCAAATGGAGGTGTTTTTCTTTTTTACATACTAAATTTAAACTAATTTTAAACAAATTCTTCCTAAACTTTAAACTTGCCTTTCTATAATTAGTATCAATATAAAGTGAAGGGCTGATAATTAATGAGGAAAGCTAGGAAGCATAAGGTTTTATTAAGTTTTGCACTGGCAAGTTTAATGACAGTAAGTGGAGTAGTAAATGTCTCTGCTGCTGTCCCTGTAAATGAGGAGATTATTAAAAACGATTCTGCCGTCAAACAAGCTAGGACTTCTAATGAAGCATTACTTGATTGGAAAAAATGGGCGAATGACCATGCATACAGCCTGTCATCCATCCAGCCTGAAACGTTTAACGGACAAAAAATTCCCGCTAACAAATTTGACGATTTAGAGATGCTAAAACCTTTATTACATGATAAACGTATTGTCTTTTTAGGGGAAAGCTCTCATGGAGTGGCGCAATTCAATCTAGCGAAAACACGTTTAATACAATTTTTACATCAAGATATGGGCTATAATGTCCTTGCCTTTGAAAGTGGTATGGGTAATGTGATGAATGCTCAAGGACAAATTGATAAACAAGCAGCTCTACAAACGATGAAGGATGCCATTTTCGGCGTTTGGTGGACAAAAGAAACGTTGCCTCTGTTTGACTATGCAAAATCGACGCAAGCAACCGAGCAACCTCTTGTACTTACTGGCTTCGATATTCAACAGCAAGGAGCATTTACGAACGGAGATTGGCTGCAAAACCCCAAGTTGGCTCAGCAATTCAATGAAGCTGAGAAGCAACTTGCTGAATGGAGCTCTGGAAAAGATTTGAAGGGCTATCAAAAAGTAAAAGCTACTATAATTGATGTGTATAAACAGGTAAAATCACAAATACAAATCAAAGAAAAAGAGCTACAGGCAGCTTATCCAAAAGAGCCTCATATTGTAAAACTAATGGATCGCACTCTAGCAGATCGTATTCGACTAGCAGACAAATATATAGAGTTAACAATTCAGTCCAATATCGACATTGAACAAAATAATATAGAATCATTTTTGCAAACTATGGAATGGCGAGATCAAGCGATGATGGAGAACTTACTTTGGTTAGCTGAAGAGGTGTACCCAACAGAAAAGTTTATTGTATGGGCTCATAACGATCATATTCGTAAAGCACAATCGGATGTAATGGGATCTCCTTACCCAGTTAAATTAATGGGGGAACGTTTACCTGATATCTATAAGAAATATAGCTATGTCTTAGGTCTATACATGACTAGTGGAGAGACAGCAAATAATATGGGAGAACCTATGCCTGTTTTACCTCCTGTCAAAGGATCTATTGAAGATATTCTGTCTTCAACAAATAAACCTTACACATTCATCGATTTACGCAATCGTCAAAATGAACGAGGCAATTCATGGATGTTTGAACCACGCTTATCCTATAGTTGGGGAATGATACAGGAAAGTCTTGTTCCGCGCGACCAATACGATGGTCTACTTTTAATAGATCAGGTGAATAAACCAACTTATATCAAATAATCTCTCTTATTAAACAATAGCAAACTAGATTTCCTAGTTTGCTATTGTTTTAAGTATTCATCGATATAGTATCCCATTCTTCGCCTTGATATCCAATCATCCAAAATAAGCCCCTCCGTCTTTCCATCACAACACTTTCATTTAATGCTAAAGGAGCTTCTTGTCCATTGATGCGGCTATCTACACAAGCCCAATGTAATCTGTAAATTTTATCCGCCTCATCCACTATATCTTCCTTACTGCGCAGTACCGTTTGACCATAAAATTGCTCAAATGTCTCGCAACGAGAAACTACTTGAATTGCAAATTCACAATCACATACATCGTCAGGGAAATTTAGCTCTTCCACAAGACCCAATGCCCAAATAAGTATCCAATAGGCTTCATATTGCCATGATATATTGACTGCTTCTTGAGCACCAGGATGCTGAGCCTCAAGAAAGCATTTTTCATGCTCCGTTAAAAATTCATGCACCTCATATGTACGTAGCATATTGGTAAAGAACTCTCTAGACCCCTCAATATCACCCTTCTGTGCTACATCACAAGCAAATTGAATAACAATCAACAGGGCAACCGCTCTTCTTGCAATATCCTCTTGGCTTTTAAATTGAAGATTTTCTACTGGTGGTAGCTGAGGAAGCGAAGAAGCATAAGGTATCTCCTTCTCTGTTAAAAAAGCTATCGTTCTATTTTTTCGTGCCTCTCCCTGTGCTGATGTGACCTCTTGTGCATGTATCTTTCTTGTGCAAGCATGTGGTTGAAAATCAGATGGACCTGATTCTCCATTAGGATAAACAATAACTATACCGTTCTGATCCAACAAAGTACCATCTGATAGGAAACCAATCCCCCCTATGCTTGCTAGTAATTTTATAAATTGCTGCATATGGTCTTCTGTCATCTCTTTGTCCATTTCGATTGCAACGACCGTATTGAACACTGATATTTGAATCATTATGCGTTCTTTTAGCTGTTCATCTTTAAATGGAATTTTATCGTAAAAGCCCATCATCCCAGGTATATTTTTTGCAAAATAATCAGGGTTCGTATCTTCAGTTAAAATGTTTATAGAACATCTATATTTATTAAATAAACCTCTTGATTTTAATAAATATTCGTTTTCATCTTTTTCAATAATGAAGCTTTTTGCCAATACATCGGATAGTTTATCCTGAATATCATCTGTATCATTTTTGGAAGCGAATATCGTAAAATGGTTCAATCTACTCTCTCCTTAGTCGCATATAGCATTTTAATAACCAATTTTCCAAACAACTAAGCGCTTGGCTAAACAGCTGTTTATTTTTCCGTAGCACCTCATGTTCAACCCAATACGCCAGTAAAGGACGCCATTTTTCTTCGTCTATCATAGTTGTTGGTGTGATTCCCCGCTGCATCATCTGACAAACGGCTCGGATGGATGTTAGCCTCTCTACTTCGTTGCCATTTAACCACTCGTATAACGTCTCTGCGCTTGGTTGTGACTCAGCTAAAAGTGTATCCCACCCATCAATAGGAAACGTGACATAGGATCTCATCCAGTTTATAATATTTGGATGGTGAAATTGGCGTAGACGATATAGGGCAGTATAGGCATCAATTCTATCTTTTTCGATATCCATTAAGATAAAAGATTGTCCTTCATTAACTGGCAAACAATGTACTGTTACATAATCACGCAGCCAGTCAGGTACGTCAATCTGTCCTTGCCAAAGTTCTCTCGCCCAATTTCCCGCCTCACTCGGACATATCTTGACTAAAATTTCACTCCACGCCTTTTGTTCTGATTGAGATTGAGCTCGCTCTAACTTATGTCGAAGAGCCTGATACACCTGTACTCCATCAAAATGCAAAAATGCCTCCTGCACGCTTGTTTTTTTGACACCATGCATGGAAACATAATGAAGTAAAGATGCTAAGCTGGATTGAGCCTGCTGTAAATTAGAGCTTAAATATTGTTCTACCCAAGTTAGCCATAATTGTGAGCGATCCAATTCAATATCCAATCCATTTTCACTACAAAATTGACGATGCTGTCCGCAGTCTACTCCAATACAGCCTAAAGCCGTCATATTATCAACGTACGAATGAAAGCTGGCAGCAAGCAAATCAAGCTCATCATCTTCATGGCTCCAATACCAAACGGTTTCGTCGTCAAGCTTAAGAAGAAGAGCATCTCCATTACCAGCCGTAAAAAATTGTAAATATTGCTGTTCATACGATTCATCATTCTCTCCAAAGTAAGGAAAGTCTAGAGCTTTTAGGCTCCAGCCAAACTCACCAGAAGGCGTATCTAGCAATTCAGTGGGAAGTATCGCCTCATCTGGTAATGACCAATAAATACTTACTTGCTTTGAGCAATTTTTCAACAGTTGACGAAACCCATTAGGGATTTGTACTCCAAGTCTTTCCTCAACCTGCTGTAACTCTTGCTCGGTAGCGACTGGCCGTATTTCAATCGGATGAACATAAGCTCCCTGCTGCTTCAACCGCTCTACTAAATGATTCCAACGCTCAATCCACATTGTCTCTAACCTCCATATAAGGCTCATGTGATGTCATACTTCTTATTTATCGTCAGGAAATCATTTACTGATTAGGCTAACTTTAAATAGAATGACAAAATGCTATTATTTTACTGCCATCTAAACGTTCGTATATGATAAATGACTCAGCTATATTCATTCTTTTCTATTACGTCTTAATGAATTATTTTACTTTCTTTACTTCCATCATAATTTTGGTTACATACTCTTCTTCTCGATTTTTCATTACGGCATCATAAATGTATTCCTCGTATACATACTGACCTAGCTCATAACCCTTTTCATACATGACATTAAATAACCGTGTGTATGTCTCACCAAGTTTTGAGGAGGCGCCTACATGATAACCAATCAAAAATTCACCCTCTATCGCCTTAAAATAAGGATGCCCTTCTCTTGGATGAGGCTGCTCAATATACAAATAACTATAGTTATCGTAATTCCCAGCTAACACTTGCTCTCTTCTTGTTATCCCTCCAATGGGATACCCTGTATCTAATTGAGAGCGATCCAATTCCTCAATAAAGTCAGATACAGCCTTCACAAACTGCTCTTCTGTAGAATTCTCAATATTTTTACTCAAATATAATGTATCTTCAGGAAAATACTCAATCGTGATGTCCTTAAAATTTAGATGCAGTGCTTCCTCTGTCATTTTGATTTTGACATCAATAATATTTTCAATCATTTCTAGTTCTCTACGTTTCTTCGCAACATGCTCTTTTTGTTGGTGCATCAATTCTAAAAAATTTTCAGGTGATTTCTCTGCCATATAGTGTTGAATATCCTTTAAGGACATACCCACTGCCTTTAATAATTCAATAACACCGAAAAAATCATATTGAGCAAGTGAATAATACCTATAATCCTTACTATCCTTCATGATGGGAGATAATAAACCAATTTGATCATAATAAATAAGTGTCTGTTTATTGACCTTACATAATTTAGCAAATTCACCAGTTGTAAAATACTTTACATTTTTATTAAGCACTTTTTGAGTTTCCTCCCTTGACTATATAGTTACTATATACTTTAGATTGTACCTATTCAAAATAAAAATAGAAAGGTTTTGACATTATGTTCACGGAGATTCGTGACATTACAGTTTTTAACAAGAAAGAAATTTTAGCATTACGTATCGCTGACAATCAGCAACATTTTATTGAATCTACAGACCAATGCTTAGCAGAGGCGAAAATGGATGGACGCTTTACGCCTTTAGGTCTGTATAAAGATAACACCGCTATAGGCTTCGCTATGTACGGCCTATTCCCTCATGATGATTATAGTCAACGAGTATGGCTTGATCGCTATCTAATTGCAGAACAATACCAAGGACAAGGTTTGGGAAAACATTTTTTACAGCAACTTATTCAATATTTAACAGTAAAGTTCAACTGTCCTCAGATATATTTAAGTGTATATGACAATAACGCTGTAGCTATCCAGCTATATAAACAATTCGGTTTTATATTTAATGGTGAGCTAGATGATAAAGGGGAAAAAGTAATGGTTTTGGAGGTGCATGGTTATGACAACCATTAATCCAATTGAAACAAAGCCACTGAAACCATTATTTTTTTCATACTTATTCCCTGCAATGATCGGGATGCTTTTAATGTCCGTCAATATATTGGTAGATGGCATTTTCGTTAGTCATGGTGTGGGACCTACAGCGTTAGCTGGAGTGAATATAGCTGTTCCTATTTTCTCTATTTTGCTCTCTATTTCTCTATGGATTGGCATGGGAGGAGCTACTCTTTTCTCGATTTCTCTAGGAGAGGGCAATAAGCAACGTGCCCATCAACTATTTACATTGGCGTTTTCTACAATGCTAGTGGTTGTCATCACAATTATTGGATTTCTCGCGTTAAATCTAAAGGATATTTCTTATATATTCGGAGCGAGCGATGATACGTATCCATATGTGCAGGAGTATTTACATGTAATTTTGCTCTTTGGGATATTTTACACAATTGAAAATTTACTAAGCATTTTTATTCGAAATGATGGCAATCCAAAATTGGCTATGCTGGGCTTAATTACAACATCGGCTTTGAATATACTCTTAAATTATGTTTTCATCTTCGTACTAGATTATGGTGTAACTGGCTGTGCCTTAGCGACAGCAATAGCTACAATTATAGGTACGTCTGTGCTATGTCTCCATTTTTTCCATCCTCAATCTGATTTAAAATTTGTCACTTCATTTTTAAATCTATCAGATTTGAAAAAAATTTTTGCTATAGGTTTACCTAGCTTTATTGTTGAAGCTTCCGTTGCAGTTATCGTTATTTTGTATAACGTGACATTTTTACATTATTTGGGTGCGAATGGCGTTACTGCCTATGCAATGGTCAATTATATTCATACTGTCTTGCTAACTATTTTCCTTGGGATCGGTATGGCTCTACAACCGTTAGTTAGCTATCACCACGGGGCAAGATTATTAGAAAGATTAACAGCGTTATTAAAAATCGGTTTAGCTACCGCATTTATTTTAGGATTAATAACAGCTATTATAGCTCTTCTTTTCCCTTCTCAATTAATGGCGTTATTCGGAGATAGCTCATTTGAAATTCGCAGTATGGCAGCACAGGGCTTTGTGCATTTCGCCATTGGCTATGTATTTTTAGGAATCAACATGGTGTTCGCAGAATTCTTTCAATCCATTGAAAAAATTCGTATTGCCACAACAATTATGTTACTACGTAGTATTATCTTATTTATTCCTACTCTCATCATACTACCCAAGATACTTGGCTCGCAGGCTATTTGGTGGACCTTCCCAGTAGCAGAGGGAATTACAGCCTTGCTTATTTACTTGTTCATTAGGAAAAATCCAAGAACCCTTTCATCTCCTGAACATGCTTAAATAAAAGGGGACCTCATCAAGGTCCCCTTTGAATATGTTTGCCTAACTAAATTGCATTTTTAGCGTACCTCTTCCTTCCTCTACTATTACTTCCCCAACTGCTCCATTCACTAGAATTAATTGAGGGGGGACATGTCCAATATCTACTTCATAGAAAACTGGTATTCCCATATCGTCAAAAATATCCCCTAATGCATCCTCCAATGTAAAGTCCCCTAGATTTTCATATAGTCCTGCTCGCCCGATTAGAACACCATTACATTTATTGAACCAACCATTGAACTTTAATTGCCACAAAGCTCGGTAGATTTGTGCCGCATCCATACCAACACTTTCTAAATACCATATTGTTCCTTCCTCAAAGCAATATTCCTTAATAAAGGATTGAACGTAATCGAAGGGCGTACCTAGAAGAATTTGCAATGTATTTAAACAGCCACCTATCAACCTACCTGTCATACGATTACTACCCTCTTGGTTTAGAATTTTCCATTCGGTTTCACTGTCAAAATAAAATCCTGTAGCAGGATTTCTATAAACTTGCTCCCAGCTCGATTGAAAATAGTGAGAAGAGCTTTGAGTTATTGTATGGCCAGTCTTACATGTAATTACGTCTATCCATTTAGAAGAAAGTTCATCCCATTGAGGTGCAGATAATTCAGTAAAATTCAACCCATGTGCGGATGCGTACCCCGTCATGGTTGTGTATACAAAAGATAAAGTACTAATATCTGAATACCCTAATATCCATTTGGGTCCCGCTTTTTTTAATTCGTCCCAATCGATTAAAGGTAATAACTCCATTAAAAAACTGCCTCCCCACGGTGGCATGACGACATCTATACGCTCATCTAATAAATAGTCCATAAGTTCAGAGACTCGCTTTTCTTTTGTTGTACTTCTACCTTTAAGCTGCGTCCAGGTAGTATTTCCAATAATAACTTTCATTCCTCTTTGTATTAATTGTTTTTCAGCTTCTCTTATTAATAGATGAAGATGCTGTTCGACGCCACTAGAGGGTGCTGTCACACCAATCGTAAGAGGTGTTTTTAAAGTAGGATATTGTATTTTCATTTACCATCTCTCCTTTATGCCTTCAAAAAATAATTGTTTTACAACAACAAGACGATTTTGGGTCTCTTAATTAGTTTCGTACATCAGATTTAGAATACATTTTAACTAAAAATACGGCTATGTATGTTTCAACACTATTTCTGTCCTTCACACATAAACAGAAATTTTTACCAATTATACTTGTGTTCAGAAAAAAAACCAACACAAAAATCTGCGCTGGTTAAATTTCTACTTTTGAATTTTCATATACTCATTACGCAACAGACTCATAATGATTTCATCTGAAAATGTATTATTCATAAACAAGGCCTGTCTCAAAACACCTTCTTTTTTAAAGCCGACCTTTTCATAGGATTTAATTGCTCTACTATTGTGTGAATATACCTGTAATTCTAAGCGATTCAGATTTAGCTCCTCAAATGTAAATCTTTGAGCAAGTCTAACTGCTTCTGACCCCATACCACTTCCACAATTCTCTATATTATGTATAGCTATACGGAACACTGCCTTCTTATTATCTAAATCAACTTCCATAATTGCCAAATCGCCAATTACCTGATCATTATCGACTAAACAAATAGCAAAATCATAGCGAGAAGAATCTGCTTTAAAGCGTTTGATTGCCTCTTTGATTTGTTCCTTTGTTAAGATGTTCCGTGTTCCTGTCATATACATGATTTCTTCATTTTGAAAGCATCTTATAATACTATCACAATCATCTTCACGTATTTCTCTTAAATAGACCTGTTGACCTTTTATCAATATAAACACCTCTTGTGCATTAAATAAGGAATCATCATGTATATAGATGATTCCTTTGTTAGAACTATTCCATTTGTTTTTCAGTGTGTACCTTCACCGATTTCTTCGCAGGGTCTTCCGAGGAGTTTACACCTAGAATATCAAGCAGGAACATAAATAGTGGAATACCTATGATTAGTCCCCATACACCAAGGAAATGCTCAGAAAAGAGAATGACCATAAACGTATAGAAAATCGGTAAATCTGTTTTGGCAGACATAAGCTTTGGATTTAAGAAGTAAGCTTCAATGGCATGTAAAACCATGACAATAACTAAAATATAGACGATGTACATCAAGCCACCGATGCTATATGCGATAATACTTAATGGTATTAATGAGATGATAACGCCTGCGACTGGAACTAAGCCTAAAATAAAGAGCATAATCCCAAGTGCAATCAAATGTGGGAAGCCCATAATAGAAAGGGCAATGACGGATAACACACAGTTAACAGCAGCAATAATAAATTGTGCTTCAATTACTTTACCAAATGAGCGGATAAATATTCTTGAGAAATAATGAAGCTCATCGTAAAGCGGCCCAATTTTACTATCCTTAAACTTAGCTGTAAACTCAATAATACGATTCTTTTCTAACAAGATGAATAAACTCAAAATTAGAGAAATCAATATTTGCATAATGATTTTACCAATATTCGTAATATTTTTAAGAGTTAAATCCACACCTTGCTCTAAATATTTCCCGAGCTCTATTTTCTCAAAAGTCGGTGCTAAGTATCTCGCAATCTCATTGTCATCTGGGTCGAGATTAAAACTTGCAATGAGGTCGAAAAGCTGTGTGATCTGCTGGGTCACAATCGGTAAATATTTGTAAATAACAGCTACAATACCCGCAACAAGTAAAAGATATAATGTTACCGTCACAGCTTTTTCATTCATCGGCGCATATTTTCTTATGCTTTTCGTGGTCTTGGTAGTAAGCTGGTTCA
Source organism: Lysinibacillus sp. HST-98 (assembly GCF_016757845.1). Classification (NCBI taxonomy): domain Bacteria; kingdom Bacillati; phylum Bacillota; class Bacilli; order Caryophanales; family Bacillaceae; genus Lysinibacillus; species Lysinibacillus sp. HST-98. Next base: position 204,798 of record NZ_JAENHX010000006.1, read on the forward strand.
TCAAATAAGTAATAATAAACGTAAGTAAAATTAGATTGATCATACTACGCATTAAATATAATGCAAGAGCAATCCCAACTAGAATAATAAAACGCTTAAATCCATTACTCCGAAAGAAATTATTCATTTATTCACTCCTTCTACAAAACGGCCTCGCTGCCTCTGCTACCTAGGGGCTACACTATAAAATTGATTTATAACAATACGCATCATTCTTATGTAAAAATTTCCCTCTCATTTAATGAGTATAGCCATCTACCTTCAAAATAAGACGAAATGTATGTTTCTTTTAGAAGTGTCTGTATAAAACCTAAGGCGGGTTTGAAGTGAATTGTATGTCTTGTCAAATTAAAAAGTCGAAACTCTTATCCTTTGTGAAAGCTTTACCAGCGTATTAGCCAAAATTCTATAAATCTATTATAACCCTTTAAACCAGCATATCCAATTTGTATGTTCTTTTATAATGGTATTTGTATAGAACTTTTAACAACTATTACTTTATGCTATTTTGATTAGAGATATAAATTAAACAGAGACAAGGACTGATTCTATGAAAATTGCGAGAAACCCTCAGAACATTCATCCACCTGTTGCTCCTTATGTTCATCAAATTGAGGTGACGGGGCCTCAGAGGTGGTTAACACTATCTGGACAAATCGGCATGATAACTGATGGATCTATACCTGAAGATGCAATAGCTCAATTGAAGATAGCACTTGAAAATATTAAAAGAAATCTAGATAGTGCCGATATGGAAGTTCAAGATATTACAAAGCTCGTCTTTTATTTAGTGGGAGATATGGATGCTATTCAACGAAAGGAAATTATCAGTGACTTCTTGGGGGAACATCTTCCATGTACAACATTAATGTATGTCGTTGCACTCGCTACACCAGCTTTAAAGGTTGAGATTGACGCATGGGCTTGTAAGGAATTATAAATTCATCCTATGTTTTATAAACTAAATGTGTGCATTTTTATTTTTTCAATGCCCCTTTAGCACTGCTAAAGGGGCATTGCCTTATTATTTAAGTAATGTTAGCGTTGTTGCAATAGCGTTATCAACAAACGAGCGTTGTGGCTGCGATTTCAGCATAACTGTTAACCCTATTAACGCAACAATTAATGCTTGCGCTAAAGACTTTGCATCCGTGTTCGCCTCTAATTCTCCTGATTGAATTCCCCGTTCAATTGTCTCCTGAAAAATTACTGATAGATAGAGTTGATGCTCTCTCGTCAAAATCTCGAACTTCTCATCATGTGGAGCTAATTCAACCATTGTATTGATACAAAAGCAGCCATTACTAAGATCTTTTGTATATTCTGCAGTAATCACATCTTCAAAAAATATAGAAAACGCCTGTTTTACAGAGGCATAACTTTGAAGTTTTGTCCGTATTTCGGATGCGCGAGATGTCGTATATCTACGAAGTGCCGCTTCAAATAGCTCCTTTTTATCCCCAAACGTTGAATAAATACTAGGACGCTGAATCCCCATTCTAGCCGTAAGATCACTTAAAGAAGTCGCTTCATATCCTTTCTCCCAAAATAATTGCATTGCGGCCTCTAACACTTTTGCCTCATCAAATTCACGCGTTCTTGCCATTATAGATACACCCCCATTAGAAAGAAATAGTAAGTTAATCATTATATTTTACGATACTAAACAGTATGTAATTATTTTATATCTTGCTTTTTTTATTGTCAATTTCATTTCATCAACCGAATTAAGAAGAAAATATATCTCAATTAAACATTGACAAGTCAAATGTAGTTAAGATATATTTACCAATAATTATTTTGTACCGAACGGTATATTATAATCACAATTCAATTAAAAAGGGAGGTTATAGTGTGGCCAATGCAAATGATGCGATTCATATAAATCAATCATCATCTATATCCCGAACTGTAACAATATTATTCGCTACAGCCTGCGGAATGTCTGTTGCCAATATTTATTTTGCTCAGCCGCTGCTAGATGAATTATCGAATGATTTTGCTATTGATCAATCAATTATTGGTTTGATTATTACTATCACACAAATTTTCTATGGGCTAGGCTTACTTCTTCTAGTACCACTTGGCGATTTACTAAATCAAGGACGCTTGATTATAGGACAAATGCTATTATCCATAGTGGCTTTGCTCATAGTGGGTACTGCAACCTATGTTGCAGTGCTATTTGCGGGTATCGCCTTAGTTGGTCTACTTGCCGTTGTAACACAGTCGATGGTGGCATTCGCAGCAACTATGGCTTCTTCTACAGAGCGTGGTCGTGTCGTTGGCATTGTCACAAGTGGCATCGTCATAGGTATACTGCTGGCTCGTACCTTTGCTGGTCTATTAACAGATCTAGCGGGCTGGCGTTCTGTCTATCTTGTCTCTGCCGCCCTCTTGCTGTTAATGGTTGGTCTGTTTCTAAAAGTGTTACCAAAAGGAGAACGAGAAGTAAAATCACTATCCTATTGGCAGCTAATTCAATCCGTGTTTACCCTGTTTATTCAAGAACGAACATTACGCATCCGCTCAGTTATAGCCATGCTAATTTTTGCTGATTTCAGTATTTTGTGGACGCCCCTTGTTCTGCCACTTAGTGCGACACCATTATCTCTTTCACACAGTGTCATTGGAGCATTTGGTCTTGTTGGAGTGGCTGGTGCTTTAGCTGCTGCACATGCAGGAAAGTTAGCAGATCGGGGATATGGTCAAAAAACAACAGGTATTGCCTTAATGCTTTTACTCCTTTCCTGGTTGTTTATTAACTATTTAGAACAATCGTTATGGGCATTAGTTGTAGGTATCGTGTTGCTTGATTTGGCTGTACAGGCAGTTCATGTCACAAACCAGGCGATGATTCTCCCATTACGTACAGAAGCACGTAGCCGTCTTACAGCTGGCTATATGGTGTTCTATTCTATCGGAAGCGCAGGCGGTTCAATCGCTTCTACACAGACGTATGCACTCTTCGGCTGGGAAGGTGTATCCTTCCTTGGAGCTTCTATCAGTACAATCGCCCTTCTTTTTTGGGCAATGACAAAACGATTTACAAATTATTAGTTTGATAGGAGAGATAACAAATGGAAATAGGAATTACTTCTTTTGTAGAAACAAAACCAGATGTTCAGAGTGGTGAAGTAATTAGTCATGCACAGCGTTTACGTGAAGTAGTAGAAGAAATCATTCTTGCAGATCAAGTAGGTTTGGATGTTTTTGGCATTGGCGAGCATCATCGAGAAGACTATGCTGCATCTTCTCCAGCAATGGTGCTATCTGCTGCTGCTTCTCAAACGAAAAGCATTCGACTCACAAGTGCTGTAACTGTTCTTTCTTCAGCAGATCCTGTGCGTGTCTTTCAGGATTTTGCCACATTGGATGGACTATCAAATGGACGTGCAGAGATCATGGCAGGTCGTGGTTCTTTTATCGAATCCTTCCCCTTATTTGGCTACGATTTACATGACTATGATGAACTATTTGAGGAACATTTAGACCTACTACTTAGCATTCGTCATTCTGAGAAAGTAATTTGGGAAGGAAGACATCGACCAGCAATCAATCATTTAGGTGTGTATCCTAGACCAGTTCAAAAATCTCTTCCAATCTGGGTAGCTAGTGGAGGAAATCAACAATCTGCTGTTCGGGCTGGGCTTTTAGGTTTACCCCTAATGTTAGCAATTATTGGTGGCAGCCCAATACAATTTGCTCCGATTGTTCAGCTATATAAAAAGGCAGCACTTCATGCAGGTCATAATTTATCAAAACTTCAGGTAGGTGCTCATTCAATAGGTTTTGTTGGACCGAGTACGGAATGGGCAGCAGACACCTTTTTCCCATCAACAATGGCTGGTATGAATAAATTAGGCAAGGAAAGAGGCTGGCCCTATTATGACCGTTCCAGTTATAATGCTGCACGAAGTTTTGAAGGAGCACTCTATGTCGGTGATCCAGATACTGTTGCTAAAAAAATTATTCACCTACGCAAGCACGTAGGAATTACACGATTTATGCTGTACGTGCCTTTAAGTACCATGCCACATGATCAAGTCATGCAAGCTATCGAACTACTAGGTAAAGAGGTTGCTCCTCGTGTACGTGAAGAAGTGGCTAAATGGGAGGCAGAAATGGAACAAGAAGCACATCCGCTTTTTTAAAGTCTTTTGTGTGTAAAAGCGAAGTAAATTTGTATTATGGTATTGATAATAAAAAAAGCGAAAATGTTATTAACTCAACATTTTCGCTTGATTAAATTCTATTCGTACAAGTTCGCTATCTGTAACAGGCAAAGAGCAGCTGTTTCATTTATCTGCTCTACAAGTTTCTCGCTCTGAATTACTTTAAGGATTAATCGAAATCAAGCGACTTTCTCCCTTTAATCCAGTTCACGTACATTAATGGGAATTAATGTTCTTTCCAATTGTTCACGGTGCTGCTCGTACTGAGGTGGCAACATTAATTGACGACCCATTGTCTCTTTTGTCTCGTCATGAGCAAATCCAGGAGGATCTGTAGCGATTTCAAATAAAATTTCGCCAGGTTCACGGAAATAAATCGCATTAAAATAATTACGATCTTTTACTTCTGTTACATGTTGTCCATGATTCATCACATACTCTTGCCATTCTAAATGATCTTTATTATCTTGAGCTCTCCACGCAATATGATGCACAGTTCCTACACCCATTTGGCCACGTTGACCTGCAACTGTTTTTAAATCCACTGTATTGCCGATTTCTGCACTAGAAGTATAACGCGTATAGTCACCTTCCGTCGCTACCTTTTCAAGACCCATTACTTCTGTTAAAACTTTTGCAGTTTCTTCAGGGTGACTTGAGAATAGTGTAGCTCCACCAAATCCTTTGATAGCAACCTCAGGTGTTACTTCACCAAAAGACCATTCGTTGAGCCCGCCTTCCGCACGTGCCACGAGCTCAATATGCAATCCATGTGGATCATCGAATTGAATGACTTGCTCACCAAAACGTTCAGCTTTTTGGAAAGGAATTGAAAATTTCGCTAAGCGATTAACCCAAAATGGCAGTGCCCCTTCTGGTACAACATACGTTGTAACGCCAACCTGGCCATCACCAATACGTCCTTGATAAGCATTAGCCCAAGGGAAGAAGGTAATGATTGTTCCTGGTTTCCCACCCTTGTCACCGAAGTATAAATGATATGTGCCCGGATCATCAAAGTTTACTGTTTGTTTTACTAAACGTAAGCCTAATACTCCTGCATAAAAATCAATATTCTCTTGCGGATGTCCTACGATCGCTGTGATATGGTGTATACCTGCTGTATGTTTCTTCATGTTAACAAGCCCTTTCATGACTATTTTTCTCCCCTATACTGTGCCCTTTTTAAACCTATCTCAATCTGTAAAAGCTTAGCGAATTGTATATAACGCTTTAGACCATGGGATCAATTGATCTAACATTTGGTTTACTGAATCTATTTGTACTTCTTTTGGTTTGAATTCTGTGCCATTTTCAAAATCTGTGAATAATGATAGTGCTGGATGAACACGCACATCTGCGATTAAAAGCTCACCCATAATCCCACGTAAATGTTCTGCTGCACGAGCACCGCCTACAGAACCATAAGACACGATCCCAGCTGCTTTGTTATTCCATTCAACACGTAAGTAGTCTAGTGCATTTTTTAATGCACCTGTAATAGAGTGATTGTATTCTTGTACGATGAATACAAAGCCATCTTGTTTAGCAATAATTTCTGACCAACCTTGTGCTCCTGAAGCATCCTGTCCTGGCTCACCCAATAATGGTAATTTATAGTCAGCAATATCAATCACTGTATAATTGGCATCTCCGCGTTGATCTGCAATTTCCTTTACCCACTGTGCTACTTGAGGGCTTACACGTCCCTCACGAGTTGATCCAATAATAATACCGATATTTAATTCTGCCATTGTTTGTTCCTCCTCTTTTTTTGTACGAAATAATTTATTAAAAAACCCCATAATTGTACCTCCTGACGAAGCTAAAGGTTCGAATTCATTTATCTTGAATTTATTTATCTTGAATTCGAGATAATGATAACACGATATTTTTATAAACGTCAACAACTTTGTTTTGAAAATTAAAAAGGCAGAGATAATTAATTCTCTACCTTTCCTAAAAGCTTATAAACTTGTGATTTTAAATAACGATATTGACTATCATTAGTATCTTGAAAAGCCTCTACTCTATTTGAATCAATATCTTGGTAGTCGATCAGGGACGGAAATTGTTCCTCCGAGAAATCCTTTCTTTCTCCATTAATGATATTATAAAAGTGCCAGCCTTCCTCAAGAAATGTTTTTCTAATTTCTCCGCCAAGAATATCCTGCACAACTAATGAAGTGACGCCACATTGTCCTTTTGCAGGGTTGTCCACACTCCATTTAGAACTTGATTGTATGGACCATGATTTTCTTAAGGCATTTAATACGTCTTTTTCCATGCAAAAACTCCTTTCAAACACTTTAAAATGGAACTTCATCCATTCTTATTGGTGTCGACTTCCCTACTACCCAATCATCTTTAATGGCACCATAGACAATACTATCTGTCACGGTACCATCCCCATTTTCCCAAGCATTTCTTAAATACCCTTCCTTCACAAAGCCAGCTTTACTAAAGCATTTTCGCATTCCGATATTATCAACTCTTGTATAGCCTTCAATGCGAATCTTCCCTCTTTCGCCAAACAGGTATTCTTGTAGCCAATGAAGTGCTTTGACACCGTATCCTTTGCCTCGAACATTTGCATCTAAGCGCAGATCAAAAAGAGGGATCGTATCATCTATATCATGAATAAAGATAACACCAACTTTTTCTCCATCTTCAAGTATCCAATGTGTTTCACGATTGTTCTGATAGTACCCCTCTGCATATGCGGTGCGAACAGCCTCTTCTTTTATGTATGGATTGGTGTGATACAACCATTTATTTTGCGTTAATAAATGAACTAAATCATTAATTTCTTCTTTAAATAATTTGATTTCCATAACTATCTCCTTCCTTTATATGTCCTCACATATATCTGAAAAAATAAAGTTAGTTTTTGTATGCGCATATGGCTGTAATGCATCAATAAACTGCTCTACTTCAGGAAAAGATTGAAAATGCCCCTTTAATAAAAAACATGATTCACCTGAAATGCGATAACAGAAGTCTATATTTGTATAAACCTTCAGATATTCTTTAAAATCTGCATAGCGGTTATTTTTGATTGTCGCCTCAACAATCGCTTCAATTGGATAACCCAAGGCTTTTTTATTAATATCCAATGTATATCTCTTAATGATCTTCTGTTCCTCTAATTGTCTTATTCTTTCGCGAACTGCTGGTGCAGATAAATGAACCCTTCTTCCTAGCTCGCTCATAGAAATTCGACTATCTGCCTTTAATTCTTTTAGTATTATTTCATTCATGAAATCCATTGTGTAGATATCCCTTCTTTTTAAAAGAAAACAATCATATTTTCCTTCGAATTGATATGTTAACTTCGTTATTAAGATTCTACACTATTTAATAGAAGGAGGAATGATTGATGACACTTATTCAATTGCATGACAAGGGCTTAACACCCTTTCAACAATTATTAGGCTACAACGAGGGAATTCAGCTTCACTGGCGGCAGTTAGGAGATGTACTAGAAGAAGAGGGACATCTATCTGCTCCTTTAAAAGAAGAGGTGCGAAAAACATTAGCTCAAAAAAACGGATGTCAGTATTGTCAGGCTAAAGGGAAGCCCAATCCTCAGCACTATGATGAGAAAACAGCAGTATGTACGGGTTTTGCAGAAGCATTCTTGTCTGCTAAGGGGCACACCGCCCCCAATGTCACGGCTGTATTAAAAGAATATTTAACAGAAGCGGAGATTAGTGAGCTACTAGCATTTATTTGCTTCACGACAGCACAGCAATATTTTGGCGCACTCATGCAATTAAAATAATAAGGAGCTAGGGGAGAAACCCTAGCTCCTATTCAGGATGCTATCCTTTTAATTCCATTTTATGAGCTATATCTATAATAAATTTCTTACTAAGCTCTTCTTTCATATTATTTTCAGCATCCACCATCACTTGTTCAATGAGACAGCCTTGATGATGGAAGGAATCGTTGTGTTCAGAGGAACAACTAAATAATGAGGTTTGTCCTTCAATTGCATATATCACATCTAAAAACGATATTTCTTGGGGGCGCTTAGAAATGCGATAACCACCGTTGACACCTGAGTTCGACTCAATTAAACCTGCCTTTACAAGCTTAGTTAATATTTTGGAAAGATAGGTTGGAGATAATTTTTGCATTTCTGCTACAGATTCTACACTCATTGATTTTCCTTTAGGATTGCGTGTTAAAAACACCATTGTATGTAAAGCATAATTTGTTGCTTTTGAATACTTCATCATTCATCACCCTTCATTAAGGATCTTTATTATCTGCAATTAAAACACATTCTATCATATTTGAAGAAAAAAGCATGTTTTGTATGAAAACACGCTTTTATGATCCCTAGTCATGCTGTCCATAACCCGCTTCTCCAGCAAGCGCATCAGCCTTTGTTACATGTACAGTCCCAAATGGATGATTTGGCGGCGCATAAATCGTGTAAAGCTTTAGGGGTTTATCCCCTGTATTCGTAACATTATGCCAGGTTCCTGCTGGTACCATAATAGCCGTATCTTCTGCGACATGTCTCTGATAGTTTAAATAATCTCTAGTTGGCCCCATTTGAGTTAATCCATGCCCCTCCTCAATACAAATGAATTGGTCCACATGTGGGTGTATTTCTAAACCAATATCTTCTCCGACATTAAGACTCATCACCGTTACTTGTAAGTTTGATCCTGTCCACAATGCTGTACGATAATTTTTATTGCGCTTTGTAGCCTCTTCAATGTCGATAACAAATGGTGTTGGTCCAAAATCATTCTGGACATTACTTCTTGGCGCTCGTTCTGCCTGATTTGGATAGGCCCAATAAACAGGTTGATAACCGTAATGATACGATTGATAATTACCGTAATAAGGGTGGTACATTTATCTCAATCCTCTCATGCATGATAACGCTATAGTATGCAATTGAATGAAAGAAGGTACTCACATGTAGTGTGACTTAATTGAGTAATATTTATATATAGACTGGAGGTAGGTACCATGAATACTAGATTAACAAAATAACTTGCAGGTAATCCTGCGATTAAATGGTTTTCTGGACACGTTGTTAAACATGAATGGATTGTAGAAGTAGAAGCAGAGTTAGGATTCGATTTACCACAATCCTATTGCTGTAGGTTAAAAAAATTATCGCAATGGACAGCTGAATGATGGAACTATTTTCTCAATCGGTCAACCAGCTTACAGAGACATCAATGATCATGATATTCTCTATATACATCGCCTGAACTTGGCTGATGAGGATTGGTGTAAACAGTATCCGAATAGATTGGATTTATTTGTTCCAGACTCTGACGAATTGTACTTCTTTGATCGATCGTCTAAAGATGAACACGGCGAATTTCCAGTTATGTGCTATGACTTAATGAATGACATGATCTATGAATATGCCTCTTCATTCTCAGAATTTCTTGAAAAACTGATTGATGAGCGTAGCCAATAGTATGAGTTGCCTTATCTATGGGCAACTCACAACTCGGAAAATTCCTCTTTCAAATGTTTACGAAATTTATCATCTGTAAGAAATTTCAATTGAAAACTATTCATACTATTGGAGAGCTTAATCTGCTCCATTGTATTTAAGTTGTTAGCGAAAAAGGCTATCTCTGTTTGATTTCCATCTTTATCTTCCGCGTAGGCTGCTAATGTTAACACAAATGCAGTCGATCCTCCCTTTTGACCAGCATGTTTTAACCATGCTTGATTTCTAGGATTCTGCATCAATTGCTCCAACACGGGATCTAAATATTTATGTACTTCTGGACTTAAGAAATTTTTACCATTTAATTTTTCTAAAATAGAGATGTAATCATTTGTTGTGGCCCTTATTAAACGATCAGACCATATCTTTTGAAAATCCATATTGAGCATTTTTTGAGCTTTTGTTTTCTCCTCAATTGTTAAAGGATGTTCTATCCAATTTGCATGAATAGCCAATGCACGTTCACGATATTCAACCATATCCATTTTTCGCAATGTAGTTAACGTTGCTTTTTTCGTTAAATTTTTTTCCTCCATCAAGTGAATGGGAATATAAAGTGCACTTACAATTGGATACAAAGGTTCATGATGCTCTACATTTAACTGTGTAAGCACATCATTAATTATTTGAAAGTCTAATACATGCATTAAATATTCCGTATTTGCATTGGAGCTATAGGCAATCATGCCATTTGCTACTTCACTTAAAGGTACACTATCTGCACCCTGAAGGTTTAACTGCGCCAACCATGCTTTATGTGCGCCACCATCTGTTTTAGGAATGTAAAATGCCTCTAACTCCTTTAGATTTACTTGCTCTTTAGGATTAATACGGCCATCAGCTGCTTGTTGCGCATAGGCGATGGCTACGATTATTTTAACCGTACTTGCTAACGGTAGCTGTTGCTTGGTGTTTAGCTCCACCCAATGTTGTTGATTATATTGAATGGCTACGGAAATATTTTTATCCTCTTTATGTTCCTTGATAAATTGCACGATATATTCAGGATCGTTCTTCTTGATTTCTTTTTGAAACTTCCAAAAAATAATGCTACATACAAAACCTATACAAACCAAAACACCGCCAATCATCCAATATAACTTTTTCATAATCATTCCTCCATCACTCAGCTGCTTCTAACAACCATTGCTGTAATGCTGTAGACGACTGGTTATTTAATCGTAATGCTATTTCTGTTAATTTCTTCTGGTGGCATCACTTCTACAAGTATGCATACAGAATCCCTTGCTTGATTCACCTCGAATAGTCCTTCTTCATCAAGCTTTTTCATGGCTAACTCCATTGCTGCTAGCCGTAATGTAAGTTCTTGCTGCCAATTGCTCGATGTTATCGATCGTTGACATACCTTCTCTTTAATGAATTAGAGAAGCTCTTAAATTGCTAACCCCATTTTCTAAATATCCTTTGAGGCATGTTAATGTATAGACCCACCCCTCTTTTTGGCCCATCATTTTTGTCACAATTTCTGGGTCATGTGCATTTAACCCTGATTCTACAACAGTAATAATTGTTTCACTTTGTGATTCTTCAAAAGTGATGGTAACCATCGTCACTTCACCATGCTCTTCTCCCCAAACAAACACAATTTTTCTATTCACCTCCATTTCAAGCACGGTGATCACACCCTCTGCACGATATTCCTCATATTTAAGCGTAATTCTTTTACCTTCTCCCCATCTTTCAGAACTGCTAGAAAACCAATAATGCCCGATTTCAGTAGGGGAAATAATGGCTTCAAATACTTTATGGGCTGGTTGACTGATTTTTAGTTTCGTCGTCACATCCGTATTTATCATCGTTCATCATCCTTTTTCATATTATCTATCTACACCTTCGCCGAAATTTTCCATTAACCTTCCTTCCTAATAAAAATTCACTAAAAAAGGTGCGATTCTCCTAAGAGAATCACACCTTTTCCACTTAAAATATCTTTTTATTATGAACAGTAAACTGAATATCTGCTACATTGTCGATAAAATTTTTATCATGTGTGACAAAGATTATTGTTCCCTCATAAGCAGCTATAAATTGTTCAAGGGCTTCAAGGGCTTGAATATCTAAGAAATTAGTTGGTTCATCCAACAGCAGAATATTATAATTTCCTAAAAACAGCTGACAAAGCTGAAGACGTATGGCCTCACCACCACTAAGTGTGGTAATTTTCTTTTGTAGATCAGTGCCAGCAAACTGCATGGAATGAAGTACGCTTCGTAATAAACTTTCATCATATTCAGAGCGATTCTTTAAAAATTGTAGCACTGTTTCCTCATCAGCAAACTGGTAGCCCATCTGATGAAAATAACCTATTTTAGCCTTTGGAGAAATAGTTATTCCCTCACCATTATTGGCTATATGTTTTAGTAATGTACTTTTACCACTGCCATTGTTACCCGTAAGCGCAATTTTTTTACTTAACGGGATTTGGAAACTGACCTCGTGTAATAGCACCTTATCTTGAGCATATAAAGTGAATCGATCTGCCATAATGGGATACTTATTATGCAATGCCAATGCTTTTGATTGCCGAAAAACAATTTTTCTTTCTTCCTGCACCGCTTCTACTTTTTGAAGCTTCCCTATCCGATGTTCGATAGCTTTTGCTGCACGCTGTACGGCTTTTTGACTTGTGCCTTTGGACTTTGTCATAAACATACGATTAGGTTTAGCGTTAGCCTCTCTTTTAGACATATTGCCTGCCTGAGCAATTTTTTCAGCTTTTTTCATTTTTTCATCTACAGCTTTTTCAAGTCGGTTCTTTTCTTTCAAATATTGGTCATGAGCTTGATTTTGTTGATCTTGCTCTAATTGCTTTTGCATGACATAATCGCTGTAATTGCCTGAGTAGATCGTTACCTTACCACCATCTACCTCCCATATCGTTGTAACCAGCTCATCTAGTACAGCACGATCATGGCTGATGAGCACGAGTGCCCCATAATAATAACGTAATTCATCTAATAAAAAGGAGATTCCGAGTTGATCCAAATGTGTTGTCGGCTCATCAATAAGCAAAGCTTCCTCATAAGAAGTAAATAATTGAGCTAGCTTTAATCTTGTTTGCTCTCCACCACTTAATCCTTCAGAATACTTAGGTACTGCTAATTTCCCTAATAACTGTGGATCTGCCTCTATTAACGTTGGTGCCTCCATCTGTTCAAAATATCCGAAATGAACATGTCTTTTCAATTTCCCACTTACCGGTTGTTGCTTGCCAGCAAGTAACTTCATCAACGTACTTTTACCTGCACCATTTTTACCAACGATACCTATCCGGTCAAATTGATGCACAGCTAATTTTTCAATATTTAAAAGTTCTTTATCTAAATAAGTAACGACTACATTCTCTAACTCAAAGCAAACCTTTTCCATATTACTACCTCCCGAAATTGATCATTCCGTATCGATAGCGATGGTATCGATACGAGCTTTTAATCAAAGCTCGTATCAAAAGAATAATAGACTATACATTTCACTTTCCTCCCTACACTCAATAAAAAAAACACAGACAATTTGCCTGTGATGTAAAGTAAAAGAGATTTATTGTAAGACAAGCGTCTCTTTTTCTCATGATGATGAAGATGATTAAAAAAGGACAGACTATCCCATTTACTCTGGTGTCACAAAACAGAGTTTGGCCCTATTCAGTTATTGGTTCAATATTGGGAAACGTAGTCTCATAGCATGTGTCATTTTTTAATAACCCTCCTAGCGGTGTTACGACTATTATAAATTCTGGCTATAATATGTCAAGTTTCCAAAGTTCTCTCTAAAGACACACTAATTACTGTCGATATATCACAAATGAACATTCCAAAAAGTATATCATTTGGTGAAAACCTGATATAGTATGGAATTTAAGAAAAAATAAAATTTGATTTGGTGGTGTTATGTGAATGAAGAAATACGTTATCGATATTTTAATGATTATGCTTGGATCACTGCTTTTTGCCCTAGCAGTTAACTTATTTGTTATTCCAAATGATTTAGGTGAAGGTGGCGTAACAGGCTTAACGATTATTGCTTATTATCTGTTCGGATGGTCGCCAAGTATTGTCAGCTTTGCTATGAATGCAGCTTTACTTATCGTTGGTTATAAATTTTTAAATAGACAAACAACAATTTATACAATCATTGCGGTCTCATTCCACTCTTTATTTTTACATTTAACAGAAACATGGTCTATTTCTTCAGATGAGATTATCGTCAATACAATTTTTGGTGGCGTATTTGCAGGAGTCGGTATTGGCTTGATTATCAGAGTTGGTGGTACAACAGCAGGTTCTACAATTTTAGCGAGAATCACGAACAAATATCTTGGATGGAGTATTAGCTATGGACTTTTATTCTTTGATTTAATTGTTGCTTTTTCATCTTATTTTATCATTGGTGCGGAGGCATTAATGCTAACAATTGTTATGCTGTATGTTGGTACAAAGGTAATGGAGTTTGTTATTGAAGGGGTTAACCCTAAAAAGGCAGTTACCATTATCTCTAAAAAACCTGAAGACATTGCTGGACAGGTTACTGCTTATATGAATCGTGGGGTAACTGTTCTATCAGGTCATGGTTATTATACAAAGGAACAAAAGGAAATCCTGTATATTGTTATTAGTAAGCAAGAAGTTGTAAAGCTTAAAAAAATTGTCAAAGAAGTAGACAAGGACGCCTTTATTGCCATTCATGATGTAAGGGACGTTTTCGGAGAAGGCTTTATTGAATTAGCAAAATCATAAAACAGTCAAAACACCTTTTGTAGGTAACAACAAAAGGTGTTTTATGTTGTTGAAAAAAGATTCATGTCACTAGCAGAAAAAAGATCTTTTGGCAAAGCGAGGGGGATTTTCCTTACGCCAGCGTCCTTTCCAGGCGGCGTCCGATGAGTCGCTTAATCCCGTAGGAGTGACGCTGGCTCCATTCCAATCAACCATATGTGCAAAAGTGTCTTTTCCTTATCTTTCATCCTAACAGTAACGATCTAAGGACTCATTAGAAGTAGCTTGCAACGGATATCCATTTTCACCTTTCACAAAAATTCTATCGGCGGTTTTGTTTTTCTATTTACCTATTTCTATCCATCTGTAAAGAGCTTTCGATAATGCTGTCTAATAGTGCTGAATAGCTGATCCCCGCAGCAAGGGCACTTTTTGGTAGGAGGCTATTTTGCGTCATGCCAGGCAATGTATTAACCTCTAACACATAAGGAACGCCATCCTTAATTAACATATCTACTCTTGCATAGACAGTGCATCTTAAAACCTTGTAACTAATCATCGCAGCCTTTGCCACTCGGTCATGAATTGCAAGTGGTAGTTCCACAGGTTCCTCTACTGTAGAAGCATCATCATATTTTGCCTGATAGTCAAAAAATACTGCTGTATGTTTGATTGACAGGACTGGCAATAGCTGATCATTGAGTATTGGACATGTAATTTCGTCACCCATCAAATACTGCTCAATAATGATTTCGTTATCCCACTTAAATACCTCTGTAATCGCAGCCAATAAGGCACTCCGATCATGGACAATTTGGACACCCACACTAGAACCTCCAGCATTTGGCTTAACTACAAGTGGATAACCCATAAGCTCTATATCCTGTAAGGGCAACTCCTCTCCCTTTATGAGATGCACCCAATCTGGAGTTGCGACACCTTCATATCGAAGAATTTTTTTAGCCATATTTTTATCCATGCACAAACTACTTGCTAGAAGACCGCTTCCTGTATAAGGAATACCTAACGTTTCTAGCACCCCCTGAATCGTACCATCTTCCCCAAACTTACCGTGAAGTGCTAACAAAGCCACATCAATATCACCCACCTTGTCAATTACCTCTTTGTTGTCATCTAATGTGATGGCCACAACTTCGTATTTTTGCTTATCTAATTGAGCGACCATTTCCTTACCTGTCATGATGGAAACCTGCTTTTCAGAGGAAGTACCACCCATAATTACGCCAACCTTCATTTTTTCAACTCCTCATAACGTTTGTCAATGTATCACCAATGATTTGAATACCTCGAACAATATCGTCATCTGCTAACCTAGAAAAACCTAAACGAAATGTATTACTACCTCTCCCATTTGTATAAAATACATCGCCTGGATAAAATACCACGCCCTTGTCATAGCACTTCTCAAGCAACAAACGTGCATCTACATCCTCTTTTAGTTCTATAAAAAGGTGAAGTCCCCCATCCCCTGTTATCCTGCTAAAGGGAAGGTATTGCATACAGGCTTGACGGGCAAGCTCATATTTTTTCTTGTAAACAAATCTTGCTTTCTTTAAATATTTTTCAAAGTAACCATCCTGTAAATATTGATATAACACTGCCTGATCCAGTGTTGATGTATGAATTGTTCGAGCTCTTTTCATACTTTCCAAGCTATCAATTAACTCCCTATCTGCTAAAATCCAGCCAACTCGTAAGCCAGGGAAAAGTATTTTAGAAAAGCTACCAATATAGACAATGTTATTACCTGTTCCACTAAAAGCGATTAGGGGTGCCAAATGCGAGCTTGAATACCTTAATTCCTCATTAAAACCATCTTCTACAATGGGTATTTGATATTGGGAAAAAAGCTGAAAAATAGTACTCCTTTTCTCGGAGGAAGTGACAATTCCTGTTGGATTATGATAGGACGGGATAAGGTAGGCAAAATCAAAATCCTGATCTGCTAACGTTTTTTCCACCTGTTCCATGTCAATCCCGTCATCTTGCATATCGATGCCATGGACATCTAGCCCATGCAAACGGAAAAGCTTCAATGCTGCATGATGTGTAGGATTTTCACATAGTACACGCCCTAATTTTTTAGCTAATGAGGACAATAAAATATCTAGACCTTCTGTAAAACCATTTGTAATTAAAATATCCTTATTCGAAATGTCCACACCTTTCATCTCCATATAGCTAAGAAGATGATCAATTAAGGGCTTATACCCCTTGGCATAGCCATAGTTCAAGACAATATCTCCTTCAATGGACATCCTTGTGAGAAATGCCCTTTTGAAATTTTCCACATCAAAAAGCTTTTCTTCTGGAGCTATACTAGTAAATGAAATCATGCCTTTTTTCCAGTGTATATCTTGTCGTATTAAATCAATTTCATCAGCTAATAAAGTTGTTTCATTCAGTCTTTGTTTCCAATCTATTTCAATAGAAGAAGTTTTCAATGTAGTAACCTTTCCGATAAAATGCCCTTTTCCTTTCACTGCATAGATGATGCCATCTAGCTCTAATTCGGCATATGCGTTCAGCACCGTGTTTCTACTGACCGCTAATAACTTACTAAGTTCACGGGTAGATGGAAGCTTTTGATGTTCCAACAGATGCCCCTTGACAATCATGTCTTGAACATAATCCTTCAATTGTACATAAACTGGTCGTTCATCCATAAGCTTAAAATCACTAAACACTTCCTAACCCCCTTGCTTCATTTTTGCATAAACCCTGATAACCAAAAAGGTCCACACATTATGTAATTTCCTGTTAGAGTGGTTGCTCTTCTTTCTATCATATTTCAACATGGTCATAAGCATAAAAAGAAAACTCCTCTTTTAAGAAAGATATCACTAAAAGAGGAGTTTTATTATTATTTTAAAATATTATTAAGACCGTTTTCCTTTTTATCAGGACATACTAAAGACACCACAACTCCAACAATTAAGCAAATAAAGAATGTCGCTGCCTTGGCTGACACAACAGCCTCCATAGGTGACAGGGACCATACAATCGCACTAATAAAACCGACAATAATTGTAGCAATGACCCCAATGCCTGAAACACGTTTCCAGAAAAAGATTAAAAGGATCACAACCGAAAATGTATTGCCAATCCCTGCCCATGCAAAGGATACTAAGCTATAAATCACAGAACCTGATTTGAGTGAAATCATAATACCCACAATCCCACTAATAACAGCTACTAGACGAGAAAGGTGAACTAATTTTTTGCTAGAAATATTCCAACGTAATGTTTTATGAATGATGTCCTCACTTATCGATGTTGTGATGACTAACAATTGAGACGAAGCCGTTGACATAATAGCTGCTAAAATACCAGCCACAATAATTCCTGCAACCCAAGGTGGTAAAATTTCAAATATCATATGCGGTAATATCATTTCAGGATCTTCAATAGAACCTTGCTTATACAAAGTGGACGCGAAAATGGCAGATAAAAAGGCACCCACATAGACAATTAATGTCCAAATAATCGCCATATTACGGCCAGTAATTCGCTCTTTTTCAGTCGTAATAGCCATAAAGCGAGAGCTCAATTGAGGTTGCCCCCCAAGCCAGCCAAAGAACCATGATAGATTTGTAAATAACATTGCCCCTAAGGCAAGTCCATTTAAGCCTCCAACCCAACTATCCGCACCATTGCCCATTTGAGCTAGCTCTGTTGAAATGCTTAAACCTTGATGTTGAATTTCCATATAAGCTGCAATTGGTACAATAACGAATGAGATAAGCATTAAAAAACTTTGGATTGTATCTGTCCAAACAACAGACATAAATCCTCCCATACATGAATAGGCAATTATTATTGTTCCAATAATAATTGTTCCCCATGTGATGTTGAGTCCTGAGAATGAATAAATCGTTTTACCCATCCCGGAAAATTGAGCTGCTAAATAGCAAACAAAGAATAACACCAATACTGCAGAAGCTAACCAACGAATTATATCTGCGTGCTTTGGAAATTTAACAGCAATATAATCTGTTAGGCTATTCACCTTATATTTTTGTTGCTCTGTCATAAAGCGCTTTGATAAAAATAGCCATGACACAACAACGCCTAAAAGCATGCCAGATAAAATCCAAATGCCAGATAGCCCAGCCACATAAATAAAGCCAATTGCCCCTAAAAACATATAGGCGGATTCACCCGTTGCACGCTCTGAAAAGGCTAACGCCCAGCCCGGTAGTTTATTTCCCCCTAGAAAGTAATCATTATGTGATAAATCTTTTTTACTGAAGTAAATCCCTACTCCTAGCATAGCGAGTAAATAGACAAATATTTCAACATAAACAATTGTATGCATATACCCAAAGTCCTCCATCTGATTAATCTAAACAATCCCAATTGGTTTTATCAGATAATAGTTCGGGTTTTTTTAATTGTCAATAACTAATTTTGTAAAAAGGAGGCAAAGTATTTCGATATTTCTACAAACTTCAAAGCTCCTGGAGAAAGATGAATACTGTGTTTATGTGCAATTCCAACCTGTCTAATATAAGCTTGATAAAATTTTTTTCTAATCAGGTTACTTGGTGCATGTAGTAAAAGGGAGTTGGGTACAACAGAAATGCCTAAATTTTCATTGACCATTGTCAAAATGACTTGGTCTACTGATAATTCATAGACTACATTGGGATGTATTTTATGTTTAGCTAAAATCCTTGATACATCTCGATCAATCGTACGTTTAGGCATAATCCAGCGTTCATCCTGCAATTGCTCTAGAGAGAGCATCTCTTCCTTCGCTAATGGATGCTCCTGTGCCATAATGCAAACAAGCTCATCATTAAAAATCGCATCGAATACAAGATGTTTAGAATTTGGTTGCACTAAAAAACCGATATCGACAACGCCATTATGAAGCCATTCTTCGATTTGATCATAATCTCCCTCCATCAAACGTATTTGTAGGTCTGGATGATGCTGTTCGAAATACGCTAAAACCTTTGGTAATAACACCAAGGAAACACTTGGTAGAATACCAACCGATAACGTCCCCCCAATGAGATTTTTTAAATTTGCTACAGAGGTTTCAAGCTGCTGGTGTTGCTGCAATATTTTTGAGATGTGTTCGTAAACAATTCTCCCCTCACTCGTTAAAACAATATGATTGCGGTTTCGAATAATTAGAGAAAGCCCTAATTCTGCCTCTAAATTACTAATCGTATGACTGATGGCAGACTGTGTGAGATTGAGCTTTAAGCCTGTTTCTGTAAAATTTCCTGTATCGATAAGTGTGTGGAAAGCAATATATTGCGCTAATGTAGCCATGCTATTCTGCCCCTTTATGATTTTTTTTCATATTCGATTGTGTAAATATTCATTTGATTTAAATTACTAGCCACCTCTATAATAAAAATAAAATCCAAGTAAATCAATATGATTTGTTAATGAGGGGGCTCATAAAATGGCAGAGGAAAAATTAATGATGAAGGCTTTATCTATGGACATAATTACAGCAAAAATGTTTACAGAATTACATCTCTCCATTACAGAGCAGTATGGAGAGCATGGTCGGAGATTAGTAAAAAAAGGTCTAGAGGCGTTTGGTTTAAAGGATGCTGAAGCAATGGCTAAAAAGGCAACAGCAGAAGGCGAAAATCATTCTTTCTTTGAATATTTACCATCAAGTGTCGAGGGTGAAGAGAAATTTGCGGATTTAACAACGTTCGCCCGTTTTTCCAAAATGTTTGCACAGATTGCCAAGCCAGTTGTAGACGAATATGGAGAAGCTGGTGAACAAGTGATTATGCGGGCAGTAGAACGTTTTGGCCTTAAGCGAGGCCAAGGAATTGCTCAACGTGCTCGCTCAAACGGCCTAGAAAATTCCGTGGAGCATTATTTAACTAACTATGATATGGGTCGTAGTGATTTGTTTGAAATCGAAACCGTTTATAAAGAAAATGAGGTTGAACAAACGTTTACTCATTGCCCATTAGGTCAACAATGGGCAGATGATGATATGGGTAAATACGGCATTTTGTATTGTAAAGTCATCGACCCTTCTATTGCTAAAGGGTACAATAAAAGCCTAGAGGTGGTACATGATCAATTTGTTTTACGTGAAGGACAGTGCCACTTCCAATTCCAAATGAAAGAGTGATGTCATGATTAATGGAGTTAGGCTCGTACAGCATCTTCAAGACTTAAGTCAAATTGGTCGCAATGAAAAGACAGGTGGCATTAACCGCTTCTCGTTCACACCAGAAGAAAAGCAGGCCATTGAGTTAGTCACAGCTTATATGGAACAAGCAGGTATGAATGTCACAATCGATGCAGTTGGAAACCTTATTGGTACATATGGTGGAGGAAATGAAACCATTATGCTGGGTTCTCACATCGATACAGTACCAGAGGGTGGTAAATATGATGGAGCATTAGGGGTGCTAGCAGCAATTGAAGTGGTACATTCTATGCATGAGCAACAGTTGCTACCCTCTAAAAAAATTCAAGTTGTCGCTTTTAAGGATGAGGAAGGAACGAGATTTGGCTTCGGGCTCCTTGGCAGTAGTGCAATGGCTGGTCTTTTAACGGAGGAGCAGTTACAGCACTCAGATGAAGCTGGCATTTCCATTGAAGAAGCCATGAAGTATTTCGATTTAGCACCTTATCCTTTAGTAAAAGTACAGCGTAATGATATTAAAGCTTATTTAGAGATGCATATCGAGCAAGGAAAAGTGTTAGAAAATGAAGACCTACCAGTCGGTGTTGTCACAGGTATTGCAGCCCCATTATGGCTAGAGGTAACCGTAACGGGTGTCAGTGAACATGCTGGTGCTACACCTATGCCGATTCGTCAGGATGCTCTAACTGCAGCAAGCGAAATGATTTTAGCTATTGAGCAACTATTAAACAATACAACAGATTCCGTTGCAACGGTTGGTAAGCTAACGGTCTCTCCAAATGGGACAAACGTTATACCAGGTAAAGTCACGTTCTCGATTGATCTTCGTGATATTGACGAAAATAAAGTAAGTGCATTAGAACAAGAAATTATGCAACAGCTGCAACAAATTGCTGAACGAAGACATGTTACATTGACTTCAAAAGTATTGCAGCGTATTAAACCAGCAAAAACGGATGCCATGCTACAAAAGCAACTCACTACAAGTATTGAAAAGCAAGGTATACGACCTTATTCTCTCATAAGTGGTGCTGGGCATGATGCAATGAATATTGCTGAAATTGCACCGATTGGGATGCTATTCGTCCGCTCAAAGGATGGTATTAGTCACAATCCCTTAGAATACAGTTCAGATGAGGATATTGTTGTAGCAACTAATATTTTTTATGATACTGTTGTGGAACTTGCTAGATAGACTACTATATTATAGAAGAAAGCCATTCTCTATATTGTTGAGAATGGCTTTTTTAATATTTTTCATAGCCTTCATTTTTATCTTGAGTAATCATCTTTTAAATGAAAGGCTATTTTTTCAGGGTATATGTTAGACGATCACCTTGAAATGATAGGTAAGCTGTTCCTTCAAAGTTTCATATTCATTGACCGCTTGAGCAAATAAGCTTGGATATCCCCTGCTTGAACTTTCTCTACTATAGCTTTTATATCTGCGCCCATATTCTTATTGGATTTAGTTGGTATAGTCACAAGCTTCCTCCTCTCTATCTGTATAACTAAATTCATCACCATTTTGTGACAGCAAAGAATAAAAATTAGAGGGAAAATGAAGCTTGTTCAATTTTAAAGTAATATTAATAGATTTTTCCGTTTTCATCACAGTAAAATTCAATGGTAAATCTCTTCTCAAATTGAGCGTTATTTAATTCAAAAATCCCTTCTATTTGAATACTAAATGTTCGCCCGTCGTCAATTAAAGCTGTTTTATAGGAGGTTTGCTTCCACGTTCCTGATTGCGTTTTTATTAGTTTTGTAGAAACATTTTCAACAGAAGAAAACATTTGGCGTTTGCGAGATGCATTATATTGTGTTTCAAAATCCCCTGTTACCTCCACAGTTCTTAAAATATCAGGGAAGTACATATAGGTCTTTTTAGTTGTACTACCGTCTTCACTCGTAATTACAGGTTCTGGTGTAATCAGGTAATTATTAATTCTTTCTCGTTCTGTGGCTAAGTGTTGTTTCACCCAAGATTGAATGTTCTTTTCAAATTCTTCAGGTGAAATCCAATATTCATCTTCGAAGTCTTCAATTGGTCCAACAGCAATGTTTAAACCTGATTTCAATTCCATCGCTTCTTCTATAATTTTTACATATTGCTTATAGTACTGCTTTTTCATTTCTTCTGTAAGCGGTGGAAGTGGTTCTCCAACTGTATCCTCTTGCTCATCAGGAATAGCTAGGGAAGAATCCGTTGGCGATATATTTTGCTCCACATTTTGAATAGTAGGTATGAGACTGATTCCAATTAGGAGAACCGCAAATATTGAAACCATTAAAGGCTTCCATTGATATTTAGGTTTGTGAGATTGGTGTAATTTAGCCTGAATACTCGCTTTATCATTCTCGGATAGCTTAATAGATGTAGGTATAGATTTCTCAAGTTCATTTTTAATATTCATATTCTAAATCACCCTCCTCTATCGTAATTTTTGCTAATTTTCGTCCTCTGGCTAACCTTGTTTTTACGGTGTTAGGTGAGCATTTTAACACTTCAGCTATTTCTGCTATTGATAATTCAACATAATAATGCAGCCAAATCACTTCACGATATTTAGTGGGTAAAGAATTGACTAATTGCCCTATAGACTGATTCTGCTCTTGTTGTAAAATATCCAGTTCTAGGGAGTCTCGTTTTAGCCAGTTTTTCATTTTCTCCGTCACTTCAACTTTTTTATAATGCCAGCTTTTCAAATAATTTTTGCATTCATTTACGGCTATTCGATATAAATAGGTTTTAGCGGATGAACGTCCTTCAAAGACATCGATGCTTTTATAAAATTTAATAAAAACCTCTTGTACAAGATCCTCTGTCTTTTGTGGTTCTTTTACATATGTATAAATTAATCGCTTTAAATAATCTCCATGCTGATTCATTACTTCATAAAGCAATTTTTCTTTCTCATTAGGTGTCATGACGATCCCTCCCCTCTTATAACGTTAGACAAGGCTAGGAATGAACTGGTTTCATTTAAACTAAAGGAATATCCTCTCTTTTAATATGATATAGTGTAATTATGGTTAATTTTTCTAAATAACTGAAAGGGGCTATAGAATGGAAGAGATTTTAACAATTACGAATTTAACGAAGAGTTATGGAAACAAGGAAATCCTGAAAGGAATTGACCTTCATGCAGCTAGAGGTGAAATCATTGGTTATATTGGCCCCAATGGCGCTGGTAAAAGTACAACTGTAAAACTTATTCTAGGGCTAGAAGGTGATTATGGTGGCGAAATTAAGCTCTTTGGGAAAAGCATAAGACAAGATCAAATTGATTATAAACGGCGAATTGGTTACGTTCCTGAAATCGCTGATGTTTATGATAACTTAACAGGCTATGAGTATTTAACCTTCATCGGCCAGCTATATGGATTAGAGCTAGAGGAGGCGGCTGACAAATCCAAATCACTAATGGAACTGTTTGGAGTTGGTGAAGCGTACCATTCTAGAATTTCCTCTTATTCTAAAGGCATGCGTCAAAAACTACTAATTATTGCAAGCCTAATACATAATCCAGACCTGCTATTTTTAGATGAACCAATCAATGGCCTAGACGCAAACAGTGTCATGATTTTTAAAGAAATCTTAACGCAACTAGCTGCGAACGGAAAGACTATATTTTACTCATCCCACATTATGGATGTCGTTGAAAAAATCAGTAGCCGTATCATTCTGCTGTATGATGGAAAAATCGCAGCGGATGGAACATTTGCCCAATTACAAGCAGATAATACCGAAGGAACATTAGAAAGGATTTTTAACCAGTTAACAGGATTTCATGAACATCAGGAAATCGGAGAAAAATTTGTGTCCGTCGTTCGAGGAGGACGATTATGACAGATTTCAAAACGCTACGATTGCTTGATAAATTCCGATGGCTTTTTATAAAAATGGGCATTGATTATGGCATGATGAGAAAAATCCTCCATATAAAATTAACGATGGATGAACGGAAAGTACCTACCCTATTTAATCAAAACAAAAAGAAAGACAATCAAAAGTACGGCTACATTAAGTCTCTATGGATTTATATGTTATTCGGGCTTATACTTATCCCGCTTATGGGATTTGGTCAAAATTTTCTATTTCAGATGAGTATTGCCTTTGCAATGATCATCTTTTTGATTATGACTTCATTGATTTCTGACTTTTCTTCTGTGCTTTTAGATATACGAGATAAAAGCATACTTTCAACTAAGCCTATTTCGGCTAAAACAATTAATGCAGCAAAATTTATGCATATTTTTATTTATTTATCTTATTTAACATTGGCCCTCACAGCCATCCCTCTAATAGTCAGCCTTTTTACTCAAGGGATTGTATTTTTTATTTTAACAGGTCTTGAAATTCTATTAATGAATTTATTTATAGTTGCCATCACAGCCATTTTATATATTGCCATTTTACGCTTCTTCGATGGTGAAAAGCTGAAGGATATGATTAATTATGTACAAATTGCTTTATCTCTAATGCTGATGATTGGCTATCAAGTTCTTATTCGATCCTTTGAATTCGTCAATTTAGATATGGTAGTGTCGTTTCATTGGTGGAACCTCTTCTTAATACCGATGTGGTTTGCTGCGCCTTATGAACTCATACTGCATGGTGACACATCCTTATTGACAGCCATTTATACCATCTTAGCAGTGATTGTACCTATTATTTCAATTTGGATCTATATTAAACTCATACCAACCTTTGAACGTAATCTCCAAAAACTGCTAAGTACAAGTAAATCTAAAAAGGAAAAGAATAATCGACTAAAGTCGTTTTTATTAACCATTGTATGTAGAACACACGAGGAACGAGCTTTCTATCGCTTCGCAACTCTGATGATGAAGCAAGAGCGAGAGTTTAAGCTAAAGGTCTACCCATCTTTAGGTTTTTCATTTATTATTCCCTTTATTTTTATGTTTACTTTTAGCAGAGGGGAAGAAGTCGATTATGCTAGTAGTATAAGCTATTTAAATATCTATTTTAGTATGATGATTATACCATCCGCTGTCCTTATGCTTGGTCACTCTGCTAAATATAAGGCCGCATGGGTTTATAAAACGCTCCCGCTTAAAGATTATACAGATTTACAAAAAGGTAGCTTAAAGGCATTTTTAATTAAATTGTATACTCCGTTATTTTTAGTACTAAGTATAGTCTTTAGCTATATTTATGGTATTCGAATTATCCCTGATTTACTAGTTGTTTTGATAACAAGCTGGTTATATACCATCCTTTGTTTCGTCATGATGACAAACAAATTACCCTTTACCAAACCCTATGATGAAGTTAACGATGCACAAGGCTGGAAGATTCTTTTATTATTGATTCCTTTAGGCTTACTTGTAGGGCTTCACTATTTGATAGCTCAGATAACATACGGCGCTACTATATATTTCATTGTGCTTTTCTTCATCAACATCTTGATATGGAAACTGGTTTTTAAATCGGAAAAATAACCAAAAAAACGGCTCAAATCCTATAATAGAGTGGGATCAGCCGTTTTTTCCATGCTATAGTGTTTAAAAGATAAACGCAACGATTTCTTCCTCACCGCTTTTCATATCTTTTATTTTATACATATTTTGATTGACCTCGTTATCCCCTAATACAATAACCTTCGGCGTGTTTTCACGATTGGCTTTTTCCATCGCCTTTTTCACTTTTTTCCCACTTAGCTCAACTTCTATCTTATATTTTTCTCGCCGTAATGCAGTTGCTAGCTTTAGTGCCTCTTTTTCTGTTCCCAGAGGAATTATATAAATATCCACGCTAGGAGCGTTTTGCTCTATTTTTCCCGATAGCTCTAATGCTGTATAGATGACATCTAAACCAAATGAAATACCAACAGTAGCATAGGTTTGATTTGTCTCTAAAAGGCCACCAATCGCATTGTCGTAGCGTCCCCCACTACCAATACTTGAGCGGATTGTTCCATCTGCTAAAAAAATTTCATAAATTGTTCCTGTGTAAATTTCAAGTCCTCTTGCTAAAAATGGATTGAAAATACATTGCTCACTTATTCCAAGTGCCTCTAAATAAGAAGTTAGTTCCATTAATTCCTGTAAACCTTGTTGTAAAAAGACATTCTCGGTCGCGAATCCTTCAAAATACGCCATACTTATTTGAGGACGTTTCTCTAAAAAGTGTTTTATTTTATGAATACTATTATCTGATAACCCCAATGCCTTCAATTCTATGAGCATTGTTTTCTCGTCTATTTTTTCAATCTTATCTAACGTTAAAATGA
The DNA here is from genome assembly GCF_016757845.1 of Lysinibacillus sp. HST-98. NCBI lineage: Bacteria > Bacillati > Bacillota > Bacilli > Caryophanales > Bacillaceae > Lysinibacillus > Lysinibacillus sp. HST-98. Next base: position 231,620 of record NZ_JAENHX010000006.1, read on the forward strand.
CGCGATTCATTTGATCCTGTTCAACCTCAAATAATTGCAGCAAACCGACTAAAAGCTTGCGATTATTAAATTGGAGATTAATTTTCAATTTAAGCTGATCAAAGGCATCTATCGCCATCATCATTAGCTCCGCCTCAGCAGCCTGTGATTCTATTCCAACAATATCAACATCACATTGTGTAAATTCGCGAAAACGACCAGCCTTAATCGGGCCATCTCGAAACACTTTGCCAATCTCATATCGTTTAAATGGCATAGCAATCGCTGGATTCATCGCTACAACTTTTGCAAATGGAATTGTTAAATCATAGCGTAACGCTAAATCTCGCTCACCTCGATCTGTTAATGTATACATCTCCTGTAAAATCTCAGCACCACCACCATATTTAGAAGCCATCAGCTCTGTATAGTTAAGAATAGGTGTTTCTAACGGCTTGCAGCCATAGGCTATAAATGTATCTTCTAACGTACGTCGTATCACACGACGAGTAGCCTCCTGCTCTGGTAAGTAATCTTGTGTTCCTCGAACATTTTGGTAGTCCATTTTTTTCATCATCATTTCCTCCTCATTTTTAAAGCAATAAAAAAACCGTATAACGATAAAGCTTCAAATCAGCTTTATTTATACGATTACATGAGAAATAGTCTTCCTATTCAATATTAATAAGTTAATAAAGATAGCAAGACTAGTGATGATGATGATGTTTTATTGTGAATGATTGGACAAGAGTAATGACCATGTTTATTCCCCCTTTTATATTAAGGGTTACTATAAGACACACCCAATAAAATGTCAAACTTTTTCTAAAATTCATACAGTATTTTTTTCATTTTTTCTAGAGTAGCTAACATTTTAGCTAACTCTTCAGTTGTTAAGTTAGCCTGGTACTTTTTCGTAATCTGTTGATTAAAGGCATCAACTTTCTGTTTATATAATAGACCCTTCTCACCCAATTCAACAGAAAAGGCACGCTTATCCTCCTCATGCTGCCTTTTCACTATATAGCCATCCTGTTCAAGCTTGGTTAATTGCTGACTCACTGCACTTTTTGTAATAGCCATTTTATATGCTAGTTCTGAAGGTGTGCAGGATGGATGACGCATCACTAATGTTAAAAGAACATATTGCTGATTATTTAAGGAGAAATTAGTATAAGCTCTTTCCATTTTCTCAAGCATGATCCAAATATATTCAATGTTTTTATTTATTTGCTCCGCTACCTGGTTATTCTTCATTTTTTTGAGTGTCACCTTTTTCTCGCCATTTTTTAGGATTTAGATAGCTTTTAAATTTGTTGGCTACTTCTTTTCCAACAAGTAAAGCACCAAGCCAAAATAAGATTTCAGCCAAAATAATACTTCCTGGTATAATTCCTGCCTTTACTTTTGTAGGTATCGGTGTGAAAGGTGTAATAATTGGGATTAACCATAAAGAAAGTGAAAAGATAATAATACCTAATCCAAGCTTATAAGCAAAAGATTTTTGTGTTTTTTCGTTAGAGGTCATGTATCTTCTCCTGTAATAATTAATTTATTTAAATTAACTAAACTATATGATACATTTCTTTTTATGTAAAGCTCTTTAATCTTTATAACAAAAATCCCATCTATTTGAATAGTAAAGAGTCAAATAGATGGGGTTACTAATTTAGTTATTTTCCAAATGTAAGGGGTATACGTAGCTCATCATTTGGCTTGTTAGTTAAATATTTATAAATGAGAATTTCTAGCTCCTTCTTGTCAAAATTCTCATAAACATCCATTCTTTTGTTATTTTCAAGAATGCCCATAAATTCAGGCGTTCCATAGATTTTTTCTTTATCCTCTAAATAATAGGTTTGATTGACTCCAGCAAACCCTGAATCAGGGCTTAATGATTCCACATAGAGGTTATTGTCCTTCATATAATAAGTCCATGAAATTGGGTACCCTGCTATATTAGATGTTACACTTTGAGGCTTTGCTGATATGTTCGTTAATTGGATTGAATTGTCGTCTCCGTATAAACCTTCAACACGGTTCTTAGCAACGAAAGTTAAAGGCTGATTTTCCAAAGAAGCTGCATTTAGTCCAGTTATTTCAAAGCGTAGCTCTGTTTCATTAGGATTTCCATCCTCACCCGAAATATACCCAGTCAATAAAGTTCCACCTACATCCAGTTGATAATCCATATAAGGGAAAGTTTCATATTTTTCTTGAGTAAGAATCAATCGAACTTGGGTCGGTGTAACCGTCATTTCATGAATTTTAGTTCCACCAGGCACATTGTCAATTGGAATATCTAGTACTTTCTTAAATGACGTATTTTCCAGTTGTTTTTTAGAGAGATTTAGTTCCATATTCCAAGTACTTTCTTTTGTTTCTAGTATGCGATTATAAGAAATTTGGAATTTAGTTCCCTCTTCTTGTAAGGCTTCAGACTCGAATAGTTGCTGGCTAAAATATTCTCCTTTTGCTCCCTGTTTTCCCATGAAAGATCTTTTCCCTGTTTCAATTGCATCATTCGTATTATTAATCGCCTCAATGAATATCCCTGTATTTCGGACTTTTAAATCTGTAAGTGTAACTGCCGTTTTAAGCAATATTTTACCCTCATCTTGTGCAAAAGATTGAATAGACACCGTGTCAACTCCGTCCTTTTGAATAGGAAACACTTGCGTAGTTAAGTCATTAGGATTATAGTCGATAGAATATTTCTTATCGCTGATGAATTGAATATTCTCCATCATAAGCTCCACATCTGTCATCTGTCCTTCAGCAACCCAATCCGTTTCAAAATAACCCTGAAAGGTACCAAGCTCCTCATTCCAAGAATGTGTATAATTCCCTTCAATAAAGTTACCCTTTGAATCTTTCAGCCTAGTATGTTCAAAACCTATATCCTCTCCATCCCAAGAGGCATCAGGTTTCAAACTATACAAAAGAAAGGTTCTGTTATCATCGATAAACGCCGTATGTACAGTTAGCGTAAACCCATCCTTCGTAACAGATTGTTCAATCGTCTGCCCTAAGCCTTGATCTAATGCAGACTGAATACCAGCTCTATAAGAAAGAATAGTTGACCAATCATAATTCAGTGCTGCGTAGACAGGTGTAGCCATTAGAGCGACGGCTAATCCTGCAACCAAAACAAATCTCTTTCTTTTTCGAGGTAGAACTTCGATCGGTTCATCTACCATTTTTAGTTCATCCTGCTGGATACTGTTCCACATTTGTTCAAAGTCAGGATACTTTATGTTATGGTCTGCGTTCATCTCTTTTTTCCATTGCTTTTCAATGCGTTCCAAATTGATTCTCTCCCTTCAACCATAAATTTTGATTTTGTTCTAGTTTTTTGCGCATGATTTTCAATGCCTTATGGAGTCTCGATTTCACTGTTCCCACTGGAATCTTTAGTGTTTCCGCAATTTCCACTAATGATAACTCACCAATGTAGCGTAGGGTGACAACAGCCATTAACTTTTCTGGTAGCTGTCTGAGTAGTGTCTCCCATTCCTCCTCAGCGGCCTTCTCCAATACAATGGTGTCTACAGATTTAACTGATGCCGTAGTTTGCTCCTGTAGCAACTGTACCTGGCTCACTTTTTTTAACTGAGCCTGCTTTCTTTTAAGCAAATTTAAACATTGATTCATCGCAATTCGTAAAATCCAAGCACGTGTATGCTCTACACTTCTCCAATCCTGACGAAAGACGGTGACAAATACGTCATGGCAGAGATCTTCCGCATCTTGGGCGTTCCGTAGCATGTAATAACAGGTACGGTAAACATCTTTGTTGTATGAATCGAATAATTCACGTTCTGTCAATTCAAGGCACTCCTTTCTGATGGTTCTACGTTATAAACAAATGGTTACTAGAAAAGGTTCATTTTTTTAAGAAATTCATATACGTACTTTTTTAATTTAGTGTTTATGTAAAAAAATCAAATTAACATGTGCAAAATAAAAACAGATGGCAATATAGAAGTCCATTATAGAACATCTAATCCATCTGTTTTTGCCAACTGGGGAATGGTAAGTGTAGGCAATATCATAAATCACATTTGATTTTTCAAGAAACTAATTTTAAATTTCGCCTTTTTTTCTTGCTGTCATTTCATCTTTCATTTCCTCTTTTAAAGCTTCAATTGACTGTTTACGTCGCTTATTTTTTTCCTTTAGCCTGTTACTTTCTAGAGGATCTGCAAATTCCATACTCATTTCTGCCTCCTGCACTTTCTCTTCAGTATTTTTAACAATATCACGAATGCGTTCAACATTATTGGATCGATCATCCGGTTTTCGATGTCTTAAATTAGCCATGTTAACCTCCTCAAATTGTGACATAAGGTTATTTTGGAATGATTTTATCATTATATGAGTGCTAACTTTTACTAAAATAACATCCTTTAATCGCTATCTGTCCAATAATTCTACCTTCATTAGAAGCAATTAAGTTTCGCCATTTAATAGCCTGACAGGACTTTTAGACAAGCTCTTCCTTCAAACCTTCATAGGCAGATTTTGAATGCATAAATACATATAAAACTAGAGAGATGAAAGTTGCTACGATTCCAAAGGCGATGCAGACCATTTGTAGGGAGAGCCATTCCGCTAGCAATCCTAAGGCTAACGTAAAGACAATCTGTAGCACATTAATGACCATTGTGGAAACACTACCAAAACGGCCCATAATTGATGTGGGTACACTTATTTGATAAAAGGTGCTGTAGCCTGCATTACAAAATGACATACATATTCCTAATGCTATAAAGCTAACAATCGCCATTATCACATTCGGTGAAGAGTAAAACAATGTATAGCAAATTGTGGTCAAAAGCAGACCATAAACAATATATTGTCTTGTTGAAAACCTTTTAGCATAGCGAGCAGCCATTGCTCCACCAATTATTGCCCCAATCCCAGCGATACTAACGATGACACCGTATAGACTATCTGAAGCTTGTAGGTTTTGTTTAATAAATGTAGCTTCCTGTGAGTCTAATGCAAAGGCAATCATCAATGCACCTTGAAAATAAAGAAATACTTTGGCAAAGACTTGCTCTTTTTTAATATAAGCGTAGACAATACCATAATCCTCTTTTAGCATCCTCCAAGTAATAGGTTTTCGGTGCATGGCCTGATGATCTTCTACTGCGGGAAGCTTAAAAATAGAGAGCGCGCAGATAAAGAACGTCAATGCATTAAACCAAAACGCTACGTATACATCGGAAATGGCAATGATAAACCCAGCCAATGCTGGCCCAATTAAAAATGAGCCTGAGCTAAACATTCCTAATATTGCATTAAAGGATTGTTTATCTTCGTCTGGAATATATTTTGAAATATAATAGGTACTACTTGGTCCAAAAAAGCTACTTGCTATATTAGATAAAAATAATACGCAATAGATGAGCCAAATAGAGGACGTAAAAGGTAACAATAAAATCAATATGCCACGAATAATATCACTATAGATCATTAATTTTTGTTTATTCGATCGATCAATAATGGAGCCTGCAAAAAAGCTTGTTAAAATTCGAGCAATCGGTCCTACAATAAATATACTCGCCATAGCAGTAGGCGACTCTGTTAAATGCCAAACTAATAAATTGAGGGCAACTAGATTTACCCAATTTCCTAAATACGAGAAACCAAAGCCAAATAGAATGAGCCAATACTTCCTAGCAATGCTCATAAGTCCCCTTTCTATTATCTAAACGAATGATTGGTCTTTTTTTACATAAAAGTATCTCTTTAGATAATCATATCTATTGAAGAATATCGGTGCAACTAAAAATAGCAACCCTTAGCTAAGTTCATCGCTTTGGGTTGCCTTTTTAGTTTTTCTTTATTGATAAAATGGCTTTACCTTGTAGCCGTTTTTCTCTAAATGATAGCGAATATTTTTATCAATTAGGAAATGACCTGAACCAACAACAACAAAGTACTTACCTTCTTTTTCTTCCAGTACATTCATGATTTTCTTGGCCATTTGTTCATCACGTAGACCAAATAGCATTTCATTAAATTCAGATGATGTACCTTCCATTGCTTGGAAGCTTTTTGCAAACTCTTCAACATTTCCTTGCTTCCAGCTTGTAAACCACTCTTGAAGTACTACAGATTGATTTTCTTCCGATGGATGAATAATACTATCCAGTACAGCGACTAATGACTGCTCCTGTGCCTCTGGTGATAATCCTTCAAACATATCAACCTGTGCTCTTGTACCTTCTAATTCAATTACTGGCTTTTGCTGCAACTGTGCATTTAATAAAAAGTAGATATCGATACCGTGCATAGCCATCTCTTGAGGTGTCATACCAAATGAATCGTCCATAGCTAGCATCGATAATGCACTCGAAAGCATCCACGGCTTTTGAACTGTTAGCTGGTCCATTGGCAGACCATAAAGTTTTGCTACTTGTTCAAGCTTCGCATATGTTTCTGGTGCAACAGCATCTTTCAATGTTGAGCCATCTGTATACATTGCTTTCTCCGAATAGTATTCTAGTGCTTCCGTATCCAAGATATTCGCCTCTACTAACAGTGCATCCGATTCATCAAATGCCGTTACTAATTTTTTATCGAATGGATATAAGTCTGGTGTTCCTAAATGAATAGAACCTAATAAGTAGATAAGCGTATCCTCGTCCTCTACTACCCAAGCAACCCCTTTAGATCCTTGCTCTGCAAGTGCATATGTACTCTGAATGAAACGAATAGCTAGCAAAACAGCCTGTTGAGTGGTTGCCTTTTTCTCTAGCTGCAATCCATTTGGAGAGCCTTGTAATATATGTTGCTCTTTCATAAATTGAACAGCATCTGTACCAACAGGTAAATCATACCGTGCCACAATATTATACAAGCGATTGACAATATCACCACGTGTATTATCGTTTTTCACACTTACTGGTTTGTATTGTTTATTTTCAGCTAAGCCTAGAGAGGCAATCTTCTTTTCTGTTAAAGCTAGTAGTTCATTTACTTTGTCCACTGGAATTTCCTGAAGAAAACCATCGAAGTACCAATCAGTTGAGTAGACCCCGTATTTTTCGCCCTCATTTAATGTTTCTATTGCCCATTCGCTTATCGACGGTACTAGGGGTGTTGTTTGCTCTTCAGCATGAATCACAGGGACAACTGTCGTCAGCATTAATGAGGCACCAAGCAACGCTGCACCCGTTCGTTTCATCATCTTTTTCATCAAATTCTTTTCTCTCCCTTTTCCTATTTTATGTATCAGTATCGTATGAAATTATACCATATACTCTCCAACTATTTTATAAGTAAAAGTGCAAATATTTACAAATATGTATTGACATTTCTCTATTTTGAAATAGTTATGAAGAGGTTGAATTTAATAAGACGATGACAAATTAGTATGTCATCGTCTTTTTTGTTTAATAGGTAGAAGGTTTATTGAATAAATTTAGGATCTACTATACCTAAACCACTACCTTCCAGTTCAAACTTCACCTTTGAAACTCCATCTAATTTAACATGAACCTTTACCTTATCTTTGATTGCTCCACTATCAAAAACTAATTTACCATCTGCGTAAATTTTCAAGAAACCTGCTCCGAAGGAATTAGCTGCTAATTTTTTAATTGGTGCCAAATAGGTTTCGAATCCCTTGTAATTTCCATTGGCTAAGTATTCCACTGCATGGTCTTGAACTGCGCCTCCTCCATGATAACCACCGAGCTGATAGGATCGCTCAAATTTTTCACCTGTACTAATAATGACAGAGCTTGGATTGTGGAAGAAGTGGTCTTCATCACTTCCAATAGGTTTTACATCTTTTAAAGCGATGAATTTTGGAACATCACCAATATAAACGGATTTTGTTTTCCCATCCCATGTTACTTCTTCACCTAAAGATTCAGCAATAAATCGCATTGGGACATATATTGTGCCTTGATAATTAAATCCAGATTGACCTTCTGGCGGTACTTTCTCAACCTTATCTACATAGTAATTAATTGGATCCTGAGACACGCTAATCTTTTTCAGGTCACTTGCTGCTTCCGTTGTTGAAAAGTAGGTAAAAGTCAAACCTCCTACTATAAAAAAACCTAAGTAACTAGTTATAATAAATAGCTTTTTCATAAAATCACTCCTTAAAATAAACATAGATATATGTAATTATACCAGAAATTTCATACAGGCTTTAAAGATTTATATCAGGATTATTTTTTGAGCAATTATACGATTAATGGCAAAAACTCGATCCAGCTAATGTATCGAGTTTTAATTTTTGATTATTGAATAATTTTCTTCTTTAAAATAGACGGTAGTACCTCTAACAACCGTTCACGTGTAATGGGATCACAATGATTCCATGTAAAATCTATGAAATGAGTCTTACCTGGAGCTAGTTCGATTAACGTGGCGATTTGTGGACAGTGCGTAATCGTTAGTAATTCTTTTGGGGAAGACAAGATAAAATTACGCTCTCCAGCATAGTGATTTATTTGATGCTGCTGAATTTCTATCCATGCTTGCCCTTGCTCGATTAGCAGCATTACCTTAGGAGTAGGACGAAAGCTAAGAGATTCATACAAGCTGGCAGCCAATCCAGTCTGACACATAACATAATATTTAGTATCTAACTTGAGATAAACAGTCGCCGTCTCCCCAGCAACATAAACATCTGCTAATTGCCTACGTAACAATCTTACTTTGTTCTCATATGTAGTAATCCACTTCTCTGCCGCTTTACTCCGTTCAAATAGTTTAGCAATATATCGTAACCGCTCAAATAGACTAAGCTTGCTACTCAGTATAATAGTAGGCGCAATTGCATCTAGTTTCTGCAAATCATGTTCAGGATGAAAATAGCTAAGCAATAATAACTCTGGCTGCAGCTGTGCTATTTTATCCGGATCGACCCAATGCCCAATACTATGAATGTTCCTTAATTTATTGTGATAAACCACGTTATCTTTCATGATTGAGATGGCCGCTCCTATAGGGGGCATGCCTAGAACAAGTAATTCCCCAAGTGTAAATTTGCCATCAGTCACAATACGTGTTGCATCTTTAGGAACATGAATCTTTCTACCAAATGAATCGATAACTGTTCTTTCTGGAGTATAAAGGTGAATGTTTGCATATTCACGTGGGGTGTTTCCAGTTAATTTATGAAAGCATCGACTAAAATAATATTCATCCTTAAACCCAATTTGTCGAGCTATTTTTCTCAATGGCTCAGTGGAATTACTAAGAAGTTTTTTTGCCTGGTTTATACGTACATGAGTCAAATAATCAGTCGGCTTTTTACCAGTCAATACTTTAAACTTTTGACTATATTGCCATCTTACCATTCCAGCCATGTTAGCTAATTGTTCAACTGTCAAGTCCTCATCATAATGCTGTTCTATGTACTGTACAGTTTGTTGAACCAATTTTGTCTTTTCTTCGTTCTGTAACAGGTTAGCTTGTTCATCTAACTGAACCATCATAGCTAGAATTTGCTGAAGTCTACCTTGCAACATGGCCATTTCTAATGTGGATAGAGAGGAACAAAATCGATTATTTATCCATGCTTCATTTCCTAATACCTGCTTGACTTGAGAAAATAACAGATGATAGGGATAACCATAAAGCAAGGGTGGATGAGCAATTCGGTTCAAGGTCATTCCTTCTACCTCAAAGGTTTCAAAGGTAAAGCGAGCAAGCTGTGCCTCTTTGTTTCTTGACTCTACCGTGTAGCTTTGTACAGGTAAAATGAGCGTGCAGCTTCCTTGTCGTAGATCGATTGCCATTTTGTCTACATATAGTCGTATGTCAGGACTGAGTGCTATCAATAATGTACATAAATTTGTTTCATGATTATTTATTCCCTCATTATGGCTATTAGCTGACATTATTCGGTCAACTTGAAATCGATCATAGTGTTGTAGTCTAATATATAAGGATGACAGATTCATAAGCAACTCTCCAAACATTGAAAATGATTCTCATTATCGTTATTGTAACATATAATGACCCATTATTAACGATTGTTCGAGTATGTGCTATTTAGAATACTAGCGGTTTAAAAATTGATTGGGCGGATACATTTTTTACTGTTTGCGCATCCACGCTGGTAGCTTTTGGAACAATTGCTCCAAAGCTAATAAATTATCTGTATTCCATTCATTAGGAACAACATAAACTTTTCCCTCTTTGACCGCAGGCAAAGTTCCCCATATCGGGCTTTGTAGCAACCGATCAGCTTCTGCTTCACTTTCACTATCCTCTTGTACAATGACAAACAAATGATCACCAGCAAACTCAGGAAGCACCTCTTCAGAAACCTCTAGGAAAGATACCCCTTCTACATCAATAATCTTCTTCTGTACTGCTGGTGGAACAGCAAAGCCATTTTTTCCATAAATAATAGCACCTAGGCTACGATCACCCATGACATAAAGCGTCTTACCTAGCTGATAGAAAACTGTTGCAGTCTCCCCTTCTGTTAATGGAAACTTGTCAAACATTTCGTTAGACTTTGTTTCAAACTTAGCAAGCAATTGAGCTACTTCTTCCTGCTTGCCTAGGATATTCCCCATCTCTTTTACTCGTTCTGTATAAGGAAGAGCAGGGTTAAAGGGAATCGTAGTAGCAATTTTTGATAATTCTTCATTAAGATTTGGATCCGCCTTGTAATAGCCATTAATAATTAGATCAGGTTTTAAAGTCAAAATCGTCTCTAAGTCAGCAGGATTACCAATATCAACGATCCCTTCAAGTTTGCCTTCATAGTAACTAGGAGAATCTTTAGGTAGATTATTACCAACAATCGCAATATCCATCGCCAAGAAATCACCAACTGTCTGACCAATATAAACGACTCGTTTTGGATCTGCAGGTATTTCAACCTGTTCACCTGTAATCGTTGTATATTGAACAGCTGTCTCACTTTCCTCTGCTTGCACATCAGATTGAGCATTTTTCTCGTTTTCCTTTTCCTGCGCCTCAGATGTGTTGCTATTAGAACTACATGCCGCTAATATCAATAGCAACAGGAGGAAATTCCCCCATAGTATAATTCGCTTTCCTATATACTTCTTCATATTTGTTGCCCCTTTCTGATTTATTTTTAATTGAAAATGATTATCATTTACAGAGTTATTATAGATTTTATGAAAGGGCGAAACAATGAAAAAAACGCAATAATTTATTTGGATAAATGTCAATAATCAGGATTATGATAGCCTTTTGGTTTTTTATCTTCAGGTTTAGTGAAGAATTATTCATTCGTTTTCGACTATATGATCTATTTAGAGCCTCAAGAGGGAAAATGGTGAAATTTAAGCGTAAAAATTAGCTCCCTATAGAAACAAAAAAGAAACCATTTTAGTGGTTTCTTTTCATCTCAACAAACTTGTTGATTAGCTATACTATTTGATTTCTTCAGCGAGCTCTAAAATAATTCCTTCTGGCCCACGAACGTAGCATAATTTATAGGCGTTTTCGTACCTATAAATGTCACTAATACGTTCTGCGCCCTTCTTTACCAATTTGTTAACGAGGGCTTCAATATCTTCAACATTGAAGGCAATATGCTGGATACCCATAGTATTTGCTAGAGGATGCTGGATGCCTATTTCACTTGATGGCGCGTTAAATTTTACAAGTTCAATATTCGCCTCACCGTCTGGTGTTCGCAACATTAATATTTCTAGATTTGCGTCACTAGCTGACGTTCGCAATTTTGCAGCGTCCTCTTTAATATCTTGAAGCCCTATTACCTGCTCCATCCTCTTCACCCATTCACCCTCCACTTTTCCTTCCCCTATCACCTCAAGGCCAAAGTCAAGAAAAAATGCTTTAGCTGAAGGAAGATCATTGACGATTATCCCCACATGATCAATCTTACGGATTTTCATATTTCAAACCACCTTTCTCCTATTGAGTAATTTATTTTAATTCCAGAATAGCTTCCCAAGTGCTTAATCGAAAGGTTAAATACCTTTAGTGCCGTAATTAATAGCTATCGTTCATTAAGTAGTATAGGCGAACTCATGGTAATTTTACTGAACTTACCAAAACAGCAGAGGAGGGCCGGGTTTGAATCTAGCTTAATTTCTTGATTATACTATAATTCCAAGGGATTTTAGAATTTATATAAGTCTTGGATACCTACCGTGCATCGGGAGGCTTTTATATATTAAAAATATAAAAAACCCCCATTAGATAATCAGATACTTTGTTTATCAAACAGGGAAGAATTAGCCGATTATTTATGTGTAGTGACAGCCTTAACTTTTAATTAAATAAAATAATAATTGTTATATAATGTTAATAAATTTCGTTAATCACCCGATGATAAAAGTGTGTTACAGATAATATAAAAAGGGCAGATATATGAAGATGCTTGAATACTATGAAGAGAGAGGTGTATTAAAAGATGGTTTCTATGGAAGATATGAGTATAAGGTTAACTATCCTTCAAGGAGCTTACGGATATAAAGGTTTTACGGAACAAACTGGCGTGAATATGTATAAAACTGATTTGAAAGCTTTTCAAGAAACAATAGAAACTGCAAAAGAACCAATTAATGCTAGTAAAGTTTCAAAGTTATCATCCGACCAAATTAAAGTGCTCCAAGGTGCCCCAAGTGGTAGTTGGTTGATTCCTTTACTGAGTAGAATGGGGCAATTAGGGATGATGGATTTACGTGAGGGACTAGTGAACCCCAAAATACTTCAATACACTTCGACAATGAATGCTTATAAAAGATCCATTTAAGCTAAGTGAAATAAAAGGCATTAACGAAAAGGTTTTTGCCTTTCTATTTGCTATGTAAATACAAAAGGTCAATATATGAAGCGGATGTATCATGACAATGTCCGCTATCTCCTTTGAAACTTCTCCTAATTTTTATTTTTTTTCCTCCTTATAGTTTGAAAGAGTTCAATAAAGGTTATATAACACTATAACAAAATATTTAAAATACAAAATTAGGAGATGGATAGTATGAGTTTCATTTGGTTTTTAATAATTGGCGGGCTTATCGGTTGGCTTGCAGGTATAATTTTAGGTAAAGATATCCCAGGAGGAATTATTGGTAATATTATTGCAGGTATTATCGGTGCATGGATTGGTGGTATGCTTCTTGGAAGTTGGGGTCCTAAAATTTCGGATTTCTATATCTTCCCTGCCCTTATTGGAGCAGTTATACTAGTTTTCATTTTGAGTGTAATTCTGAAATCATTGCGTAATGCTTCGTAAGCTAAATAGATCTCTTAATTTGTTTCTATACGATTAAGTGAATCAGATGTAACCAATAATAAATGGTGACTGTGCTTATAACAAAAAGGCGGCCTCCCACATCATATCTGTGGAGAGCCGCTTTTACTTTGTTCTTAATTAACTTAATAATCCACCGCTCCGTGAATTCAATTAGAACAGAACAGCCTATACAACAATAGTGCCTGATTGGGGAAGCCCATGCCATACAAAGCTTGATTATTAATGTTCTATAAGTGAGATCCTCCACTTGCATCTAGCAATTGACCAGTTACCCAACGGCTGTCTGAGGAAGCAAGAAAGGCGACAATATCTGCCACATCTTCGGGCTCTCCCCATCTGTTGAAAATTGAAAGACCAGCTGCATATTTTTGTCCATCAAGGTTTTTCAAAGTCTCAGCATTCATCTCTGTATTAATAATTCCAGGCTGGATGGCGTTTACCGTAATATTCCGGCTTCCTAATTGTTTGGCTAGAATACGCGTAAATGTGTCGATTGCACCTTTGGACATACTGTACGTGAAAACACTTGGTGAAGCTACACGTGTTACAAAAGATGAAATATTAATAATACGTCCCCCATCTTTTAAACGTGGTAAAGCTTGCTGAGTAACAAAAAGTGGTGCTTTAATATTTATCTTCATTACCTCATCGAATGATTCTTCCGTCGTCTCTTCTAAACTGATAATTTGACCAATTCCAGCATTGTTGACAAGAATATCGAATCCGCCACCGCCCGTATATTCCCGAATAGTAGCATCCAAGGTAGTAAATAAATCTTGAATACCATCTAAAGTACTAAGGTCAGCACCAATCGCCAAAGCATTTCCTCCGCTTTGTTCGATCTGGTGAACAACTGCTTCTGCCTCATTACGTCTTTTCCCATAATGAACGACGACAAAGGCTCCCTCTTGTGCCAGACGCAATGCAATACTGCGGCCAATTCCTCGACTTGATCCTGTAACTAAAGCGATTTTGCCTGCTAACTTACCCATGCTTCCATCTCCTTGTTCAAACATAGTTAGATTACATAGAGAATTATATCAAGGAACATTATTTGAAATGTTGCTCTCCTATTCGGTTTCAAGGGGTGTTTCGTTATGGATAAAAACACCCCTTTAGATTAATAGTATCCAAAGGGATAAAATGGTGTAATTTTTTAACAAACGGTATGACTTTATTTAAAACCAAAAACACATGGCTTTGGAATAAAGATTGATTAAAATGAAGGTACTCTTTTTAGATAAGTATGAGATTTTTATAAAAAAGTTTGATCATTTTTCAGCTATGTTGTTCAACAATTGCGCCCGATTGCTGAGTACCTTATTGAAGATAAGCTCCGGTTAGTTTAAGTACATTTATTCACATTTAAATGTTTTACTAAGAACATTCAGTCCACTTATTACAGGAACGTTGCTTGGTTAGTAAGTAAACGTCTACATTATTATTGAAACACTCCCACTAGTTGAATATTTCAATAGCCTTAGTGATTTTTTCCCTTTCTTTCCAATCCTCTTTGTTAAGGGTGTAATGAAAATGAATTTGGTCTTCAATTTCAATTTCTCCATTAATACGAAATCCGCATTTTTGAATAACTTTATTTGAGCCTAAATTGTGAGGTAGAACAACTGTATTAAGTAGCTCTACATCTGTATTCTCAAACAAATATTTTATCAATCCTTTTACTGCAGTTGTTGTGTATCCACGACAACTGTATTGCTTTGAAATTGCATAAACAACTTCTCGGTTTGGTTCACTCAGCTCTTCTTTAATACCTGTATTGCAGAAACCAATAAATTCTCCAGTTTCCTTCAATATAATTCCCAACTTCAAATAATTAGCACTACTAATATTAGGTACAGCTAACAAAAACTTTTTATTGTCTGGTATTTCATAATTCGTGACCCAGTTTAATCGTTGTTCTTTTGTTGAACGCCAATCTGGCAGAAAATTATAAACTTCAGGTTGTGAAGTAAGCTCATAAATAGCATCAGCATCTTCAATTCTAAATTATCTCAGTAATATGTCACCACAATCTATTGTAAATAAATAGTTCATATCTATCCCCTTCCTATTCCTTTGCCAATATTCATTTTGCACAAAAAAAATTCCTTAAGTAACAATGTCCGCCCAATACATACTTCCACTTCAGTTCAATAATCTAGATATACTACGTCTGGGTCTCAAAAATTAATTAGCTGGTTCCCCTTACCTTTTATAAGAGTTGATTAGATTATATCTGACTTACATTACTTGAAAAAACCTCAAACTTATTTCATAAAAATAAATAAGCCAATGCGGCATAAAACCACATTGGCTTAATTTAAAAATTTGTTCTTTTTCTTTTTTCTTTTAATACAATTCTTTGAATACTTTTTGATGACAAATAGTATTTTTCACACAAAGAAGCTATATTCAACCCAGATAGATAATCATTATATATATTAGAATTTCTTAGATCCAATTCTCCTCTGGTTGCAGTACTGGACCCCCAACTCTTTTTACTATCTTTTCTTCGTGGGATATAAATATATTCACCATCAACATATTTCTGTATTAACTCCACCAACTCAGTTGGAAGTATATGCTTTGCTTTTTTATAGCTCATTTTTGCACTCCTAAATTTTTAATATTTCTTTTAGGAAGAGCAAAGGCTACTTTCAATTATTTTATTATGCAATAGCCTTTGCTATGCAAAAATAGTAATCCTTCTCATACACTCAATCCTCCTTAGATTTTTAGATTTTAATACAATTTCGCTTTACATTTAATACATATTATACCATATATAAAGTTAATTTAATTCAATCGTAATAGGTTCAAAATCAATTCGTTTATTATCACTTTGACTATTACTTACATGAGCGAATGGATAAAATGTAATCGATGTTGCCTCGGGATCTAGTCCATGAATTGTTGCATTCCATGTGATATCTTCACTCGAATCCCCATCCTCCGTGCCAGATCCACCATTATATGGAACTTCATATTTATTGCCTAAATTATCAATCGCTCTCAACTCGGCCTCAACATAATTCCATCTTTCATGAACAGCAAGATCGATATCTTGTGAGTAGTTAATCGTTAAATTAACGTCTGTTTTGATTGCATCGATTAGCTCCACCGTTACACCCTCTTTGTTTACTTGCTCATTAATTATGATCTGTTTTCCTTCTAGCTTGCTTAAAGAAAATTCAAAATACCAGTCGCCTTTCATTACTTTCCCCCCCGAATAAATTGCTTGAGGACTCCATTCTATATTCACTTTATCTTGTTTTTTATCACGCATAGACAACGTCATCATTCCTACATAGCCAACACCATTCACATACCCTCCTTCATAGCTTCCATTCACTATATTCGTTGGCAGCTTCTCAAAAGTCGGGGATGAGCCAAAATCTTCTTCGGCTCGTATAACATATGAAAGAGTTACTGTATTGCCGTCGTAAAATGCTTTTTCAATAATTATTTCAATTCCGTTGCTTTCCTGGACTACACCAATATCTGTACTAACCTCTTCATATGCTTGATAGTAGTCTTCCAGTTGGATAAAATAGTCGAATGCCTGACCAATAATCGGGATTTTCGTTACAAAGTTAGCAAATGCAGGTGATACGAAAGCAGATGAAATGAGACCCATCGTTAAAATTCCCACAGCAGCCGTATATTTAACTATTCGTATAAAGGGGAATTTCCGTTGCTTCTTCACCTGCTTAAAAGCGTCAGCCAAAATAGCATCTAATTCTTTAGAAGGAACAGAAATTTCATTCATTGCCTCCTTAAATCGGTCTTGTTCGTTCATCTATGTACGCTCCCTTCAATGTCTTTTTGATTTTCGCTAACGCTCTTTTGCCGTTCGATTTGACTGTACCAATCGGTTCGCCAAGTACCTCTGCTATTTGTTCGAAAGTTAAATCCTCATAATATTTTAAGAGTAGGACTGTTTTATATTTTTCATCTAATTCATAAATGGCATCCAATAAATCCAGCTTTTCATCAGATGTTGCGATTTCAGTGGAGAGAGTGTTAAATTTAAATTCATCAATTAAAATTACGTTCTTTTGTTTTTGGAGTACACTTAGTGATGCATTGATACAAATTTTCATCAGCCATGTCGTGAAATACTTTGGCTCTCGTAGCTGATGAACCGACTCAATTGCCAGCAACACCGTTTGCTGGAAAACATCCAAAGCATCCGCCTCATTTCGAACATAGCTATAAGCAGTCCTGTAAAGCTTCTCTTTTTCTTGATTCAGCAAAAACAGCAGTGCTTCTCGGTCCCCTCTGATTGATTGTTTTATTTTCTTTTCGTTAACCGCCATCCTTTTCACCACCCTATCTATTAGAGAGCCGTCCATCAAAAAAAGATGCACTTTTCTAAAATAAAAAGGACGTATTCAAATTAATAAGTCCTTATTAAGTACTTTTTTATTGAGTTAGTTGAAAAAAGCCGCACGTGTTGGTTTGGAATAAAGATTGATTAAAATGAAGGTACTCTTTTTAGATAAGTATGAGATTTTTATAAAAAAATTTGATCATTTTTCAGCTATGTTGTTCAACAATTGCGCCCGATTGCTGAAGACCTGTAATTGTATTAACAATATTCAAAGTAAAAAATCCAAGAAATGTTAGTTTAACAGGATTTCTTGGATTTCGGTCTCTAATCCTCTACTTGAATGGAATATCAAATTGTGAAAGACTCGGACACTTAACACAAATTAAAGGATTTGATTTATATTGGAGATACCCTTCCTTGGTCGCTGACGTATACTACAATTATTTTTTGTAATTTATAGTCTTTGAAATTTATACTAAAATTTATTATAGCTACTAAAAAATTATAGAAAGGGTGTTAAAATGCGAGGTATATCTTTCGAGATTAAAAATGAATATGGCAAGTTTTTATCTGATATTTTATCAAATATAATTAATCCTTCTTGGTATTGGTCAGTAGGTCCTGGAGAGTCTTACAAAAAAGAAAAAGGAACACTAGGTTCAGAACTATTTCCCCCCAGTGTTATTTTAAATGGTCAATCATTCTTAGAATATATATCAACTGATGAATATTATTTAATATTTACTGACCTAAAAGCTTTTCCAAATATTGAAGAGGTAATGGAAATTAAAAGTTATGAAGATTTTTTAAAAAGCACTTGTGAACTTGCACTTCTAATTATAGACTCATGCTATGTATCAATTTTTTCAAAAGATGAGTCAACTATTCATAAACTTTTCGAACGTGCAACAAATTTTCATTACACTAATATTAAATATATCACTAATGAAAATGATACACATACCAGTTTGACAGTATGGGGATAAGTGAATGAAATCTAAACTATCCCCATTGTAAAGGACATTTTTAAAAAAGCTAGGCAACTTGTTGAAGCTACTGTCTATACTTTGCAGGCGGCAGCTTTTTCAAATGCCATTGCTCTCAAATATAACGCTTAATTTCTTGTTTGACTTCTTCTAATGTTTCACATTTCTCGATATTTGTTTCGTCTTTAAAATGCTCAAAATTTTTCTTGTGGCGTATTGTCCCAACAGTTCCTGCGCTTGACATGGATTGCCCTAATCCGATTTTCTTCACAAGTTTCTGGAATTGTGGATTGGTATAATGGAATCTTCTGTTAAATGGTTTTATACCAATTAATTCAACATCTAAACCAGCATGTTCCTCTTGTTCCTTTTTTCATTTTTTCGGCAATAAAATGCCGTTTAAATTCGTCCGTATAGGTGATCGCTTTCTCACTAGCCGTTTGTACATTTGAGTTACAGTTTAGCTGTTCTTGTTCTTTTTTTAAAAATATCTTTTGGTCATTTCACTCTACTCCAACATCTTTTTTCTCATTATAAACAAAAGTACCCTATAAGATAGACTTTTTTTAAAGTGTCTATCTTATAGGGTACAATTTAATCACATCATAGTTATTTTATTTTAAAATTGCGCTGGGTAAGCACCTGACCTTGGAATAGGATTACTCCAATTCCAATAATGAATGTGTGGTAAATAATGTAAATCCTCTCCGTTATGGAAATAATCAATATCTTGTTTTGCCTTGCCACTTTCATCAAAATAACGTCTTTATTTTATTTGACCACTTGAGATTAAATCCAAAATCCGTTGTCATTACAACTGGCTCATTCGTTTTAGGGTTAGTAGGATGTTTAAGACCTAATTCATCTGCAATGACAATTGTTTCTTCCAACGGCAATAAAGGAAATTGTTCTCGAATATCAACAACAAAACCAGAATATTCAGTTAAATAAAAGTAGTTTCGTTTCAAATCTGATAGAAATTCATGTTGCCTATTTGTTTTGATACCTTTTAAACGAGTGGATCCTCCCAATGAGGAAACATCTTGAATATTTAACCATGGTTTATAATCGGCACCTATTCCCGAACCACGCCCTTCTTTAATCCACTTTTCAACTTTAGATGTTCTAGTTCTTTTAGACATAAAAAACACCCCTTTGGCTAAAAAATAACCAAAGGGGTAAAGCTTCGCAACATCTTTACAAACATCGTAACTTTATTTCAAAGCTACACATATATTAAATCTAATTTTTGTTCTTACTCAACAGTTACCGATTTAGCTAAGTTACGTGGTTTATCTACATCACAGCGTCGGTGAAGTGCAGCATAGTAGCTAATTAATTGTAAAGGTACTACTGATACAAGCGGTGTTAGTAATTCATGAACATGTGGAATGACTAAACGGTCGCCATCTTCATCAATGCCAGCCATCGCGATAATACATGGATATGCACCACGAGCCGCTACTTCTTTGACATTACCACGGATGTTTAATCCTACTGATGCTTGTGTGACAAGCGCAAACACAGGTGTACCTTCTTCGATTAAGGCAATTGTTCCGTGCTTCAGTTCTCCACCAGCAAAGCCTTCTGCTTGGATGTACGAAATTTCTTTTAGTTTTAAGGCACCTTCAAGGCTGACATAGAAGTCCATATTACGGCCAATGAAGAATGCGTTGCGTGCAATTTTCAAGTAATCTTCTGCAATGTCTTCTAGCACATCTTTTGAATCAATAATTGTTTGGATGCCATTAGCGGCAATCGCAAGCTCTTGTTTTAAATCAAATTCTAAGCCTTTGCCATTTGCCTTTGCTGTCACATAGGCTGCTAATGCAAGTACTGCTACTTGTGCCACATAAGCCTTTGTAGATGCTACAGCAATTTCTGGACCTGCATGTAATAACAAGGTATGGTCAGCTTCACGTGATAACGTAGAGCCAGGTACATTGGTAATCGTTAATGTTGGATAGCCCAGCTCTTTAATTTTTACAAGTACTTGACGGCTATCTGCTGTTTCACCTGATTGTGTAATGAAGATAAATAATGGTCTTTCTGAAAGTAATGGCATGTTATAGCCAAATTCACTAGAAATATGCACTTCTACAGGGATACCAGCCATTTTTTCGAAATATTGTTTACCAATAAGTCCCGCATGATAGCTTGTGCCCGCTGCAATAATATATAAACGATCTGCTGCTCGTAATGCTTCTAAAATCTCCCCATCAATCGTTAAATCACCATTGTCACCTTCATATGCTTGAATGATTTTACGAATAACTGTAGGCTGCTCATCCATTTCTTTTAACATATAGTGTGGATATGTGCCTTTTTCAATATCACTCATATCAAGCTCAGCCGTATAGGGTGCACGCTCTACTACAGTACCATCTAATTTTGTAATTTCCACACTTGCTTTGTGTACGATAACTACCTCTTTATCGTGAAGCTCTACGTATTGATCTGTTACCTGTAGCATCGCCATTGCATCTGACGCAACAACATTGAAGCCTTCACCAATTCCAACTAGAAGTGGTGACTTATTTTTTGCTACAAAGATTGTATCTGCTGCCTCTGCATCTAATAGTGCCAGTGCATAGGAGCCATGTAATAGAGATAATGTTTTACGGAAAGCGTCTGCAGTGCCTAGACCATCTTTCACAAATAACTCTACTAATTGCACAATAACCTCTGTATCTGTATCAGATTTCATTGGAATGCCTTTTAAATATGTTTTTTGCAATAAGTGATAGTTTTCGATAACCCCATTATGCACAAGTGTAAAGCGTCCTGATGCACTTTGATGTGGGTGAGCATTTAAACGATTTGGCACACCATGTGTTGCCCATCGAGTATGACCAATACCAATTTTCGCAGCAACATCTTCATCTACCGCTTCTCGTAAATCTGCAATACGCCCTTTTTCTTTGAAAACCGTTACGCCTTCCTCGTTACGTACTGCAATACCTGCTGAATCATAACCACGGTACTCTAGCTTTTCTAAGCCTTTTAATAAAATTTCCTTTGCATCTGATTCACCAATATATCCTACAATTCCACACATAATTCTCGTCCTCCGATAATGTCAATTTAATGCAATGACAAACTAGGCCTCATCCTATCGAATTTTTTGAATGTACAAGCGATGCTTTATTTTTATAAAAATAAAGCACTCCAATACACACAAGCTACTCAGCCAACTGAATAGCGATCTTCGATATGTGAAGCTTCATCTATTTATCTATTGCTTTTACAATACCTTCTCCATTTTCTGTACATTCAATCACTCAAATGCTTTCAAAATGGAAAATGACAATCGGGTATGTCGATTGGGAGGCATCCGCCGAATTTTCGATAAACCTCCACCTCGTCTGCTGAAGATCTTTTCGTCCGATTTCTTCAGCTCAGGCGCTATAATTGTTTTCCGATTTTGCGCTTTCTTCCCTCCTTAGGCGCACGTTAAAGGATAAGGTCGGACCTCATCTTCAACTTCTCCATCATACTCAATCATATGCTATCCGTCAAATTTTCGTTATAAAAAACACCTAGTCTTAAAGCATTTTCGTGACAAATATGTAGACAAAGCGATACATAAGCACTTTGATAAGCATTGTAATACAAAATAGGCACAAGCATCTAAAATGCTTGTGCCTATCCTTTATTTACTGTCTAATAATTTAACAATTTCTCTATTAAATGCAGGAAGATCATCTGGCGTTCTACTTGTTACAAGCTGTTTTTGACAGACAAATACTTCTTCATCATGGAAGATTGCCCCTGCATTTTCTAAATCCACTTGAATGGATTTATAGCCTGTGGCGTCACGACCATTTAATGTCTTTGCAGTAATGAGAAGTTGTGGTCCATGACAAATGGCAAAGGTAGGCTTCATTTCATCCATAAAGGACTTTGCAAATGCTACTATACGATCATCCGCACGTAATATATCAGGAGAAAAACCACCAGGAATAAATAATGCATCGTAATCTGTAGCTTTTACATCATCAATGCCTTTATCAATTTTCACTGTCTCTCCATGCTTCCCCTTAACTTCCTTGCCCGCTTCGGTATCAATTGTTACTAGCTGATGCCCAGCTGCTTCCAAAGCTTCTTTAGGGCTTGTAAACTCAATGTCCTCAAACATATCTGTTATAACTGTAGCAATTTTAGCCATATCAATTAAACACTCCTTGTTATTGTGACTCCTAATTACTGTTCCCCATCTCGCTTATTTAAAACATTCCTTTCAAATAAGTAAACCCGATTTCCTGTTTACGGAAATCGGGTTTACACTCTATTTCTTATTCTGTTAGACCCATTTCTACACGTACAACATCTGCAATACGCTCGACAAAACGCTCGCAATCCGTTTCTGTTGCTGCTTCCACCATGACACGAACTAATGGCTCTGTACCTGAAGGACGTACTAAAACACGACCATTTCCAGCCATTTCAGCTTCTACCTCTGCAATTACTGTAGCTACTTTCGCATTATCGGTCACAGCATGCTTATCTGTTACACGCACATTGACAAGACGCTGAGGGTAGATTTTCATTTCAGCTGCAAGTTCTGAAAGCTTTTTACCCGTCGCCTTCATAATGTTGACAAGCTGAATTCCTGTCAGTAAGCCATCACCTGTTGTATTAAAATCTAGAAAGACGATATGCCCTGATTGCTCGCCACCTAAATTGTATTCATTCGCACGCATTTCTTCCACAACATAACGATCACCTACAGCTGTTTGTACACTTTGCATACCATTGTCAGCCACAGCTTTATAGAAGCCCATATTGCTCATCACTGTTGAAACAATTGTTTGCTTCTTCAAACGCCCTACCGCATTTAAATGCTTACCAATGATAAACATAATTTGGTCACCGTCAACGATTTTTCCGTTTTCATCTACAGCAATTAAACGGTCTCCATCGCCATCAAAAGCTAAACCAACATCTGCACCTTTTTCAGTAACAAACTTAGCTAGTCCTTCTGGGTGTGTTGAGCCTACACCATCATTGATATTTAAGCCAGTTGGAGAAGCACCCATTGTAGAAATGTCAGCTTCTAAATCAGCAAATAAATGTGTAGCCAAAGATGAAGTTGCACCATGTGCACAATCAAGCGCTACATGGATACCATCAAATTCTTCATCCACTGTTTGCTTTAAGTATTGAATATATTTTTGACCACCTTCGAAATAGTCGCTTACAGATCCTAAATCTGCGCCTATAGGACGTGGTAATGTATCCTCTTGCGCATCAATTAACGCTTCAATTTCCGCTTCCTGTGCATCTGTTAGCTTAAAGCCATCAGGACCGAAGAATTTAATACCGTTATCTGCAACTGGGTTATGTGAAGCTGAAATCATGACGCCTGCATCTGCGCTCATAATTCGAGTAAGGTATGCCACACCTGGTGTTGAAATAATACCAAGACGCATTACCTCTACCCCAATTGATAAAAGACCAGCCACAAGTGCACCTTCAAGCATCTCACCTGAAATACGTGTGTCACGACCAATTAAAACCTTTGGACGGTCAGTTGCATCTTTTGTTAAAACATAGCCGCCTATACGACCAAGTTTAAATGCAAATTCTGGTGTTAATTCACTATTCGCGACGCCACGGACGCCATCTGTTCCAAAATATTTACCCATTCTACTTATTCTCTCCTTCAATGCAAGACAGTGCCTAGTGAGTTTCTATCAAGCATTAGACACTTGTCCGCTTACTTTTGGAAAAGTCTGCTTTTGTTCATTCATTGGTAATTAGTAATATTCCACTCTGCCAGTTTGTTTGATGAAACCTGAATTACAAACCTGATTGGATTTTTGATTTAGAATCAAAATAAAATTATAGTCACATATTGTTTAAGAATCAATATCTTCCGATTCTTCAGTTGACGTATTTTTATCAGTTGGAGTACTCTCATCTGTCACATCAGGTTCTTCAGTTGGAGGTGGCGTTTCATCTGTAGAAGCTGGTGTTTTCTGCTGTTCTTCTCGTTCAACCTTTGTAATATCTGCCTTCACTTTTATTTTCTTGTCAGATATTTTTGTCACACCATCTGGTAATTTTACATCAAATTCATAAGTTTTGGACTCAGTAATTTTTGACAGGTCAACTGTTATTGGAATGGATGTTAAACTGTCAATAATTGATTTTCTACCATACACTTTAATCATTTTCGGTGTAAATGTTAATGAGTTAATGGTAATGTCCTCGGCAGCTTGCCCTGTTTCGTTAAGGACAACTGGGATCTCTCGACTATACTCGGCTATATCTACTTGAACTTTCACAATTTCAGGTTCAATAGTCACGTCTAACTTATTTAAATCTCTATCTAATACTTTTACAGCTGCTTCCTGCGTAAATGATTGCTTCAAGCCCTGCTCTCCTGTAACAGTTGCTTTTACATAACTAATGCTTTCAATAGCACTTTTTGCACCTGTTACATAAACAGTTGGCGGGTTGGCCGTCATTTCTTTTAAGATAAAACCTTCTTCGATTAAACGTTTGTTCATTTCAGGGTCCACTCGGAACTCCTGCGTGACCTTTTCCTCAATATTAACATGAACAGTTGCAGGGTCTAATGTCACCTTTAACTTATCTGAAATATTTTCGTATTGCAGTTTTACATCATGTTCTCCCAGCAATAAATTGCTCAAATCCGCAAATATAGAAAAATCCTTAGCTCCCTTTGCTTTTAAAACCAATGCCATCGGACCTTCTATCGTTACATCCACAGTTTCAGGTAAACCTGTCACAATAAGATTCTCATTATCGTAATAAACATCCACTGGAACATCACGAATAACATCCGTTTGTTCATTTGAGGTAGCTTTATTTAAAGGTGACAACTCGGTACGCACTGAGAAAAAAAGCAAAAACGCTAAAAATAGCGCGATGATTCTAAGTACCCAAGGGCTATCCATCATTTTATCCATTCTTTTTCCCCCTCCAAGTCAACTTAGAGGATGCATTTGATTCTTGTACTGATCCGAACCACATTTTTCTTAATAATGTTTCGAACTCCTCTAGAGAAAGATTTCGATGGAGATTACCATTTAATGTTAAACTAATTGCACCTGTTTCCTCGGAAACAACAATTGTAATAGCATCTGTAACTTCACTTAAACCAAGAGCAGCACGGTGGCGTGTCCCTAACTCTTTTGAAATAAATGGGCTTTCAGATAAAGGTAAATAACAAGCCGCTGCTGTAACTTTATCTTTTTGCATAATAACAGCCCCATCATGTAGCGGGGTATTTGGTATAAAGATATTAATCAGTAATTCTGATGAAATTTCAGCATTTAGCCCTATACCTGTTTCAATATATTCATTAAGACCTGTTTCTTTTTCAATAGAAATTAACGCACCTATTCGACGTTTAGCCATATAACTTACAGACTTCTTCATTGCCTCAATAAGTCTTGTTTGTTCTTCTTCCTCTTGACTAGATGAGCGTTGGAATAGCTTTCCTCGTCCAATTTGTTCTAAACCTCGTCTGATTTCAGGTTGGAAAATAATAATAATCGCTAGGAAACCAAACTCAATAACTTGTTGTAGCATCCAGCCAAGTGTTTGTAACCCTAAAAGGTCTGTTGCAATTCGTGCAATAATAATGACGAATATTCCCTTAAGTAATTGGACAGCCTTCGTACCTTTAATGAGGGTTAAGACTTTATAAACAACGTACCAAACGAGCAGTACATCAATGAAGTTAATAACAATATTCACAGGCGTTAAATCCGTGAAATGTTCGATAATTTGCACGTGGCATCCCCCACTTTTCATTACGAATCCATACACATTCAAGTATATCACATTCTTATCAAATGTAACTTTTTTCAAATAAAAAGTCTACTCAGAAGAGTAGACCTTTCAGCCTCTCACGTGCACTATTTTTTAGGACGTATAGAGTGTTATTTAGTTTCTTCTTTTTCCTCAAATGTCATGGCTGTCTTAACAGAATTTTTAATTGTATACCATAACCATTCAAATACTTCGTCAATTTCTTCGATTCTCCCTGAAACTACCGCTGAAGATGCCATATATTGCCCGTTGATTACTGTGACGTTGCCATCAACTTCTCCTTCAACAATCAAATCGCCATTTTTTACAACAATATCGCCTTTTACCACTTCTCCTTCAGGGACAATCACTGTTTGACCATCCACAACTAAATTAGGTTGCTTGGTTACTGAGAAATGCTGGTCATCCATGAAGCTACCCAATAATGTAGCACTCATGAATAGGCAAAATACTGCTGCTGCCACAAAGAAAGGATGCCGGCGAATCCATTTTTGTATACCTACTCGACTTTTTGGTTTTGGTAAACGAGCCATAACTGCTGCTTCAAAACCCGGAGGCGCTGTAATATGGGAAGCACTCTTCACAAAGGCGATTGTTTCACTCAATTCTTGCATCAACTGTTTACAATCATTACATGTATGCAAGTGTTGTTTCAACTCTTGCTCATGCTCACGACTAATGTCACCGTCTAAATAATCATGCATATAGTCTATAATATGCTCTGGACAAGTATTCATGACGCTCCCCCTCCTACAGATTGTTTAATTGCTTACGTAATGCCTCACGTCCGCGGTGAATTCTCGTTTTCACCGTTCCAAGCGGCATATCTAAAATCTCGCTAATCTCTTGTAACGATAACTCTTCTATATATTTCAATACTATAACCGAACGGTATTTATCCGGCAATCGTCCAATTTCATATTGAATGCGATCTTGCAGCTCCATTTGTTCTAACTGCTCCTCTGGTAGCTGGTCGTCTGCTGCGATTTGCGAATACATATCAAGCCCTTCTGTACCAGCTACTTCTGCATCTAAATAATAATCCGGTTTCTTTTTTCGAATACGGTCAATGCAGAGGTTTGTCGCTATGCGATAAAGCCACGTCGAAAACTTTCTTTTCTGATCAAATGTATGCAAGTTCATATAAGCTCGCACAAAAGCCTCTTGAGCAATGTCTTCAGACTCTTGTTTGTTGCCTAACATTCGATAGCATACTTGGTACAGTTTGTGCTGATAGAGACTCACAATATCGGCAAATGCGTTTTGATCGCCTTTAAGCACTTGTTTTATTCTCTTATTTACTAACGCATCCATTGTGTTGACTTCTCCACCTTTACAACTGTCTTATACTATACGAAGCACCGATAAGAAAAGTTTCGTTTTAATTCAATTATAGCAAAAGATTTTTATGCAATGTGGCAACAGGCAATTTTTTGTCAAATTTTCTTTAAACTAGTGTTTCACCAAATAACGAACCCATTAATGCAACAGCCACATTTGCTGTTGTATTCTTTTCATCTAATATAGGATTTACCTCTACAAACTCTGCTGAAGTTACCATGCCTGATTCTTGTAACATTTCCATCGCTAAATGGCTTTCTCGGTACGTAATTCCGCCTGGAACTGGAGTACCCACACCTGGCGTATAAAGTGGATCTAGTCCGTCTAAATCAAGTGATAAATGTAAACCATCTACATTTCGTTCCTTTAAATAAGCAAGTGCATCTTCCATCACACGCGTCATGCCAAGTCGGTCAATTTCATGCATTGTATATACTTTAATTCCTTGTTGACGAATCAATTCACGTTCTCCCGGATCTACTGAACGAGCTCCAATAATAATCACGTTTTCTGGCTTAATTTTTGGAGCATAGTTGCGAATTTGCACTAAACGTTCATGTCCTAGCCCAATACTAACTGCTAACGGCATCCCATGTATATTGCCTGAAGGTGTTGTTTCAGGTGTATTTAAATCTGCATGTGCGTCATACCAGATAACACCAAGATTTTTGTAATGCTCACCTAATCCAGCTAATGTTCCAATAGCAATGCTATGGTCTCCACCGAATACAAGTGGGAATTTTTTTTGTTCCACTACTTCATGTACACTATTTGCTAATGCAGTACTAACTTCTACAACTTCCTCTAAATTTAGTAATTTTTCATCCACAGCTCCGTCTGCAAGCTTTTGACTAACACGAATATCCCCTTGATCCTGTACATCGTGTCCGATAGCCTCTAAACGTTCAACAATACCTGCATATCGAATAGCACTTGGTCCCATATCTACCCCACGGCGTGTTTGTCCATAATCTGTTGGTACTCCAATAATAGAAAT
Source organism: Lysinibacillus sp. HST-98 (assembly GCF_016757845.1). Classification (NCBI taxonomy): domain Bacteria; kingdom Bacillati; phylum Bacillota; class Bacilli; order Caryophanales; family Bacillaceae; genus Lysinibacillus; species Lysinibacillus sp. HST-98. Next base: position 260,311 of record NZ_JAENHX010000006.1, read on the forward strand.
ATTAAGTTTATTCATGTTTTTATACCCCCTAAAAGTTATAAGATTATTGTAAAGCCTATATACCACTTGGCTCAACTCTACAAAAAAGTGTATATTTATACATTTAAAAATAACATAAAAAAATCTCCTACTGTTTTCAGCAAGAGATTAGTTATCTGTAGTTAAAATAACACTTTTGAATAATTTTCATTCTAAAAAAGTGAGCCATGAAGGACTCGAACCTTCGACCCTCTGATTAAAAGTCAGATGCTCTACCAACTGAGCTAATGGCTCATAAAAGAAAAAATGGCTGGGGTACTAGGATTCGAACCTAGGCATGACGGAATCAAAATCCGTTGCCTTACCGCTTGGCTATACCCCAATCATTTATAAAACTGGTGGAGGGGGACGGATTCGAACCGCCGAACCCTAAGGAGCGGATTTACAGTCCGCCGCGTTTAGCCACTTCGCTACCCCTCCGAAATAACACTATAAGAATGGTGGAGGATGACGGGCTCGAACCGCCGACCCTCTGCTTGTAAGGCAGATGCTCTCCCAGCTGAGCTAATCCTCCATAGAAACAGGTGTTATATCACAGTTTATTTTCTTTATAAAGCCTATGTTTTAAATGGTGACCCCTACGGGATTCGAACCCGTGTTACCGCCGTGAAAGGGCGGTGTCTTAACCACTTGACCAAGGGGCCAATATTACGTCTTAAACAAGACAAGAATTATAATAACATTTTTAATTAATAATTGCAATGCTTTTTCACAAATTATTTTATGTATTATAGCCTATGAAAAAAGGACAAAAAAATGGCTCCGAAGGCAGGACTCGAACCTGCGACAACCTGATTAACAGTCAGGTGCTACTACCAACTGAGCTACTTCGGAACAATGCTATTCACTTTGGTTTTAGACAACCTCTTAAGTACATTTATTATTATAGCAAGCATTATAAATAATGCAACACATTTTGTGAAAATTTTTATATTTTTTGTCGAAGACTGCTCCCATATCCGTCTGAAAGCATAATAGTTCTCTATTAATTCTAATATTTCTATTTAACGTATTAAATATTCTTGCTGTATATTATTGTAATTGTTAAAATAAAAATAGTTTTATGAATTTTCTATCAAATTTTCTGGGGGAGGATGTTCAAGATGGTATCAAATGATTTAATTGCACCTGAATTTTATAACATCACAGAGGAATTAGAAAAATTTTCGCAAGATAGTGATCGCCAAGCAATACGTTGGTTAAATACACATCAAGAGAGACGTACAGTTTCTTATGTGGAGCTTAACCAAAAAATGAATCAGTACGCAAACGCTTTTACGGAGAAGGGGCTTCAAAAAGGTGATCGTGTATTAGTTATTATTCCTCGACTTCCTGAAGCCTATTTCGTTTTTCTAGGTTGCTTAAAGGCTGGTATCGTACCTATTTCATGTTCAGAGATGCTACGTGCAAGCGATTTAGAATATCGGATGGAACATTCTTCTGCTAGTGCAGTTATTGCTTATGAGGCTTTTACTAGTGAAGTTGATCAAATAACTTCTTCTGTAGACGCATTGAAAAATAAACTAGTGATCGGTGCTGCGAAAGAAGATTGGACTTCTTTAGATGAATTAGCAAGCAAGCAGCCAGCTACATTTACAGCTGTAGCTACTACACGTGATGACATGGCATTCCTTTCTTATACATCTGGTACAACTGGTAAACCTAAAGGCGTTGTTCATTCACATGGCTGGGGATATGCACATATTAGAACTGCAGCTTCAAAATGGCTTTGTGTACGTCAAGGGGACCTCGTGTGGGCAACAGCTGCTCCTGGTTGGCAAAAGTGGATATGGAGTCCTTTTTTATCAACAATCATGCTCGGCGCTACTGCATTTGTCTATCATGGTGGATTTGATGCAAAAACCTATCTTCAATTAATGCAGGATGAAAAAGTTAATGTTCTATGTTGTACACCGACCGAATACCGGATTATGGCGAAAATCGATAATTTACAAGACTACAATCTATCATCTCTACGAAGTGCCGTTTCTGCTGGTGAACCTTTAAATCGTCCAGTTATCGAAACATTTATGAATCATTTTGGACTAAAAGTACGTGACGGCTATGGACAAACCGAAAACACATTATTAATTGGTACACTCGAAAACACAGAATTACGTCCTGGTTCTATGGGTGTTCCAACTCCAGGTAATATTGTACGTATTATCGACAATGAAGGGAAGGAAGCACCAGTTGGCGAAGTTGGTGATATTGCTGTTCACAAATCTTCACCAGCTTTATTTAAAGAATATTATAAAGAACCAGAGCGCACACAAGCTGCATTTCGTGGGGACTGGTATATTACAGGTGATCAAGCAAAATGTGATGAAGACGGTTACTTCTGGTTTGAAGGTCGTGGGGATGACATTATTATTTCATCTGGTTATACGATCGGACCATTTGAAGTTGAAGATGCATTAAACAAACACGAAGCTGTACAAGAATGTGCAGTTGTAGCTGCGCCAGATGAAATTAGGGGGCATATTGTAAAGGCATTTGTTATCTTACGAGAAGGCTTCAAAGAATGTAATGAAGATGAGTTAACAAAGGAACTACAGGAGCATGTTAAAGCGTTAACAGCCCCTTATAAATACCCTCGTAGTATCGTCTTTATTGATGAGTTACCAAAAACGACATCAGGGAAAATTCGCCGTATCGAACTACGAGCTACTACAGTTCATACACACTAAGTTAAGTATCTAAAAAGAAGGCATCCATTGTGGATACCTTCTTTTATATATTTATGAATAAAAAATAGTCGGCTCAAATAAAAAAAGCCACTACTGAGTGTATCAGTAGCGACTTTTTGCGCCTAGCGACGTCCTACTCTCACAGGGGGAAGCCCCCAACTACCATCGGCGCTAAAGAGCTTAACTTCCGTGTTCGGTATGGGAACGGGTGTGACCTCTTTGCCATCATCACTAGACTTTTATTCGACCTCCAATACACGGCGTATTACGGCGTCTTGAAGCTCTCTTTTTTGTTGAAAGAATTATTCTTTCAAAACTGGATAAACGGCACATTGAATGTTTCAAACTTTTTTGGTTAAGTCCTCGATCGATTAGTATTCGTCAGCTCCATGTGTCACCACACTTCCACCTCGAACCTATCTACCTCATCGTCTTTGAGGGATCTTACTTACTTGCGTAATGGGAAATCTCATCTT